>NZ_VDAY01000029.1:0-36538 GCF_019584005.1 Citrobacter sp. EC_71
TAAGCCCTATTCCTGGCATAGCGGGTACATTTTCTGGTGGAGTCGCAGGTGAGGTATTCAATGTTTTAGTAGACCCTAACAATAGTGAAGTTAATGAGGGTAAATCAAAATGACCTTCAAAAGATGGTTTTTATTACTGATTACCCTCATTTTTGCGTTCGTAGTAACGGCTGATATTATTGTTTTCGTGATGTATTTTGCTGCAAAGCTATATCTATATGTTGTGCGTGATGTTCCACTCACAACATATCTTCCTGGCTTTTTAAGGCTTATTAGAGGTGCTTCCTTTGGTGGTTTGATAGCTGGTATCGGATGCTGGTATATTTATTATAAAAACGAAAAGATGTAGTTGAGAATAATCTTCTTGGTGGAAATGAGGACGCGCAGGCAGCATGGATACGTCAGCATGGTATAGATATGGCGAGTTGTTCTGATAACCCTGGTGGAGCCGCCTGTCAGAAAGTGATAAATGAGCGTGATGCGGTAGGACTTGCGCTGGCAACAGGTGCAGTGGCTCTGCTCCCTGACAGTGCCCAGGCGATGTGGGGACCGGGCGCGGGGCAAATGCAGGAATTGGCTACCTGGCGGATGGCACAATAGATCCAGCAAGCGTAGTCATTGTTGGCTTAGTGCATGAACGGTAGGCTGGAATGCAGCGGGGAGTTTGGTTAGCCTTTATTCGAAAGGGGACTGCGGCGTGTCACTGCCTGATGCGCTGCGCTTATCAGGCCTACGGGGTGAATCTTTATTTGCTTGCGTTAAATTAGCGGTAAATCGCCTAAATCATGTAGCACACCAGGAAAGGTTTTTAACTATAGGGTCACTTTATGTTTATTAAGGTATCTTCGCGCTGCGATTAAAATAAAAAACTTTCTTTATTACACTTTTATTTCACTAAAGTTATTATACCGAACTGAATAAAATAAATGCGAAGCGGCTTCAGAAAGTATATTGGTTAAATGCAATATATTGCAGCCAATAAAACAGATCGCGAACTATGAAATAAGAATGCTATGATTCACATCAGACGCGGCAGACAACTGCTGGCACAGGCATTCACCCCGGAGCACCTCATGAACAACGACATTCCGCTAAAATATTATGATATCGCCGACGAGTACGCGACCGAAGCCGCAAAGCCGGTAAGCGATGCCGAACGCGACGCGCTGGCGCACTACTTCCAGCAACTGATCACCCGTTTAATGAACAATGAAGAGATTAGCGAAGAAGCGCAGCAGGAGATGGCAACCGTGGCCGGTGTCGACGCGCAGCGTATCGACGATATCGCAGAGTTCCTCAATCGCTGGGGTAACGAGTAGCCAAAGACGTGGTCTGTGTTTTACACTGCGCGCAAATTCAGTAGATATACTTTGCGAGTATTAGATTTAATCAGGTGGAAACAGCAATGAACGGAACAATCACAACGTGGTTTAAAGATAAAGGCTTTGGATTTATCAAAGATGAAAATGGCGATAACCGCTATTTTCATGTGATTAAGGTTGCTAATCCTGAGCTGATCAAGAAAGACGCGGCGGTAACCTTTGAACCGACCACCAACAACAAAGGTCTGTCTGCCTATGCGGTGAAGGTCATACCAGACAGTAAATACATCTATATCGCTGGCGAACGTCTGAAGCTCACGGCGATCAAGTCGTACCTGGTATACAGCGAAGAAGTCCCTGTTGAGACCCGTATTGATAAAGAAAACGCGGTGCTGTCTGTCGGCGTGCTGATGAACAGCATCCGGCCGAAATCAGAGGTGAAGCCAGGTGAAATGCGTAAGCTGAAAAAACTGGCTATCACCACTTTCCAGGGCACGACGCTGATTTTCTCCGAAGATGAAATCGACATCGAGGCGACAGTGAAACTGCTTAAGGTCTGAAGCTCTTCAGACTGATAAGTGCCGCAACTCTGCTATCCATTGCTCCATGCGGATGTTGTTGCTCTGAGCGCAGAGGATGTTAGAAACCGCTCGCTCAGAGCAGAAAACGTTATTCAATTGCTGAAGCCGTTGCTGGCTCCGCGTCCTTATTATCGCTGTGGTCCAATTAGCTAGGATAAAAACAAAAGAATCAGGACGGAGTCTGGTAATAATCTATTCATAATGTTAATTATTGATTAAATAAAAGTAGCATCTCATGAAGTTGGGGTATTTTTATTTCTCATAGACGAGAATTTACACATCATGATATAATATGGTGGAGAAAACTCGCGGTTTATTAATCTGCGCGTAATGTAAATAAATTTTCGGGGAGTGCATTCCAGTGGGACGTAAATGGGCCAATATTGTTGGTAAAAAAACGGCTAAAGACGGTGCAACGTCTAAAGTATATTCAAAATTTGGTGTGGAAATCTATGCAGCTGCTAAACAAGGTGATCCAGACCCAGAATTAAACACTGCTTTAAAATTCGTTATTGAACGTGCGAAACAAGCCCAGGTTCCCAAGCACGTTATTGATAAAGCGATTGATAAAGCCAAAGGTGGCAGCGACGAAACGTTCATGCAAGGGCGTTATGAAGGCTTTGGTCCAAGTGGTTCCATGATTATCGCTGAAACCCTGACTTCAAACGTTAACCGCACAATTGCTAATATTCGCTCAATCTTCAATAAAAAAGGCGGGAATATCGGGGCGGCAGGTTCTGTCAGCTACATGTTTGACAATACTGGTGTGATCGTATTTAAAGGCACTGATCCTGACCACATTTTTGAAACTTTGCTTGAAGCTGAAGTCGATGTTCGTGATGTCACCGAAGATGAAGGCAATATCATTATTTATACTGAGTCTACCGACCTTCATAAAGGCATTGCAGCGTTAAAAGCAGCGGGAATTACAGAGTTCTCAACAACAGAATTAGAAATGATTGCTCAATCAGAAATTGAACTGTCGGCAGAAGATTTAGAAATCTTTGCAGGGCTTGTTGATGCCCTTGAAGATGACGATGATGTTCAAAAAGTATATCATAACGTTGCAAATCTCTAATTCTAAATTAAAGAAATCTGTCATTGTGGCAGATTTTTTTAACGAATAGATTTGTTATAAAAAGTATATCTGGCCAGACAGTACGGCAGAAAAAAGTAAATATCTGCTGGCTCAATTTTGGTTCTGTCTCGCCAGCCACTGACCGACGATAGGCCATAATTTCTCCGCACTCCGCGTCCGAAAAAAGCCCATGTGTCCCACGGAAGAAAGACCAAAATCTGCGTGCCGAATTTCGCGATGTTCGATTTTTGCGTTTTGCACTGGCTCCATCAGGGATGCAATGGCTTCAGGGTTAGCCCACGGGTCGTCATCAAAACCCATCACCAGTAAAGGTAAGGTTATCTCACTTGCCCGTTGGCGTGCATCCCAGTCTGGATCGTCGTAGAAATAACCCGGCATTGCGCTCCAGCGTCCCCACTGAAGCATCACGGGAGCTGGCAAATCTTCGCCCAGCCCAAGGCGCCTGGCAGGCATATACCCGAAGATACGGCAAAGAACAGGGGCCAGAACACGCAGCAGGCACCAGACCCGCACCTTCTCTGCCGTTTGTTTTATTGTGCTCGTCACCCCGGCATGGGAGGCCACAATGACGGCCGCGTGCAGGGCGGAGGTGGCCGTGGAAAGCAGAACCGCATGCCCGCCGACACTGTGTCCTACCGCCAGCAGGTTAAGTCCGGGGAAACGCGTTTTAGCCCAGGTAGTAATGCAGCCCACGTCCTGCTCGATCCAGTCTGACATTGAGATGCTGTAGCTACGGAGCTTCCCGGATTTTGAGCGGCCCGTTCCACGGTAATCGTAAGTGATGACACTGAATCCCTGATTAAAAAGGTACTCTGCAAATCCCTTATAAAAAGCCTGTACCACCGCCGTGGCTGGGTGAAGAATAACGATCGCTTTGGCATCACTTCTTTCCCAGATCTTGGCAGACAGAAATCCGCCTTCATTTACGGGTATTATTATTGAATTCATTCGTTGAGCCTTATCTTTGTGGTCATACCAGTGAGTTCTGAATTCAATGTAGCTTTAACTACCAAATCTGGCGATTTTTTTGTTCTGTATCCCGGCCTCGTTAAAGGAGACCGTGAATAACGTAAGGCTATTTAAGCTTTCCTCTCAGAGCTTCATAGACCTCAAGCGCTTTCTGCACATTCGCCTCATCCAACGATATCTCCGAGATGTCGATAAACCACGTTCCTGAGCTATTGATAATCTATCTAAAATCTAATAATCAGGATAATCCTGTTAATTTTACAGAATGTGTAGTTATATTATGTAAATGCGCTTCGTTAATCGTCAAATGATTCCAAATAACTCCAGATATTAACCATATTTAGTAGCCATCTACAGCCACTTCGATACAGTAAACGGTTGTAAAAAAATAATTGTAAAGTAACATATGACTAATCAAAGTGGATGATTATGTCTGTTACTCTATAGTGGAAAAATACAAACATTCATCCATCAAAATTATAATCATCGAGATGAATAAATAAAAATGGGAAGAAATAATAAACGAAAGGCTCCGCAATCTAATCCGTCAAAAAAAAAGCAAAAGGATAAGAGTGTACCTAAATCTTTTCTCAAAAAATTAAGTGGTTTTATTTTATGGCTCTCAGCTACTGGTGGGCTTACATTTGCTGTTACCTATGTTTTCGATTTTTTGACTGGAGATGTAGAGGTCAAGTACGTTAAATCTTCTGGAAGAAGTTATGAATTTAACTTAACGAATAAAAGTTCTACCGACCAGGTTATTGAGTCTTTCAGAATAATTCCTGATTTTGAACAAAAAGTAATATATAAAATAACTAAAGATATCACCGGTGTTTTTACTAAGAATGGTGTTTCAATTCCTGGGAGGAATATATCCTTTATGCCTGCGTATGAGTATAAAGAAATGAATGGCTACGTATTAGCTGCGAAGTCTGATGTGAATTTCTTTGTCCCACCTTTGGTGGCGAGGAATTATGTAGAGCCGGAGTATGTTGTAGTATTTGCTGAATATAGGACGAAGTCAAATAATAAATACATGGCAAAGCTTGAATCTGCGTTAATAAATCTAAAGCTTAGAGATGGTGTTAAACGTCAAAAATATTTAATTGTTAATAATTTCTGGACTCCTATAAGCAATAGCAATTTTGTCGATGCAGTAAAAATCGCTTGTCGAGATGATGATGTCTTTGCAAAAACGGAAGAATGTAAAAAATATATTAATAATTGATTATTTTTTGCTTTTATTTTTTTTGTGAGAAAAATTTGGTGTTTATCACACAGAGTTTTTGTTGGCTATATATTATGTGTATGTATAAAGTGACAACGAAAAATAGGAATATTTTAAGCCTGGAGGTAAGATGAAAAATTTAATATTTATTGTGGATGAAGATCTTCAAGATGAACCCTCGACCGAGGAAATAATTACGACGCTAATTTCTGATGGCGAAGAAATACCTCTCGAAAATACAGTGAAAAAAGGAAAGCCATTTACCGCTTCTAAAGGGAATTGCGAGACAGAAAATAGTGATCGTAAAATGATAAATCCTTTAGTGGCCAATATTGCGCTTGAAATGGCTGCGAGATTGTTACCATTACCTGTCGCCGTTCTTGTGAACGCAGCACCTGCCGCTTATTCTTTATATCAATTGTTTTCAAAAAAAGATGAAGAAGATGTTTCCGTTGCCAGCTTGAGACAATCTGCAAGTTCTTTCGATAAATATTTAAAACGTATAAGTATGACTATCGATATGGCCTTAAAGGAAAATTACCGTTTTCAACCTGGTCATCCTCAGATAAATCAAGCTTACATTAAACACCCTCTGTCAGAGGATAATGAGTCTAAAAAAGATCTTTATATCCTCAGTGACAGCTTGGATGATATCCTGCTTCAGGAACGAGAGGCTGAGATGATAAGAGTATTTGTAAGTCTGGGTGCGACGAAAATAGAATTTCGCAAGGAAAATAAATCGAATTTATTAAGTGATGCTAAAGTAGAAATTGATGCTGCATTACCTGTTAGTTCAGCTGAGACTAACATAAAATTAAATTCAGCGACCACGGATATCGGTAGCGCTAAACGAGTTATTACTTTAGCTGGTTGTGAATGGAAAAAAGGTAAGGAACTTGATAGATCAGCATTTAGCTGGTTACCGTATGAACCATCATGGGAAAGCATTGTATTTGCAAGGGAAAAGGGTGGTTGCCTTAGTGCAGAACTGGAACTAAAAAAGAAGAGCGTATTCTCATCGACTAAAGAGGGACGTTTAGGATTTGGCATGAATGCGTTCAAAAGTTCAATAGGCGCAAGCGTGGATCTCAATCGAGAGCAAGATGAGAACTATACAGTTTATGTTGAGTTTAATCAGCCAGTGTAATATGCCATTTTGATTTCAATCCTGTTGGCAATCATCGATTGCTTAATCGATGATTGCCATTTATATGTGACAATATAGTGTAAACTAACCTAAATGACATGATGTCGCTATTTGCCCCAGCCATCCTTAAGCCTGACGCTCCTATACCTAACAAATGTGATTTACTTCACCTCCCGGCAACCAAAATCTCCTGTGACTCCACGCCGTCCTCTATCTGTTTCGCCACTTTTTGTAAGGCCGGAAGATGCTTTTCCGCTGCCTGCTCGATGCTCATGGCGCTGGCTATATACACCAGGTTCAGACAACCGATAACCCGCTGTTCACTGCGGATGGGAACGGCGATGGAGGCGATTTTTTCTTCCTGATCCCACCCGCGATAGTTCTGTCCAAAGCCGTCTTTACGTGCGCGGGCCAGAATAGCGTCGAGCTTCAGCGGTTCGCGGGCTAACTGGAACTCTTCTCCCGGTCTTGAGGCCAGTATTTCAATCAGTTCCTGACGTTCATTCTCCGGGCAAAATGCCAGCCAGGTCAGGCCGGAGGCGGTTTTCAGCAGCGGTAAACGACGTCCGACCATCGCCCGGTGAAATGACAGACGGCTGAAGCGGTGGGTGGTTTCACGTACTACCATCGCGTCAACGTCCAGTGTGGACACGTCGGTCGGCCAGATGACTTCGCGCAGCAAATCCCCCAACAGCGGAGCGGCGAGCGCAGAAATCCACTGCTCGTCACGAAATCCCTCGCTGAGCTGACGGACTTTAATGGTTAAGCGAAAGCTGTCATCGGACAGGCTGCGCCGGACGTACCCCTCATCCTGCAACGTTTCCAGCAGACGTCTGACCGTGGTGCGGTGCAGGCCGCTTAGCTCGGCAAGCAGGGCAACGCTGGCCCCACCGTCAAGCCGATTTAACATATTTAATAACATTAACCCGCGCGTTAATCCGCGCACGGTTTTGTATTCAGTACCGTCGTCACTTTTTATATTCATTGACAAATCTACAGATAAAACAACGTTGTGCACTTAGTGCACATCCAGGCATGTTTTGATTGTAGCGCAAAAACTCACTTCTATACTGACCGCACAATAAAAATTATTCACATATTTTTAACAAAACAAATTGCGCCTCACCAGGGCCTGCAATTGCGTTTTGTCCGAGTAGTGAGGTTCTGAAATGACAACTATAAATCCTGATATCCAACCCGCAGTGCAGCACACCGTGCAGGTAGCGATTGCTGGAGCCGGCCCGGTAGGGCTGATGATGGCGAATTATCTTGGTCAGATGGGTATTGAGGTACTGGTGGTAGAGAAGCTCGACACGCTGATCGACTATCCCCGCGCCATCGGTATTGACGATGAAGCGCTGCGTACCATGCAGTCCGTTGGTCTGGTCGAGAACGTTTTGCCACACACCACGCCGTGGCACGCGATGCGCTTTCTTACCCCGAAAGGCCGCTGCTTTGCCGATATCCAGCCGATGACCGACGAATTTGGCTGGTCGCGCCGCAATGCGTTCATTCAGCCGCAGGTAGATGCGGTGATGCTGGAAGGGCTGTCACGTTTCCCCAACGTGCGTTGCCTGTTTTCTCGCGAACTGGAAGCCTTCAGCCAGCAAAATGGCGAAGTGACGCTGAACCTGAAAGCGCCGGACGGCCAGCGGGAAACGGTGAAGGCCCAGTGGCTGGTGGCCTGCGACGGTGGCGCCAGCAACGTCAGGCGCTCGCTGAATGTGCCATTTGAAGGTAAAACCGCACCGAATCAGTGGATTGTAGTGGATATCGCCAACGATCCGCTGAGTACGCCGCATGTGTACCTGTGCTGCGATCCGGTGCGCCCGTATGTTTCTGCGGCGCTGCCGCATGCGGTGCGCCGCTTTGAATTTATGGTGATGCCGGGAGAAACCGAAGCCCAGCTTAGCGAGCCGCAGAATATGCGCCAACTCTTGAGCAAAGTGCTGCCGAACCCGGATAACGTCGAGCTGATCCGCCAGCGCGTGTACACCCATAACGCCCGGCTGGCCGAACGCTTTCGTATTGACCGTGTGCTGCTGGCGGGCGACGCGGCGCACATTATGCCGGTCTGGCAGGGGCAGGGGTACAACAGCGGTATGCGCGATGCCTTCAATCTGGCGTGGAAACTGGCGCTGGTGATTAATGGCAAAGCCGGTGATGCGCTGCTGGATACCTACCAGCAGGAGCGCCGCGATCACGCCAAAGCGATGATTGATTTGTCGGTTACCGCAGGCAACGTGCTGGCGCCGCCAAAACGCTGGCACGGCGCGGTACGCGACGGAGTTTCCTGGCTGCTGAACTACATCCCACCGGTCAAACGTTACTTCCTGGAAATGCGTTTTAAGCCGATGCCGCAGTACCACATTGGGGCGTTGGTGCGTGAAGGTGACGTGAAAACCTCGCCAGTCGGCAAGATGTTTATCCAGCCGAAGGTCACGCTGGAAACCGGCGAAGTGACGTTGCTCGACAACGTCATCGGCCCGAATTTCGCGGTGATTGGCTGGGGCTGTAATCCGCTGTGGGGCATGAGTGAAGTGCAGATCCAACAGTGGCAGGCGCTGGGGACGCGGTTTATCCAGGTGGTGCCGGATACGCAGATACATACCGATCAGGATAACCATGACGGCGTTATCCGCATTGGCGATACGCAAAACCGTCTGCGCGCGTGGTTTGCCCAACACAATGCCGCACTGGTGGTGATGCGCCCGGACCGCTTTGTGGCGGCCATCGCTATTCCGCAAACCCTGGGCAACACCCTGAATAAACTGGCGTCGGTGATGACGCTCACCCGCGTAAATACCGATCTTCCTGTTGAAAAGGTAGCCTGATATGCACGCTTATCTTCACTGTCTTTCCCACTCGCCGCTGGTGGGCTATGTCGACCCGGCGCAGGCCGTGCTTGATGAAGTTAACGGCGTGATCGCCAGCGCCCGCGCACGTATTGCGGCGTTCGACCCTGAGCTGGTGGTGCTGTTTGCCCCCGATCACTACAACGGTTTTTTCTACGATGTGATGCCGCCGTTCTGTTTAGGCGTAGGAGCCACCGCAATTGGCGATTTCGGCAGCGCCGCTGGGGAACTGCCGGTGCCCACCGATCTCGCTGAGGCCTGCGCCCATGCGGTGATGAAAAGCGGTATCGATCTTGCCGTGTCCTACAACATGCAGGTCGATCACGGCTTTGCGCAGCCACTGGAGTTTTTGCTCGGCGGTCTGGATAAGGTGCCGGTGTTACCGGTGTTTATTAACGGCGTCGCCACGCCGCTGCCGGGCTTTCAGCGTACCCGCATGCTCGGTGAAGCCATTGGTCGTTTCGCCAGTTCGCTGAATAAACGCGTGCTGTTTTTAGGTTCTGGTGGACTGTCGCATCAGCCACCGGTGCCGGAGCTGGCGAAGGCCGATGCCCATATGCGCGACCGTCTGCTCGGCAGCGGCAAACAGTTACCCGAGAACGAGCGTGAATTGCGCCAGCAGCGAGTGATCAGCGCCGCCGAAAAATTTGTGCAAGACCAGCACACACTGCATCCGCTTAACCCCGTCTGGGATAACCGCTTTATGACCCTGCTTGAGCAGGGACGTTTGCAGGAACTGGACACGGTCAGCAATGAAGAGCTATCCGCGATGGCGGGCAAATCAACGCACGAAGTGAAAACCTGGGTTGCCGCTTTCGCTGCCATTTCTGCCTTTGGCAACTGGCGCAGCGAAGGTCGTTACTATCGCCCGATCCCGGAGTGGATCGCCGGATTCGGCTCCCTGAGCGCCACCACACAGAACTGAAACAGAACTGAATATGCAGGAGAAAATCATGACTTACCAACCGCAAACCGAAGCCGCCACCAGCCGTTTTCTGGAGGTGCAGGAGGCAGGCGAAACCCTGCGCGTACATTTCAATGACTGTGGGCAGGGCGAAGAGACCGTGGTGCTACTGCACGGCTCAGGTCCTGGCGCGACGGGCTGGGCGAACTTCAGCCGCAACATCGATCCGCTGGTTGAGGCCGGATACCGGGTGATCCTGCTGGATTGCCCTGGCTGGGGGAAAAGCGATGGGATCGTTAACCGCGGTTCGCGATCCGATCTCAACGCCCGCATTCTGAAAAGCGTGGTCGATCAGCTGGATATTCAGAAAATCCACCTGCTGGGTAACTCAATGGGCGGACACAGTGCAGTGGCGTTTACTCTCACCTGGCCGGAGCGCGTGGGCAAGCTGGTACTGATGGGCGGTGGAACGGGCGGCATGAGCCTGTTTACCCCGATGCCGACCGAAGGCATCAAGCGTCTGAATCAGCTGTATCGTGAGCCGACCATCGAAAACCTCAAGCTGATGATGGAGATCTTTGTCTTCGACACCAGTGACCTGACTGAAGCGCTGTTTGAGGCGCGTCTGAATAACATGCTGTCGCGCCGCGATCACCTGGAAAACTTTGTCCAGAGCCTGGAAGCCAACCCGAAACAGTTCCCGGATTTCAGTCCGCGGTTGGGTGAAATCAAGGCGCAGACCCTGATTGTCTGGGGCCGCAACGACCGGTTCGTGCCGATGGACGCCGGTCTGCGCCTGCTCTCCGGGATTGCCGGTTCTGAACTGCACATCTACCGCGACTGCGGGCACTGGGCGCAATGGGAACATGCGGATGCATTTAACCAACTGGTGCTGAACTTCCTCGCACGCCCTTAAGGAACTGACATGACGAATCTTAATCTTGAGCAGTTAGCTGCTGATTTACGCCAGGCAGAGGAAAAAGGGGAAGCTATCGCCCCGCTGCGCGAATTGATTGGCGTGGACAATGCCGACGCGGCCTATGCCATTCAGCGCATCAACGTGCAGGACAGCGTGGCGCGCGGGCGGCGCGTGGTTGGGCGCAAAGTGGGGCTGACGCACCCGAAAGTGCAACAACAGCTGGGCGTCGATCAGCCGGATTTCGGCACGCTGTTTGCCGACATGTGCTACGGCGATAACGACACCATTCCGTTTTCGCGTGTACTGCAACCGCGTATTGAAGCGGAAATTGCGCTGGTGCTGAACCGCGATCTGCCCAATGCCGACACCACTTTTGATGAGCTGTATAACGCCATCGAGTGGGTGCTGCCCGCGCTGGAAGTGGTTGGCAGCCGTATCCGCGACTGGTCAATAAAGTTTGTCGATACCGTGGCGGATAACGCCTCCTGCGGCGTGTATGTGGTCGGCGGCCCGGCGCAGCGTCCGGCAGGGTTAG
The DNA here is from genome assembly GCF_019584005.1 of Citrobacter sp. EC_71. NCBI lineage: Bacteria > Pseudomonadati > Pseudomonadota > Gammaproteobacteria > Enterobacterales > Enterobacteriaceae > Citrobacter > Citrobacter sp. EC_71. Next base: position 11,560 of record NZ_VDAY01000029.1, read on the forward strand.
ATCTGAAAAACTGCGCGATGAAAATGACGCGCAATCACGAAGAGGTCTCCAGCGGGCGCGGCAGCGAATGTCTGGGGCATCCGATCAACGCCGCCGTATGGCTGGCGCGCAAAATGGCCAGCCTCGGCGAGCCGCTGCGTGCGGGGGACATCATTCTCACCGGGGCGTTAGGCCCGATGGTATCAGTGAATGCGGGCGATCGTTTTGAAGCCCATATCGACGGTATTGGTTCAGTTGCCGCCACTTTTTCAGCGGCGGTTACAAAAGGAAGTCAGTCATGAGTAAGCGTAAAGTCGCCATTATCGGCTCCGGCAACATCGGCACCGATTTGATGATTAAAATTCTGCGCCACGGCGTGCATCTGGAGATGGCGGTGATGGTGGGGATTGACCCGCAATCCGATGGTCTGGCGCGCGCTCGACGCATGGGCGTTGCCACCACCCATGAAGGGGTGACCGGGCTTATCGCCATGCCGGAATTTGCCGATATCGACATCGTGTTTGACGCCACCAGCGCGGGGGCACATGTGAAGAACGATGCTGCGCTGCGCGCCGTTAAACCGGGGATCCGCCTGATCGACCTGACACCTGCGGCGATCGGTCCGTACTGCGTGCCGGTGGTGAATCTGGAGGCTAACGTTGTCCAGCAGAACGTCAATATGGTGACCTGCGGCGGGCAGGCGACTATCCCGATGGTGGCGGCAGTCTCGCGCGTGGCAAAAGTCCATTACGCCGAAATTATTGCCTCGATCGCCAGTAAATCTGCGGGGCCGGGCACTCGCGCCAATATTGATGAGTTCACCGAAACCACCTCAAAGGCGATTGAAGTCGTCGGCGGCGCCGAAAAAGGTAAAGCCATCATTGTGCTTAACCCGGCCGAACCGCCGCTGATGATGCGCGACACGGTGTATGTACTGAGTGAAGCGGCCTCCGAGATTGAAGTTGAGGCGTCTATCAACGAGATGGCGGCGGCGGTACAGGCCTATGTGCCGGGTTATCGCCTGAAACAGCGCGTGCAGTTTGAAGTCATTCCACAGGATAAACCGGTGAATCTGCCGGGTATCGGCCAGTTCTCCGGGCTGAAAACCGCGGTGTATCTGGAAGTCGAAGGTGCGGCGCACTACCTGCCAGCTTATGCGGGCAACCTCGACATTATGACCTCCAGCGCGCTGGCGACCGCTGAGAAGATGGCGCAGTCACTCACCCGTCAGGCAGGAGAAGCAGCATGAACGGTAAAAAACTCTATATCTCTGACGTGACCCTGCGTGACGGTATGCACGCCATTCGTCACCAGTATTCGCTGGAAAACGTGCGCCAGATTGCGAAAGCGCTGGATGATGCGCGGGTCGATTCTATTGAAGTGGCGCATGGTGATGGTTTACAAGGTTCCAGCTTTAACTACGGCTTTGGCGCGCACAGCGATCTCGAGTGGATTGAAGCGGCGGCGGACGTGGTGCAGCACGCTAAGATCGCCACGCTGTTGCTGCCGGGGATCGGTACTATTCACGACCTGAAAAATGCGTATCAGGCCGGGGCGCGGGTGGTACGCGTGGCGACCCACTGCACCGAAGCGGACGTGTCGGCCCAGCATATTCAATATGCACGCGAATTGGGTATGGATACCGTCGGCTTTCTGATGATGAGCCACATGACCACGCCGGAAAATCTGGCGCAGCAGGCGAAGCTGATGGAAAACTACGGCGCGACTTGTATCTACGTGGTCGATTCCGGCGGGGCGATGAACATGAGCGATATTCGCGCCCGCTTCCGCGCCCTGAAAGCGGTACTGAAGCCGGAGACGGAAACCGGAATGCATGCGCACCACAACCTCAGTCTCGGTGTGGCGAACTCGATTGCTGCGGTGGAAGAGGGCTGCGATCGTATCGACGCCAGCCTGGCGGGGATGGGCGCAGGCGCGGGCAATGCGCCGCTGGAAGTGTTTATCGCTGCTGCGGATAAGCTCGGTTGGCAGCACGGCACCGATCTGTATGCGCTGATGGATGCTGCCGACGATCTGGTGCGTCCGCTGCAGGACCGCCCGGTGCGGGTGGATCGCGAAACGCTGGCGCTGGGCTACGCCGGGGTGTACTCCAGCTTCCTGCGTCATTGCGAAGTGGCGGCGGCGCGTTATGGCCTGAGCGCGGTCGATATTCTGGTTGAACTGGGCAAGCGCCGAATGGTGGGCGGCCAGGAAGATATGATCGTCGACGTGGCGCTGGATCTGCGTAACAGCAAATAAAAATGATTACGCGGCTGGCAATGTATCAGCCGCGATTCACCTGCATCGTGACCTCAGAGGTACATCTTATGACTACCCGTACCCCCGCATCCTGGCGCCTGACGTTGACCGTCGGGCTGTGTTTTTTAGTCGCGCTGATGGAAGGGCTGGATCTCCAGGCCGCCGGGATCGCTGCCGTCGGTATCGCTCATGCGTTTGCGCTGGATAAAATGCAGATGGGCTGGATCTTCAGCGCGGGCATTCTCGGCCTGCTGCCCGGCGCGTTGGTCGGCGGTATACTGGCCGATCGCTATGGCCGCAAGCGTATTCTCATTGCCTCCGTGGCGCTGTTCGGCCTGTTCTCGCTGGCGACGGCGATTTCCTGGGATTTCTCGTCGCTGGTCGTTGCCCGTCTGATGACCGGCGTCGGGCTGGGCGCGGCATTGCCGAATCTGATTGCGCTGACCTCCGAAGCGGCGGGTCCACGTTTTCGCGGCACGGCGGTGAGCCTGATGTATTGCGGCGTACCGATTGGCGCGGCGCTGGCGGCGGCGCTTGGGTTTAGCGGGCTCGCCTCCGCCTGGCAAACGGTGTTCTGGGTTGGTGGGGTGATCCCGCTGCTGCTGGTTCCGTTGTTGATGCGCTGGCTGCCGGAATCGCAGGTTTATACCCAACAAACGCAGGTGGCTGCCGCGCCGTTGCGCGCCCTGTTTGCGCCAGCGACGGCGAGCGCTACGCTGCTGCTGTGGCTGTGCTATTTCTTCACCCTGCTGGTGGTGTATATGCTGATCAACTGGCTACCGATGCTGCTGGTGGAGCAGGGGTTTCAGCCCTCGCAGGCAGCAGGCGTGATGTTTGCTCTGCAAATCGGCGCGGCCAGCGGGACGTTAATTCTCGGGGCGTTGATGGACAAACTGCGTCCGGTGGTGATGTCGCTGCTGATCTACACCGGGATGTTGGCTTCGCTACTGGCGCTGGGGACGGTGTCGTCATTGAGCGGTATGCTGATGGCGGGATTTGTCGCGGGGATGTTTGCCACCGGTGGGCAAAGCGTGCTGTATGCGCTGGCGCCGTTATTTTACAACACGCAGATCCGCGCCACCGGCGTGGGCACCGCCGTCGCCGTCGGACGTTTGGGCGCGATGAGCGGCCCGCTGCTGGCCGGGAAAATGTTAGCGCTGGGCACCGGAACGGTGGGCGTGATGGCGGCGTCTGCGCCGGGGATTTTGCTGGCGGGCCTGGCGGTATTTATTCTGATGAGCCGTAAATCGCAGATGCCGATCCCGGCTAACGGTGCTTAAGCGATCGTCCGGAGTGGAGTGCCCGACGCGGGCATCTGCGTCTGGAGCAGGGTAGACACATCGCCATAATTGCGGGTGAGCGCGGAGCCTTGCGGGTATGTCTGTGATAGTGTGAGGGCTTATTTCCGTCAAAACAGGAGCCAGAACATGTCGCAGAATAATCCGTTAAGCGCCATCCTCGACAAACAGGATTTCCTGTTACTGGATGGTGCGATGGCGACGGAGCTGGAAGCGCGCGGTTGTGATTTAGCTGACAGCCTGTGGTCAGCCAAAGTGCTGGTCGAAAACCCGCAGCTTATCCGTGAAGTACATCTTGATTATTACCGGGCGGGGGCGCAATGCGCGATCACCGCCAGCTATCAGGCCACGCCAGCAGGTTTTGCCGCGCGCGGCCTGGATGAAGCGCAGTCGAAAGCGCTGATTGGCAAAAGCGTGGAGTTGGCACGTAAAGCGCGTGAAGCCTGGCTGGCTGAGAACCCGCAGGCGGGGACGCTGTTGGTGGCAGGATCCGTCGGGCCTTATGGCGCGTATCTGGCGGATGGATCAGAGTATCGTGGCGATTACCAACGTAGCGTTGAGGAATTTCAGGCATTTCACCGTCCGCGCGTGGAAGCGTTGCTGGATGCCGGGGCCGATCTGCTGGCCTGTGAAACCCTGCCGAATTTTACCGAGATTGGTGCGCTGGCTGAGCTGTTGACCGCGTATCCGCGTGCTCGGGCGTGGTTCTCATTTACCCTGCGCGACAGCGAGCACCTGAGCGACGGTACCCCGCTACGCGACGTGGTGGCGTTGCTGGTGGGTTATCCGCAGGTAGTGGCGTTAGGCATTAACTGTATTGCGCTGGAAAAGACCACTGCCGCATTGCAGCATCTGCACGGCTTAACGGCGCTGCCGCTGGTGGTGTATCCAAACTCAGGCGAGCATTATGATGCGGCAAGCAAAACCTGGCATCATCACGGTGAGCATTGTGCGCAGTTGGCGGATTATTTGCCGCAGTGGCAGGCCGCTGGCGCACGGTTGATCGGCGGGTGCTGTCGCACCACGCCGAAGGATATTGCTGAGCTGAACGCGCAGCGCTGAGAGTTTATCGGGCCTACATCGTTCACTGTAGGCCTGATAAGCTCAGCGCATCAGGCATTGCCGGATGGCGGCACAAGCGCCTTATCCGGCCTACAAAGCCACAAAACGTTATGCCGCATCCGCCAGAACAAACATGCCGTACGGATGGATTTCGAGATAATACTGCTCGCCGACGTCCGGCTGCAGGCGCGTGGCGTTGACCTGCAACAAGATCTCCTGTCCATGCCACTCCACCGTGACCTCATATTGAGGGCCCATATAGGCGACGTGGCGGATCGCGCAGCGCTGGCTCTCCTCGCCGCGATCGCTGAGCGTGATCGCTTCCGGGCGCACGCCGACCATCCCTTCCCCGTGATCGTTAAAGTGCGGCGGGCGCGGCAAACGATAGCCGTAGATATCAACGTATCCTGCGCTGAAGGTGGCAGGGAACAGGTTGGCATCGCCCATAAAGCTCGCCATAAAACGTGAGGCCGGCTGACGATAAAGATCCTGCGGCGTACCGATCTGCATGATGTGTCCTTTATTCATCACCAGGACAGTATCGGAAACCGCAAAGGCTTCGCTCTGATCGTGGGTAACGTACAGCGAGGTGATATCAAACTGCTTTTGTAGCTCGCGGATCTTGTCGCGCATGCTGCGACGCAGGTTGGCGTCCAGGTTACTCAGCGGCTCATCAAACAGCAGCACCTTCGGCTTGAGGATCAGCGCGCGGGCCAGCGCCACGCGCTGCTGCTGACCGCCGGAGATCTGATCGACATAGCGATCTTCGAAACCCTCCAGATCCACCATCGCCAGCGCTTCTTTCACCCGTGCCTTCACTTCGCTGCGCGACACGCCGAGCATCTTCAGGCCATAGCCGACGTTCTCCCCCAGCGACATGTGCGGAAACAGAGCATACGACTGAAACACCATGCAGATATCGCGCTGCTGAATGGAACGATGGGTGACGTCTTCGCCATCAATAAAAATCTGGCCTTCACTCGGTTTTTCCAGCCCGGCGACCAGGCGCAAAATGGTGGTTTTGCCACAGCCGGAGGGGCCGAGCAGCGTCACCATTTGCCCCTGCGGAATGGTGAGGTTGATGTTGTCGATAACTGTGTTGCTGCCAAATCGTTTAGTGACGTTGCGCAGTTCAACGAAATTTTTCTGAGTCATAGTGCGCTCCATTACGCCTGGTTTTTAGCTTTTGAACGGGAGGTACGTGATTCGCCGATCAGCCAGTCAAAGATGAAAATAATCGCCAGCATCACCACGATCAGAATCGAACCGTAGGCAATCGCCACCCCGTACTCACCGTCTTCCACGCGGTTGAGGATGTAGGCCGTCGCCACGCGGGTATCCGGCGTCACAAGGAACACAATGGCGCTGACGGTGGTAATGGCGCGCACAAAGCTATAGATCAGCGCCGAGAGGATCGCCGGGCGCAGCAGCGGTAGCAGGATATGCGTAATGGTCCGCAGGGAACCGGCACGCAGGCTAAGCGAGGCTTCATCCAGCGATTTATCGATTTGGCCTAAGCCCGCGATGCCCGCCCGGATACCGACCGGTACGTTACGCATCACCATGGAGATAATCACGATGGCGGCAGTGCCGGTGAGGTACACCGGGGCGCTGTTAAAGGCCAGAATGTACGACACGCCCGCTACGGTGCCGGGAACGGCAAAGCACAGCATGGTGGTGAACTCGATGGTTTTTTTACCTTTAAACTGCTGGCGTACCACAATCCACGCGATCAGCAGGCCAAAGATGGCGGTGATCGGCGCGGCAATCCCGGCGTAGAGCAGAGTGTCGAGCAGTGAAGGCCATGCGCCGTCGCTCATCCCCTGGCCGAACAGTTTGGTAAAGTTCGCCAGCGTCAGGGTGTAGTCCACGCCCCAGTTAACGGTGAAACTGCCGTAGAAAATGCTGCCGTAGAGCAGGGCGTTAAAGGCAATCCACACCGCCAGCAGCGCAACCACGCTCCACACCAGCGTCACTGGCAGCGGCTGGACGTCGCCCCGGTAGGATTTACCGGAGACCGTCACGTAGGAGCGCTTGCCGATCCACATGTACTGCACACAGAATACCAGCAGCGAGAACAGCAGCAGGAACGCGCCCAGCGTACTGGCGGCCTGATAATCGAGCTGCGAGCCGGTGATGTAGAAGTAAATTTGCGTTGCCAGCACGTCGAAGTTACCGCCGAGCACCAGCGGGTTACTGAAGTCGGCCAGCGACTGTACCACCACAATCAAAAAGGCGTTCGCCAGCGCCGGTTTCAGTAGCGGGACAAACACGCCGTTAAAGGTCTGCCAGCGGCTGGCACGCAGGGTGTATGACGCTTCTTCCAGCGACGGATGAATGGTCTTGATCGCCCCGTCGAGGATCATAAACGCCATCGGCGTAAAGGCCAGCACCTGCGCCAGCCAGATGCCGGTAAAACCATACAGCCAGTTGGTGTTGGTTAAGCCGAACCAGTCGACCATAAATTCGGTGATGTAACCGGAGCGACCCATCATCAGCGTAACGCCTAAACCGACGACAAACGGCGGGGTGACGATCGGCAGAATCGAGAAGATACGTCCGATGATGGCGCTACGTCTGGCGATACGGGTCGTGTAGATAGCCAGTACCAGGCCGAAGAAGGTACAGCCGACGCCGACGGCAATCGACAGCATAATCGAGTTGAGGATCACCTGAATGATATGCGCCTGCGACAGCACATTCATAAACGCCAGTGGCGCAAATTCCCCGGCGTCGTTGGTGAACATCGGAATGAAAATAGCGATGCTCGGCCAGACGATAAAAATACCGATCAGCGCGACAATGGCGGTCAGCGAGCCGATGACGAAACGGTCGCCGCCCAGCCATTCCAGACGGGTAAGCGCCAGGGTCATAATTGCGCCCAGCGCCACAAAAAGCACGATGGTGGCATAGCCTAAGCCGCGACCTTCAAGTGTGGCGCTGGCGACGATAAAGGCCATGCAGAAGAATGCCCAGCCTGCGTCAAGATAATGGCGGCCGCGCTGTTCGCGTCTGGCTTCATGGAACGGGCGCACCAGCAGCAGGCTCGGTAGCAGATACCATAACCAACTGATATTGAATTGCGACCAGCCGTAGGCGGCGAGAATTTCTTCGCCCGTCGACTCCAGCAGACCGTAGTCCAGGCTCCAGCTTGGCAGCAGGGCAAACGCCAGCCAGCCGAGCAAAACCCAAAGAAATATCGCATCCCGTTTTTTCACGGGATGGAGTGCAAGTGTGTGTGACATAGCGGTTCCGGTATTTCAGGCCGGGCGGGCGCTTACGCCGCGCCCGGCAAATGAACGCAACGTGGGCTTATTTACCCATCTTCACTTCGCTAACCCACTTATTGATCAGGGCCTTACGTACGTCGGTCGAGCCGTACTTATCCATGTCGTAATTGATAAGCTTCAGGTCGTCGAGCTTCAGCGAGTTCGGCGAGGTCTCGGCGGTGGTGTTGGTCAGGATCTGATAGGATTTACCTTTCTTCCATGCCAGCTCCTGGGCGTCTTTCGACAGCACCCAGTCAACGAACAGTTTGGCGTTGTCGAGGTTACGCGCGCCTTTCAGGATGCTGACGCCGCCAATTTCATAGCCGGTGCCTTCGCACGGGGAGATCAGCTCCAGCGGTGCGCCCTGTTCTTTTTCCAGCGAATAGTCGTGCAGGAAGCCAATGCCGATCGCCGTTTCGCCACGGGCGGCATTACGCGCCGGAGCAATGCCGGATTTGGTGTACTGGGAGACGTTGGCGTTGAGCTGTTTCAGGTAATCAAAAGCCTGATCCTCACCCCACAGCTGGGCGAAGGTCGCCAGCGCAGTGTAGGCGGTGCCTGAACTCTGTGGGTCAGCAATCTGGATTTCCCCTTTGTATTCTGGTTTGGTCAGATCCTTCCAGCATTTCGGCACTGGCAGGTTTTTCTCTTTCAGGCGCTGAGTATTAACGCCAAAGCCCAGAATACCGACATACACCGCCGAGGAGAGGTTACCTTTTACTTTCGCCGGATCGCGGAACTTCTCCATGATCTGCGCGAGGTTAGGCGATTTGTACGGCTGCAGCAGGCCCATTTCACCGGCCTGGGATTGTGGATCCAGCGTACCGCCGTACCACACATCCGCCTGCGGGTTTTTCTTCTCGGCATCGACCTTCGCCAGCGTGCTGCCGGAGCCGTTACGAATAAATGAGGTTTTCACATCATATTTGTCGCCGAAGGCTTTGGTTTCGGTTTCGCACATCTCGTTGGTGGCGCTGCAATACACCACCAGACGACCCTGGGCTTGTGCCGCATTGCTGAAGGCCGCCAGCGTCAGAGCAGAGGCAATCAGGGTAGAGGTAAGCGTCAGTTTCATTGTTTTATCCTTTGACTGAGAGAAGGGGTAATGCCCGCAATGAGCAATGGCATCAGCAATAAACCCATAAAAACAGCGGCAACCGAGAGCAAACTGAACATTCCCGACCAGCCGTAGTATTCTATGACCAGCGACAGCGGCCAACCCGCCAGCGCGGCCCCCAGATAGGCGAACAGCCCGAGAAAACCGGTGATTGAACCTGCCGCAGCTTTGTGTCCGCATTCGACAGCAGCCAGACCAATCAACATCTGCGGGCCAAACACAAAAAAGCCCACGGTAAAGAAACAGACTGCCAGCAGCGCATAGTGGTGCACCGGGGCCAGCCACAGCGCGGCGACGGAAACCATCAGCCCCAGCGTGAACAGCAGTATCATTGGCGCGCGCTGACCGCTGAACAGCAGATCCGAGCCCCATCCGGCAAACAGCGCGCCGAGCAAGCCGCCGACTTCAAACAACATCACCGTGGCATTGGCGCTGAGCAGATTCACGCCGTGGCTTTCCGTCAGCCAGATGTTGCCCCAGTCGTTGAGCGCAATGCGGATCAAATAGACCAGTACATACGACACGCCAAGCAGCCAGATCATCGGGTTCTTCAGCATGGTGGTGCGTAACATTTGCCACAGCCCCATCGGCGGGCTTTGCTGCTCCTGACGTAGCTCCAGCGGATCGTGCCGCCACTCTCCAACCGTCGGTAATCCCTCTTCCTGGGGCGTGCCTTTCAGTTGCAGGGTGAGCCAGATGCCTAACGCCATGCTGATTATCCCTGGTGCCAGCATCGCTGCCTGCCAGCCCCACCAGAGGGCGGCAAAGGCGCTAATCAGCGGGATGATGGCCCCGCCGATGTTGATCGACATATTCCAGCAGCCCCACCAGAAGCCGCGTTCGTTGCGCGAGTACCAGTGGGTCAGCAATCGGGCGCAGGGCGGCCAGCCCCAGCCCTGAAAAAATCCGTTCAGCGTCCAGACCGCCAGCAGCAGCGTCAGCGATTCACCAAAGGCGAACACCACGTTCAAAACACCCGTAGCAAACAGGCCGATCCCCATGAATGCACGCTGCCCATGGCTGTCGTGCCACAATCCGGCGGCGAATTTCGACAGGCCATAGGTCAGATAAAACAGCGATCCCAGCAGACCGATATCGCCTTTATCCAGCCCCAGATCTGTTTGCAGCGCCGGGAGTACATAGTTGACGCTTTTGCGCGTCAGATAAAACGCGGCGTAGCCAATCACCATACACATCAGCAGGCGGGGACGTAGCGTCCGGTATTGTTGGTCTGTTTCGCGTGCGTGCATGGCGGTCTCCGTTTGTACTGACTATAGGAAAGTGAAAGCAAAAGGGGATGAGAGAAAGTCCGCAGTGACTAAGACTTTTTCCTGGTTAGCGGCTGGTTTGTTGCAAATTTGTGGGCAGGTTAACAATTACCCGCGTGCCGTGGTTCGATTCCAGCGTGAGTTCGCCACCGAGGGCGCTTACCCGCTCACGCATCCCCTGGATACCGAAACCGGGAATTTTTTCCTGGAGGATACCCACGCCGTTGTCCTCGACTTCCAGAGACAGGCGGTGTTCCCGCTGGCGTAGCGTAATCGATACCTCGCTGGCATCGGCATGCTTACAGACGTTATTGAGCAGTTCCTGCATCAGGCGGTACAGCGTGAAGCGCACCGTTTCATTTTCTGGCGTATTTTCCAGATGGTAATTAAATCGGCAGCGGATTCCTCGTTCGGCAAAGGCAAATTCATTCACCAGATGATGCAGCGCATCTTTGAAAGACAGTTCATCGAGCGCGGGCGGGCGCAGCTGACGCAGAAGCTGACGGGTGGAGTGGTGAATGCGCCGGGCAAGATCGTTGATCTGATTCGCCGCCTCAAGCGTTTGCTCGCGACCTGGCGCGCGTTTGACCAGTTGCGTCTGAATCTGGATGGCGGTGATGTTCTGGCCTATTTCGTCATGTAGTTCGCGCGCTAAACTTTTTCGCGTGTCTTCCTCGGTACGAATCAGTTGTTCGGTCAGCGCACGGCGTGCCGTCAGTTCGGCTTCCAGACGCTGGCGATAATGGTGCAAGTTTTGCGCCAGATGTTGCTGGCGGCTGATGGCGATCCCCAGCCCTATACCCAGTAGCGCCTGGGTGGCGAGGAAAATCTCCAGTTCAAGCAGATTGCTGAACCCCACGCCTATCTGCCGGGCGATGGTGATCATCATACTGCCGAGCAATCCGGACAACACGCCGCCCTGCCAGCCAAATTTCCATGCCATTACCACGTTCGGTAAAAACACCACGATCAGCAGCAGGCGCTCGATATCCGGCGACAGCACCATCTGTGTGCCAATGCCAATAATAAAAAACAGGCTGCACCAGATGATAAGCGAGGTGCGCAGTGGGGGATTGGTGGTATCCAACCCGAGCAAATGATAACGGTGCTGCTGGCGCAGAAATTCATAGATCAGATAGACAAACGGCGTCAGCAGCACGCCGCCGGTAAACGACGCCAGGCCAATTAACGTTGCCGGGCTTGCGATAAACGGTGACAGCAGGGCGGTATTAAGCAATGACGTGACGGTGACGGCGGTCAGCAACAGCGTCAAGCGCTGCCAGTACAGGGGGAAGCGGTGCCAGTATGACTGGCCGATGCTCGCCGGAAGAAGGCTAATGAATGGGGCCACAAGCAGGATATAGCCATTCAGTAATTGCTCGCTATGCAGCCAGAACAGCATCAGTACCGGCGGCAGCACCAACGCGGGCCAGTAGCGGCGGGAAAGCAGAATCAACAGTGCAAGATAGACCCCGTGTGGCAGGAATAATGCCGCCTGTTGACCGTTGTGGGTCAGGTAAAATCCCAGCGTCCACAGCATCAGCCAGCCCGATCCCCAGGCCAGCAGAATAAACAGGGAGATTACCCAATGACGAAGGTTACGCGACATTAATGCCCCGTCAGTAGCTGGTGGTCGAGGGCAAAATGCACCAGATCGATAGTGCTGTGGCATTGCAGTTTGCCCAGCACGTTCGCGCGGTGGACGTGTACTGTTTTGTGGCTAAGGTCGAGCTTAAAGGCAATTTCTTTCACGCTGTCGCCTTTGACCAATAGATCAAACACTTCGCGCTCGCGCGGGGTCAGTACCTCCAGGACCTGCGCGGGCTGTTCGCCGCCGCGTAAGGCTCGCAGCGCATCGGCGCACAGATAATGCCCGCCCATACCTACCGAACGTACCGCCTGCACCAGTTCTTCCGGTCCGCAGCGCTTGGTCAGATAGCCGCTGGCGCCAGCATCCAGTGCGCTTTGTACAAACGTTGGCGAGTCATAAATGCTAAGAATAATGGCGCGAAAACCGGGCTTCTGCGCCCGCAGTCGTTTTAGCAGGCTCAGGCCATTTTCATCCGGCATGGCGATGTCCAGCACTGCAACGCTGACGTCGTCATGCAGTAATGCAGGCCAGGCCTGGGCCGCGCTGCTGAACTGACCGATGACGTTGAGATCATCTTCGAGACTGAGTAATTGCGCAAAGCCGGAACGCACCACCACATGGTCATCCACCAGCACAACATGAATCATGATATTGCTCTCTTGCCTGACAATAGCGTCTATGATGCCTGCCAGCGCAGCGCTGGCAATCAGCCCGGCGCAGTTATGCAATGAATGTAACAAAATCGCAATAATTTACAGCGGGTGTAGGCCTGATAAGCGCAGCGCATCAGGCATTCGTTGCCGGATGGCGGCGCAAGCGCCTTATCCGGCCTACGATTACATGCATTTTTGAGCTAACTATTGCCACTTTTTTTCTAAAAACGCTTTGTTCTTAGCCAGAATTTTTAATTCCTTTATCAAAGTGTGCCGCAACGAAATACTGCCCCCATAACAAGACTGGGGAGCAGACAATCATGGCTATTTCATCGCGTAACGCACTTCTTGCCGCACTGGCATTCATCACCTTTCAGGCGCAGGCAGTGAACGTCACCGTTGCGTATCAAACTTCCGCCGAACCTGCCAAAGTGGCGCAGGCAGATAACACTTTTGCTAAAGAGAGCGGAGCCACCGTTGACTGGCGCAAGTTTGACAGCGGCGCGAGCATCGTCCGCGCGTTAGCATCCGGCGACGTACAAATAGGTAACCTCGGCTCCAGTCCGCTGGCGGTAGCGGCCAGCCAGCAGGTGCCGATTGAGGTTTTCCTGCTGGCGTCAAAGCTTGGCAATTCTGAAGCGCTGGTGGTGAAGAAAAACATCAGTAAACCGGAAGATTTGATTGGTAAGCGCATTGCCGTGCCGTTTATTTCCACCACTCATTACAGCCTGCTGGCAGCGCTGAAACATTGGGGGATTAAACCCGGCCAGGTAGAGATTGTGAACCTTCAGCCACCGGCGATTATTGCCGCCTGGCAGCGCGGAGACATTGATGGCGCGTACGTCTGGGCTCCGGCGGTCAATACGCTGGAAAAAGACGGCAAGGTACTGACTGACTCGGAAAAAGTCGGCGAATGGGGGGCGCCAACGCTTGACGTCTGGGTAGTACGCAAAGATTTTGCCGAGAAATACCCTGAAGTAGTGAAAGCATTTGCGAAAAGCGCCATCGATGCGCAGCAGCCCTATATCGCTAATCCTGATGAATGGCTTAAGCAGCCAGAAAATATCAGCAAACTGTCGCGCTTAAGCGGCGTGCCAGAGGCGGATATTCCGGGCCTGGTGAAAGGTAACACTTACCTGACACCACAACAGCAAACTGCTGAGCTAACCGGGCCGGTGAACAAAGCGATTATCGACACCGCGCAGTTTCTCAAAGAGCAGGGCAAAGTGCCCGCCGTCGCGACGGATTACAGCCAGTACGTGACCGATCGTTTCGTGCAATAAAGGGGACGCTGATGCTGCAAATCTCTCATCTTAATGCCAGTTACGGCGGCAAACCGGTACTTGAAGATATCAACCTGACGCTCGATAGCGGTGAACTGCTGGTGGTGCTGGGACCTTCCGGCTGTGGGAAAACCACATTGTTAAATCTGATTGCCGGATTTGTGCCGTATCAACACGGCAGCATTATGCTGGCGGGCAGTAAGGTCGAAGGACCTGGCGCAGAACGTGGAGTGGTGTTTCAGAATGAAGGTCTGTTGCCCTGGCGCAACGTGCAGGACAACGTCACCTTCGGTCTGCAACTGGCGGGCATGCAGAAGCCTCAGCGTCAGCGAATTGCTCAGGAAATGTTGCAGAAAGTGGGGCTGGAGGGCGCGGAAAAACGCTTTATCTGGCAGCTTTCTGGGGGGCAGCGTCAGCGCGTCGGCATTGCCCGGGCGCTGGCGGCCAACCCGCAGTTGTTGCTACTGGATGAGCCGTTTGGTGCACTCGACGCCTTTACCCGCGAGCAGATGCAAACCCTGCTGTTGAAGCTGTGGTATGAGACCGGGAAACAGGTGTTGTTGATTACCCATGATATCGAAGAAGCGGTGTTTATGGCCACTGAACTGGTATTGCTGTCGCCAGGTCCTGGTCGGGTGCTGGAACGACTGCCGCTTAATTTTGCCCGGCGTTTTGTGGCTGGAGAGGCGAGTCGTAGCATTAAGTCCGATCCGCAGTTTATCGCCATGCGTGAGTATGTGTTAAGTCGTGTCTTTGAACAACGGGAGGCCTTCTCATGAGCGTGGTGATTAATGATAAACCTCGACGCCCGCGGGCGCTGAACTGGCGTTGGCCATTCTCGCGCCAGATGACTTTAAGCCTCGGTACGCTGGCAGTCATTTTGGCGCTGTGGTGGACGGTGGCGGCGCTACAGTTAATCAGCCCATTGTTTCTGCCGCCGCCGGGCCAGGTTTTGCAGAAACTAATCAGTATTGCCGGACCGCAGGGGTTTATGGATGCCACGCTGTGGCAGCATCTGGCGGCCAGTTTGACGCGTATTGTTATCGCGTTGCTGGCGGCGGTGCTACTGGGTATTCCGGTTGGTATCGCCATGGGACTGAGCCCGACGATTCGCGGCATACTCGATCCCATCATTGAACTGTACCGTCCGGTACCGCCATTGGCCTATTTGCCGCTGATGGTTATCTGGTTTGGTATTGGTGAAACCTCCAAGATCCTGCTGATCTATCTGGCGATTTTCGCCCCTGTGGCGATGTCGGCGCTGGCGGGCGTAAAAAGCGCGCAGCAGGTGAGAGTCAGGGCCGCGCAGTCGCTGGGGGCCAGCCGTGCGCAGGTACTGTGGTTTGTGATTTTACCGGGTGCCTTGCCGGAGATTTTGACCGGACTGCGTATTGGGCTGGGCGTGGGGTGGTCAACCCTGGTGGCGGCGGAGCTGATTGCCGCGACGAGAGGTTTAGGATTTATGGTGCAATCAGCCGGTGAGTTTCTGGCAACGGATGTGGTGCTGGCAGGGATCGCGGTAATTGCTGTTATCGCGTTTATTTTAGAGCTGGGTCTGCGCGCGCTTCAGCGCCGTCTGACACCCTGGCATGGAGAAGTACAATGAGTGAACGTTTGAGCATTACCCCGCTGGGGCCGTACATTGGTGCACAAATTACCGGCGCGGATTTAACGCGTCCATTAAGCGATAACCAGTTTGAACAGCTTTATCATGCTGTATTGCGCCACCAGGTGGTGTTCCTGCGTGAGCAGATTATTACGCCACAGCAGCAGCGCGCGCTGGCGCTACGTTTTGGCGACCTGCATATTCATCCGGTCTACTCACACGCCGAAGGGGTGGACGAAATAATCGTGCTGGATACGCACAACGATAATCCGCCCGATAACGACAACTGGCACACTGATGTGACGTTTATCGACACGCCGCCAGCGGGCGCGATTCTGGCGGCAAAAGAGTTGCCATCGACCGGGGGAGATACGCTGTGGACCAGCGGGATTGCCGCTTATGATGCTCTCTCACAGCCGTTTCGCCAGCTGCTGAGTGGCCTGCGGGCAGAGCATGATTTTCGTAAATCGTTTCAGGAATATAAATATCGCCAGACGCCAGAGGAGCATCAGCGCTGGCTGGAGGCTGTCGCCAAACATCCACCGTTGCTGCATCCGGTGGTGCGCACCCATCCGGTAACGGGTAAGCAGGCGCTGTTTGTGAATGAAGGATTTACCACACGAATTGTTGATGTAACGGAAAAAGAGAGCGAGGCGCTGCTGGGATTCCTGTTTGCACACATCACCAAACCGGAGTTCCAGGTGCGCTGGCGCTGGCAGCCTAACGATGTGGCGATTTGGGATAATCGCGTGACGCAGCACTACGCCAATGCGGATTATCTGCCGCAGAGGCGCATTATGCACCGGGCGACGATTCTGGGGGACAAACCTTTTTATCGGGCGGGATAAATGGCGCTGGCGCTTCGCTGACCGGACCTACAGTAGAGCAGGCCCGATAAGGCGAAGCCGCCATCCGGCACAAGGTAAATTAACGCAGAATTTTTTTCTCAGCCAGATCCAGCGCAAAGTAGCTGAAGATCAGATCCGCGCCTGCGCGTTTGATCGACCCTAAGCTTTCAAGCACCACTTTCTCTTCATCTATTGCACCCGCCATCGCTGCGAACTTGATCATCGCGTATTCACCGCTGACCTGATAAGCGCCAATTGGCAGTTCGGTGCGTTCGCGGATATCGCGCAGAATATCGAGGTACGCGCCGGCCGGTTTCACCATCAGGCAGTCTGCGCCCTGGGCTTCATCCAGCAGTGATTCGCGAATCGCCTCGCGGCGGTTCATCGGGTTCATCTGATAGGTTTTACGATCGCCCTTCAGCGCCGTACCTGCGGCTTCACGGAACGGGCCGTAGAAAGAAGAGGCAAACTTAGTGGAGTAGGACATGATCGCGGTATCGGTGAAGCCCGCAGCATCCAGCGCCTGGCGAATCGCCTGCACCTGACCGTCCATTGCGGCGGAAGGCGCGATAAAATCTGCACCCGCAGCGGCAGCAACGACTGCCTGTTTGCCGAGGTTGGCAAGGGTTAAATCATTATCAACGCCATGATCGCACAACACACCGCAGTGACCATGCGAGGTGTATTCACAGAAGCAAGTATCGGACATGACGATCATTTCCGGTACGGTCTGCTTACAGATACGCGACATGCGCGCCACCAGACCATCTTCTTTCCAGGCATCGCTGCCGGTGTCGTCGGTGTGGTGGGAAATACCGAAGGTCATGACCGAACGGATACCTGCATTGGCAATGCGTTCAATCTCGCGGGCCAGGTGTTTCTCTGGAATGCGCATCACGCCTGGCATGGCGTCGATAGCTTTGTAATCGTCAAGTTCTTCTTCAACAAAGATCGGCAACACCAGGTCATTTAAGCTGAGTGTTGTCTCTTCAAACATAGCGCGTAGCGCAGGAGATTTGCGCAGGCGGCGAGGGCGATGGATTAGGTCTGTCATGGTATGCCTGATGTTTGTGGAATCGAAGGTCGCAGTATACCTGAACCTGAGGGCGGGTGGTTTACGAAAGTTGGCGTTATGTGGGGTTGATGAGGACCTATGGGCCACTCCAACTATAGGGCAGGATCGTCTACCGGGGGGCAGTCCAGTGGTTACATTAAAATGAATAAAGGCAAACTGGTGAGCATTAACCGTTTGCCTTTTGAGTATTGAATCAGGATGCGGGAATAACCTGCGGTTTGTTCCCGCTCAATTCTGCGACCAGATCGTTGATACCGTCGCTCATATTGGTAAAGCGGGTCAGCGGAGAACGGGTCACCACGACAAACGCCCCGACATTTTGCTGCGGGATCATCGCCATATAGGTAATGAAACCGCCACCACCACCGGTTTTTTGAATAATTCCCGGACGACCATTCTTCGGTGCCATATACACCCAGCCCAAACCAAGCGCATCGGCTTTGCCCGGAACGTCCATCCCTATCACTTTGGTTAACTGTGTACGCTGATAAATCAGCGTCTGCATACGGTCGGCTTGCTGGCTACGATGATAAAAATCAGAAGAGAGATACTGTTGCATCCAGCGCATCATATCGCCAGGCGTTGAATAGACGCCGCCGCTGCCCATCGCCGCCAGGGTATTGTTACAAGGGCTGGCGCCTTTTTCCGCGACCATCAGGCGTCTGCACTGATCGGGGGATGGGGTAAAGGTGGTGTCTTTCATCCCCAGCGGTCGGGTAATTTTTTCTTCAAAGAGTTGCGGATAAGGCTTACCGGCAGCAGCTCCCAGCGCGTCGGCCAACAGGTCGAATGCCAGATTTGAATAAGAAGCCTGCGATCCTGGAGCTGCTTTAAGCGTAGCGGTTGAGAGATAGTTCCAGCGCTGCTCGCGGGTTGGCCAGACAAACACCGGGCGCTTTGCCGCGCCGCCAGGCTGTTCGCGCGGCAGCGCGCTGGTATGCGTCGCCAGATTCACCAGCGTGATTGGCGTTCCCTGATAAGTCGGCACGCGTGCGCCAGGTGGTGCATATTTACTCAATGGATCGTTGAGTTTAACTGTGCCCTGATCGAGTAATTTCACCAGCACTTCGCTGGTCATTAATTTGGTGATAGAGGCAATGCGAATAACGGAATCCAGTTGTGGATGAACATTATTGCCGGGGCGCGTTTCGCCGAAGCTGCGAAATACGCGTTGATTACCATCAATCACCACGAGCGCCATCCCCGTAGCACCACTGCCGTAAAATATATGGTCGGCATAACGATCGACGATATCAGAGGCGAAGACCGGATCGGTTATAGGCTGTGCCGCCTGGACAGATGTCAATGACGCCGCACACAGCGCGGCAGAAAAAAGCAGACTACGTTTCAACGGTGGTGTCCATGAGTTAGAAAAAGTGAAAAAGGATGTCGTGCGTATGCGTATTTATACTACTCAACGGCGTATTGCAAAGCGCTTATCAGCCAATGATAGTGTGAAAAACGTAACGATGAGTAAACGTGAGCGTTTCCCTGATTGTGGATGTTCGCTTTTGTGATCTCACGCTGTGATAATCTGCACATGCTGGAACGTTATCGAGTGTGAAAACCACAGAAACAATTCTTCATCACCGGGGGGCGAACTATGTGCCGCGGTTCTGGTCACAATTGTCGGTTTCAGCTTGTGTTTTTGGGCGTAAGCCGTCTCGCCACCGCACTTCACGGAGGCAAATGCACAGCAGTCGTCATAACGATAAGAAGTTAGCAGGAGAGCATTATGTTTAAGTCTTTTTTCCCAAAGCCGGGACCATTCTTTATTTCGGCATTTATTTGGGCACTGGTCGCTGTTGTATTCTGGCAAGCAGGTGGGGGAGCCTGGGTTGCACGCATTACCGGCGCGTCGGGGGATGTACCGATTAGCGCAGCGCGTTTCTGGTCGCTGGATTACCTGATTTTTTATGCTTACTACATTCTTTGTGTCGGGATGTTCGCGCTATTCTGGTTTCTCTACAGCCCGCACCGCTGGCAGTATTGGTCCATTCTGGGTACCTCACTGATAATTTTTGTAACCTGGTTTCTGGTTGAGGTTGGCGTTGCCGTCAACGCCTGGTATGCGCCATTCTACGATCTCATTCAAACCGCGCTCAGCGCACCGCATAAGGTGAAAATTGAGCAGTTCTATAATGAAGTGGGTATCTTTCTCGGTATTGCGCTGATTGCCGTGGTCATTGGCGTGATGAACAATTTCTTCGTCAGCCACTATGTGTTCCGCTGGCGCACAGCGATGAACGAACACTATATGGCGCACTGGCAGCATCTGCGGCATATCGAAGGCGCAGCACAGCGTGTGCAGGAAGACACCATGCGTTTTGCCTCCACGCTGGAAAATATGGGCGTTAGCTTTATCAACGCGATTATGACGCTGATTGCCTTCTTACCGGTACTGGTTACGCTGTCGGCGCATGTTCCTGATCTGCCAATTATTGGACATGTTCCTTATGGGCTGGTGATTGCCGCGATTGTCTGGTCACTGATGGGAACCGGCTTGCTGGCGGTAGTCGGGATCAAACTTCCGGGCCTGGAATTTAAAAACCAGCGCGTGGAGGCGGCTTACCGTAAGGAACTGGTATACGGTGAAGATGATGCCAGTCGTGCGACGCCGCCGACGGTGCGTGAACTGTTCCATGCGGTACGGCAAAACTATTTCCGTCTCTATTTCCACTATATGTATTTTAACATCGCCCGTATTCTGTACCTGCAGGTTGATAACGTTTTCGGTTTGTTCCTGCTGTTTCCGTCGATTGTTGCCGGTACGATAACGCTCGGTTTGATGACGCAAATTACCAACGTATTTGGCCAGGTGCGCGGCTCGTTCCAGTATCTGATTAACTCCTGGACAACGTTAGTTGAACTGATGTCTATTTATAAGCGTCTGCGCAGCTTTGAACGCGAGCTTGATGGCCAGGATATTCAGCAAGTGACCCATACTCTTAGTTAACAAAAGGAGATGTTATGTCGACGGTTTCCCGTCTTTACCCTTTGTCTGGGCTGGCCGCATTGGTGTTGGTGGGATGTAGTAGCCAACCCACGCAGCCGTTAAAAAAAGGGGAGAAAGCCGTCGATGTGGCGAGCGTGGTGCGTCAGAAAATGCCCGCCAGCGTGAAAGACCGGGATGCGTGGGCGCAGGATCTGGCGAAGACGTTTGAAAGTCAGAAGCTGGCGCCGACGGTTGAAAACATCTGTTCGGTGCTGGCGGTCGCGCAACAGGAGTCAAACTACCAGGCCGATCCGGCGGTTCCAGGCTTAAGTAAAATCGCCTGGAAAGAGATCGACCGTCGCGCCGAGCGCATGCATATTCCGCTGTTTGTGGTGCACACTGCGCTGAAGATTAACTCCCCAACGGGGAAAAGCTACAGTGAGCGTCTGGATATGGTGAAGACGGAAAAACAGCTTAGTGCCATCTTTGATGATTTCATCAATATGGTACCGATGGGGCAGACGCTGTTTGGTTCACTGAATCCGGTGCATACCGGCGGACCGATGCAGGTCAGCATTGCGTTTGCCGAGCAGCACGCCAGCGGCTATCCATGGAAAATGGCAGGGACGGTCCGTCAGGAAGTGTTCAGCCGACGCGGCGGACTGTGGTTTGGCACTTATCATCTGCTCAATTATCCGGCGAATTACAGTGCGCCACTTTTCCGCTTTGCAGATTTTAATGCCGGCTGGTACGCCAGCCGCAATGCGGCTTTTCAGAATGCAGTCAGTAAAGCCAGCGGAGTGAAGCTGGCGCTGGACGGGGATTTGATTCTCTACGGCAGCAGCGAGCCGGGCAAAACGGAGCTGGCGGTACGCAAGCTGGCCGGGAAGCTGGGGATGAGCGAGAGTGAGATCCACCGGCAACTGCAAAAGGGCGATAGCCTGGCCTTTGAAGAGACTGCGCTGTACGAGAAGGTCTATAAGCTGGCGGAAGCGAAGAGCGGTAAATCACTACCGCGTGAAATGCTGCCTGGTATTCAGCTGGAAAGCCCGAAGATCACGCGTAATCTGACGACTGCGTGGTTTGCTAAACGCGTGGACGATCGTCGGGCGAAGTGTATGGCTCAGCCATCGTTATGATGACGGCGGCGCCAGCGGATAATTATCGCGACGGCGCCAAGAATGAGGCTCCCGACCAGGAAGGGGATCAGCCCAAACAGGGTACCGACGCCTAAACCAATTTCAATCCGTGGGCGCCCTGTCTCTTGCATTTGCAACTGCATCAACTGCTCATAGATGCCGGGGGCGTGGGCCAGCAGATTTAAAATCTGCGCGCCTGCCCAAAAGCAAAACAGCACAAATACGGCATACGCAATGTTGCCGGGCAGGGAGGAGGTATCCCGATGCTTGCCCTTAAACAGGGATTTTGAGAGCGTAAAATCAGCCATAAAGACCTCCGGAAATAACCTGCTTTTTGGCGTAATGCCTGTAACTGACTGTGAGTCTGACAGGTGATTAGGATTGTCAATATCAGAATGTTGGTAATTTCAGGTGGAGATTATTCCTGGATTTCGGTTATTTGTGGCGCGTCACAATTATTTAACCTTAAGTGAAATTAAGTTACATTTCAGAAATTCCGCATATGCCACAGACGACCACGGGGAAATGTGCGAGGATGCTTTTTCATGTTGTATATCCACCGGAGCCGTTATGAACCTGCCTGTAAAAATCCGCCGAGACTGGCACTACTATGCCTTCGCTATTGGGCTTATCTTTATTCTGAATGGCGTGGTGGGGTTATTAGGTTTTGAAGCGCAGGGATGGCAAACCTATGCGGTGGGGCTGGTTACCTGGATAATTAGCTTTTGGCTGGCCGGATTAATTATCCGTCGCCGCGTGGAAAATGAAGATGATGAAGCGAAGGATGCCCAATAGTTATCAGGCATCCTTGCGGGTTTACATACTGGTTTTCAGCGCGCTATCCGCAGCGTGGCGTTCCAACGCCAGTTCGATCAGGCGAGTGATCAAATCGGTATAGCCTAAGCCGCTCGCCTGCCACAGTTTTGGATACATACTGATGTTGGTGAAGCCCGGCAGCGTGTTGATCTCATTGATCACAACGTCGTTTTCTGCGGTTAGGAATACATCTACGCGCGCCATGCCGGCACATCCTAACGTCTGGTACGCTTGAATGGCGATCTCGCGGATCTTGTCGTTAATTTCTGGTGCGATCGCTGCTGGAACAACGACTTTGGCACCGTTATCGTCAATGTATTTAGTGTCGTAAGCGTAAAAATCACTGTTCAACACGATCTCACCACAGGTACTGGCCTGCGGATGATCGTTGCCCAGTACTGCACATTCGATCTCGCGACCTTTGATCCCTTGCTCCACCACGACTTTATGATCGAATTCAAATGCCAGCGCGACGGCCTGGTTGTATTGCGCTTCACTGGTCACTTTGCTAACGCCAACGGACGACCCCTGGTTGGCGGGTTTTACAAACAGCGGCAGGCCCAGGCGGGATTCCACCTCAGCAAAGCTAATGTTGTTACGATTGGCGCGAGTAAGTGTAATAAATGGCGCGATATTTAATCCGGCATCGCGCAACAGACGTTTGGTCACGTCTTTATCCATACAGGCCGCAGATCCCAGGACATCAGAACCGACGAACGGCAGATTCGCCACGCGCAGCATACCCTGCAAAGAGCCATCTTCACCCAGCGTACCGTGTACGATCGGAAAAATAACATCGACCGTTGGCAGCGGCTGACCGTTTTGCGCATCGATCAACTGGTGCTCTTGTTTACCCGGAACCTGAGCCAGGCTAGTCGTGGAAGGACGCAGCGCAATGTGCGCCGGATCGTCTGAATTGAGCAGATAGTTACTGGCATCGCTAACGTGCCATAGCCCTTGTTTATCAATACCTAACAGCACAACGTCAAAGCGAGTCTTGTCGATGGCATCGACAATATTTTTTGCCGATTGCAATGACACTTCATGTTCCGCTGATTTACCACCAAATACGATTCCTACCCGCAACTTTGCCATCTTAAAAACCCATTCCTTGAATGCAAAGCACATACATTACCACGACAAAACGCAGGTTTCCTCGGCTTCTGGCAGATTGTTTCGCTGGGCAACAGGGGAAGAGATAAGCGCAAACGCGCAGATCTCGCATCAAGCATAATTCCCTGCGTGTATTGTGGGTTTGGTGTGAGGCGTATCACAAATATGATGAGCGGGAAGATAAAACTCTAAAGTGTGATACATCGCACCTGTTGACCCTTATTTGGCTAAGTAATTTGTTAAGCTGCTCGCAGTTTTCAGCTACTTATCGTTATGAGTCCCTATGGAATCCTGGAGAGTAAACCTTATTTCCGTCTGGTTCGGATGCTTTTTTACCGGGCTGGCGATTAGCCAAATCCTGCCTTTTTTACCGCTCTACATCTCCCAATTGGGCGTCACCTCGCATGAAGCTCTCTCAATGTGGTCCGGATTAACGTTCAGCGTCACCTTCCTTATTTCAGCCATTGTTTCTCCTATGTGGGGCAGTTTAGCCGATCGTAAAGGGCGCAAGCTGATGCTGTTACGAGCCTCGCTGGGGATGGCGATTGCGATTTTACTGCAGGCATTTGCCACTAACGTCTGGCAGCTTTTTCTGCTGCGCGGGGTGATGGGGTTAACCTCAGGCTATATTCCGAACGCAATGGCGCTGGTAGCGTCACAGGTTCCGCGTGAACGCAGCGGATGGGCATTGAGCACGCTTTCTACGGCGCAAATTAGTGGCGTTATTGGCGGACCGTTAATGGGCGGCTTTATTGCCGACCATGTTGGGTTACGGGCGGTATTCTGTATTACCGCGGCTTTGTTGGTGGTTAGTTTCCTTGTCACGCTGTTTTTGATCAAAGAGGGCGTGCGCCCGACGACCAAAAAAAGCGAACGCCTGAGCGGGAAGGCCGTCTTCGCCTCCTTGCCTTATCCGGCGCTGGTGATCAGCCTGTTTTTTACGACGATGGTAATTCAACTGTGTAACGGCTCTATCGGTCCTATTCTGGCGTTATTTATCAAATCAATGGTGCCAGACAGCAGCAATATTGCCTTTCTCAGCGGGTTGATTGCCTCAGTACCTGGCATCTCGGCCCTGATTTCCGCGCCGCGGCTTGGCAAATTAGGTGACCGTATTGGTACTGAGCGGATTTTAATGGCGACGTTAATCTTTGCCGTCGTGCTGTTTTTCGCTATGTCGTGGGTCACCACGCCATTGCAGTTGGGGATATTACGTTTCCTGCTCGGCTTTGCCGACGGCGCGATGTTGCCGGCGGTACAGACGCTGCTGGTGAAATACTCCAGCGATCAGATAACCGGGCGTATCTTTGGTTATAACCAGTCATTTATGTACCTTGGCAACGTCGCTGGGCCATTAATGGGAGCAACGGTATCAGCCATGGCGGGGTTCCGCTGGGTCTTCATCGCTACGGCGAGTATTGTACTGATTAACATCTGGCAGTTGGCCATCGCATTGCGACGTCGGCGTCACGTGCGCTGACTATCTGATAAACAACGCTGCCCGTCGGCGTTGTTTATCTATAATTTTGCATTATATCTCTGTGTGATTATTCATCATTTTACATTTTTATATTGAAGGATTTTGTTTTAAGGCTCATCTCTCCCTTATTTTGTGATGTGATTGTTTTCGCAAATAGTTTAATTTCTTCTAAAAATAAAACTTTTATC
>NZ_VDAY01000003.1:0-315243 GCF_019584005.1 Citrobacter sp. EC_71
GAATGTGAAACAATTTATCCTGCCAGAAAAGAGAAAACGGCCCAAAAAAAGGACCGTTCGAATCTCAAAAACCCAGTATCCCGTTCACTCAAAACATCTTAAGTGAACGGTGTTAGCCAGACGGCGGCTATTGTGCGGTTATCGTGCCGCGCGTTGCAAAATGACGGCTGACGGCTGGCGTTGCAGATAACGCATCCGCAGCATCATTAAGACGGCCGCAGAGGTCAGACCGATAATAAAGCCCATCCAGAAACCCGCAGGTCCCATCCTGTCGACCACCAAATCGGTGAGCGCCAGAATATAGCCGCTTGGCAGACCCAGCACCCAGTAGGCTGTAAAGGTGATAAAGAAGATAGAGCGCGTGTCTTTGTAACCGCGCAGAACACCGCTGCCAATAACCTGGATAGAGTCCGATATTTGATACACCGCGGCCAGTAACATGAGCTGCGCCGCCAGAGCGACCACTTCCGGGTTATCGTTGTAGAGCAGGGCAATGTGCTCACGGAAGGTCACGGTGAAAACCGCCGTCACAACCGCCATGCAGACACCAACGCCCAGACCGGTTCGGGCCGCCGTTTGCGCCTCCAGCGTGGAACCCTGACCCAAACGATAACCGACACGAATAGTGACAGCGGCCGCCAGCGACATCGGCAGAACGAACATTAACGAACTAAAGTTCAGCGCGATTTGGTGCCCGGCCACATCGACGATCCCCAGCGGGGAAACCAGCAGCGCAACCACAGCAAACAGCGTCACTTCGAAAAATAACGCCAGCGCGATGGGTAAACCCAGCTGCACGAGACGCTTCATCACCGCAGTGTCTGGCTTCTGGAAGCCTCGCTCATTACGGATATCACGCATTGAACGCGCGTGTTTGACGTAAGACAGCATGGCGGCAAACATTACCCAGTAAACCGCTGCCGTGGCCACGCCACAGCCCACGCCGCCAAGTTCCGGCATACCTAAATGTCCATAGATGAAAACATAGTTAACCGGAATGTTCACCAGCAGGCCGATAAACCCCATCACCATTGCCGGTTTAGTCTTGGCCAGCCCTTCGCACTGGTTACGGGCTACCTGGAAAAACAAATACCCCGGCGCACCCCATAGCAATGCGCGCAGATAACCGACGGCTTTATCGGCCAGCGCCGGGTCGATGTTATGCATAGAGCGGATAATGTATCCCGCATTCCACAGCACGACCATAATCAAAACGGAGACGCTACCAGCCAGCCAGAATCCCTGGCGTACCTGATGGGCGATACGATCGCGGCGGCCAGAACCATTGAGTTGGGCAATGACCGGCGTCAACGCCAGCAGGAGTCCGTGGCCAAACAGAATAGCTGGCAGCCAGATGGACGTACCAATGGCAACGGCCGCCATATCCGTCGCGCTGTATCCGCCCGCCATGACGGTATCGACGAATCCCATTGCGGTTTGAGCGATTTGCGCAAGAATCACCGGAATTGCCAGAGCTAATAACTGACGCGCTTCACTTACATACTTTTGCACGTGTACACCACTATATTGTTGTTATTTGAGAGACTAAAAAAGCCGCCTTATATGGCAGCAAGGAGAAAAAGCTGGGGAAATTTCAGTCTATTGTAGCGAGGAATACGTAATTCTCCAGTGAAAAAACAGGCAGCGGTGGCGCACTGCTGGCAACCTGAATTTCCACCTGCTATTGTGCTGGGCAGAGATGTCTTAATTGAGTTCAGGAGTGAGAAGTATGTTTACGGGTATTGTGCAGGGCACCGCAAAATTGGTGTCCATTGATGAAAAACCAAATTTTCGTACGCATGTCGTGGAGTTGCCTGAATATATGCTGGATGCGCTGGAGACCGGCGCATCGGTTGCCCACAATGGCTGTTGCCTGACGGTAACCGAAATCAACGGTAACCACATAAGCTTCGATCTGATGAAAGAGACGCTGCGTATCACCAACCTGGGCGACCTGAAGGTCGGGGATATGGTTAACGTTGAGCGTGCGGCAAAATTCAGCGATGAGATTGGCGGGCATTTAATGTCGGGCCATATTATGACCACCGCCGAGGTGTCTAAAATTTTGACTTCGGAAAATAACCGGCAGGTATGGTTTAAAGTTCAGGACCCATCGCTGATGAAATATATCCTGTACAAGGGATTTATCGGCATTGACGGCATCAGCCTGACGGTCGGCGAAGTCACGCCAACGCGCTTTTGCGTGCATTTGATCCCGGAAACGTTGGAGCGTACGACGCTGGGTAAGAAAAAGCTGGGTGCGCGGGTTAATATCGAAATCGATCCGCAAACGCAGGCGGTTGTTGATACCGTTGAACGTGTACTGGCTGCGCGCGAAAGCGCCATCAGTAACGTAGCGGGCGAGGTCTGAATCCGGTCAGAAACAAAACGCCCCCGTCAGCACGGGGGCGGTAGACGGTAGACATTAGCGGGGGACGCGCAGGCCGTGCTCAACACCGCGGGAGAAAACCACCTGCCAAAGCTGGATATCGCGAGCACGAAACGCACCGGCGCAGGCGTTCAGGTAATAGCTGAACATCCGTTTAAAACGCTCGGTATAGTTATCGGCGATTTCAGGCCAGGAACGCATGAAGCGCTCGTGCCATGCCATCAGTGTGGTGTCGTAATCTGCGCCAAAATTATGCCAGTCTTCCATCACAAAATGCGGCTCGCTGGCGTTGGCAATCTGGCGAATTGACGGTAAACAGCCGTTCGGGAAGATGTATTTATTAATCCACGGATCAACATTATTGTCGGTTTTATTCGAACCGATGCTGTGCAGCAAAAAGAGACCGTCCGGTTTTAAATTATGATCGACAACGTCGAAATAGGTTTTGTAGTTTTTCGGACCAACATGCTCAAACATGCCGACGGAGACAATACGATCAAATTTATCGTTCAGGTCGCGGTAATCTTGCAGCAAAATGGTGACATCCAGTCCCGCGCAACGCGCTTGCGCCATTTTCTGCTGCTCTGCCGAGATGGTCACACCTACCACGCTCACACCGTATTGCGATGCCATAAAATGGGACAAGCCACCCCAGCCACAACCAATATCAAGCACCCGCATACCCGGCTTCAACTGCAATTTTTCGGCAATCATTTTTAACTTCGCCTGTTGGGCAGATTCCAGGGTATCGGCATCTTTCCAGTAGGCGCAGGAATACTGCATGTAGGGATCAAGCATGCGGGTAAACAGGTCGTTGCCCAGATCGTAATGTTCTTTGCCGACAACCCATGCGCGTTTTTTGGTCTGTAAATTGAACAGCCGTGCCGTGGCGATACGTAAGGTATCTTTGAAGTGGCGGGGGAGTTGATTTTCAAGCCCGGCGCGCAACACTTTGGTGAAAAATATGTCCAGCCGATCGCACTCCCACCAGCCGTCCATATAACTCTCACCCAAACCCAACGATCCTTCCTGCAGTACGCGTTTGAAAAAATCGGGGTTTTTGACGCGAATATCTGCCGCTGCCGAACCATTAATGGTAATACCTGCACGGCTCAATAATTCATTGGTGATGCGGTACCAGTCATCATCCGGTACGCTGACGTCTTCTATACACGATGAACTCATAGCTTCTCCATCACTGGTCGGTGATCAGAACCTTAAAACAGCGTAGACGCTTTTTTGGGCTTTGTGAGAAATCTCACGGAATTAATCCGCGAATCTTTAATCCGACGTAGAACAGAGGAAGGGAGAAACCCTTACCGAAAAGGCCATCCGTGGAAAAACGGGAACGTTCTTGTCCCCGTTAATACCTAAAAATTATCGTTTTTGTAACAACTGGAAATCAGTATAAGCCTGATTTTTTGACGATTCAATAGAAAATTGTTAGCGGGCTAACTAATTGCCCGCGACAATTATTAGTGAGACTCACTATGGGCAATTTGCCCTTGGTCCTCTGTTTGTGAGGCGTTATCGCTCTGCGATTGCATTTTGTAACCCATGCCTGCCAGCAGCACAGTAGTCAGCATCACGCTGGTGGTGGTGAGCAGCGGGGTGGCGATCAACCATGACACCACAAGGCTTGCCAGGAAGCATAAACCCAGTTGCAGCGTATTTTGCAATGCAGCTGCGCGCCCTGTGGCCTGTGGGAAAGGACGTAACGCCTGAGCGACAACGATAGGGTAGATTGCGCCGTTCGCGATCGCCATTACGCAGAATGGGATCAGGATTTCAGCCAGGGCAACATGATGAATAAAGCCGGTAGCCCAGGTGGCTACAACGCTAATGGCATAAAGAATCAGTAACCATGGCAGCAGCTGGCGGCCTTGCCATTTTTGCAGCGCCGCACGGCAGCCGTAACCACCAATTAAGAAAGCGATAGTTTGTGGAACATAGCTCAGGCCAATCACTGCCGGGCTGTAGCCCATTTCGCTAAGAATGAACGGTGACCCTGTCAGCCATGCGAAAAAGCTTGCGGAACAGGCGGCATAAATCAGTACGTTTCCACGGTATGCTTTCGAGCGCAACAGTGTGGCGAAAGTCAGTTTATCCTGGCTGTCGTCGCGTGCTTTAACCGTCGGTTTTAAACGCAGGGCCGGAAGCATCAGAATCAGTGTAATAGCAAACAAGGTCGCGAAAATGGCCTGCCAGGAGAAATGGACCAGAATCCAGCTACCTAATAACGGCGCGAGAGCCGGAGATAACCCGACCAGCGGCATAATGGTGGCAAAGATGCGGTTTACTTTTTGTGATGGGTAGTAGTCGGTGACCAGCGCCTGCCAGATAACCGACGCGGCACAGACGCCAACAGCCTGAATAAAGCGCAATACCAACAACCCTGTGGCGTTTTCAACCCACAGCATACCCAGACTACCCAGCCCAAAGATAGATAAACCCAGCAGTAAAATCGGTTTACGACCATAGTGGTCTGAGAGCGGTCCCCACAGAAGTTGCGCGACGGCGAAACCCGCTAAAAACAAACTTAGGCTGGCGCTGACGGCAGAGGCAGGTGTTTGCAGATCGGACTGAATCGTGGCAAAGGCGGGCAGATACATATCCGTCGCCAGAAAGCCAAGCACGCTAAGACCCGCCAACCAGACTAAAAAACCTTTCCCAGGTTGCATCATCATTTCTCTTTTTTTAGCAGTAGAACAATGCCGCTGAGTGTAGTGAGTGTAATTCTCGCTGTGAAACGCTAATATTTGCTTACTGATTTCAAATTTTTTGCAGGCAGAATATGTGGTCGGAATATTCACTTGAAGTGGTTGATGCGGTTGCGCGTAACGGCAGTTTTAGTTCAGCCGCGCAGGAGCTGCACCGCGTACCTTCGGCGGTAAGCTACACCGTACGCCAACTGGAGGAGTGGCTGGCTGTACCGCTTTTTGAGCGACGTCATCGCGATGTGGAATTAACGCCTGCTGGTGCGTGGTTTTTAAAAGAAGGGCGCTCTGTTATCAAAAAAATGCAGATCACTCGTCAGCAATGTCAACAAATCGCCAACGGCTGGCGAGGACAACTGGCAATCGCGGTAGATAACATTGTCCGTCCGGAACGTACCCGACAGATGATTGTAGATTTCTATCGCCACTTTGACGATGTGGAACTGCTGGTTTTTCAGGAAGTGTTTAATGGTGTCTGGGATGCGCTTTCCGATGGGCGCGTAGAGCTGGCTATTGGCGCCACGCAGGCCATTCCGGTAGGGGGGCGCTATACCTTTCGCGACATGGGCATGCTGAGCTGGAGCTGCGTGGTGGCCAGCCATCATCCGCTGGCGTCAATGTCGGGGCCGCTAAGCGATGATACGTTGCGCAACTGGCCGTCGCTGGTGCGCGAAGATACCTCACGTACATTGCCGAAGCGTATTACCTGGTTACTGGATAACCAAAAGCGCGTTGTGGTTCCTGACTGGGAATCTTCCGCGACCTGTTTATCTGCGGGATTGTGTGTGGGCATGGTACCAACACATTTTGCCAAGCCGTGGATTGATAGCGGTAAATGGGTCTCGCTGCAGTTGGAGAATCCCTTTCCTGATGCCGCGTGTTGTCTGACATGGCAACAGAACGATACCTCGCCAGCACTGAGTTGGTTGCTGGATTATTTGGGGGATAGCGAAACGCTGAATAAAGAATGGCTGCGGGAGCCAGATGAGGCCCCCGCACAACAGGCTTAACGACGATAATCGCGGAATGGACCGTCAGCAACGGAGCGGCGCTCTACCAGACGCGGATGAACCTCGATCGACTGCGACTCTTCGCGTTTATTCACGATACGGTCTAACAGCATGTTGAAGGCCGTTTCACCCAGTGAGTCCTTAGGCTGATGAATGGTCGTCAGTGCCGGCGTGAAGAAGCGGGCGTTGCGCACGTTATCATAACCGATGAGCGAGACATCCTGTGGTACGCGCAGTCCCATCTCGTCAGCAGCGCAAAGCGCGCCCATCGCCATGATATCGCCACCGCAGAAGACGGCGGTCGGACGATGCGACTGTGAAAGAATTTGCTGCATGGCGCGATAACCGGATTCAGGTTCAAAATCGCCCTGTACAATCCAGTTTTCGGGAACCTTAATCAGCGCTTCTTCCATCGCTTTCATAAAGCCAGCCAGACGACCAGCCCCGGTGTTCCGCTCCATAGGGCCCGGGATCGCGCCAATTTCGCGATGGCCGCGTTCTATCAGATACCGACCCGCCATGTAACCGCCCTCGAAAGCGTTATCAATGACCGTATCGGTAAAATCAGCTTTAGCTTCGCCCCAGTCCATCACAACCATCGGAATATGGCGATACTCTTCGAGCATCGAAAGCAGAGATTCCGGATACTCAGAACACATCACCAGCAGACCATCAACGCGCTTTTGCGCCATCATCGACAGATAGGCCTGCTGTTTTTCAAGACTGTTCCATGCGTTACCCAGAATCAGGGTATAGCCTTTCTGGAAACAGTTTTTCTCAACGGCTTCGATAATTTCGGCGAAATAGGCCGCTTCACTGCTGGTCGCCAGCAAGCCGATAGACTTGGTGTGATTCACCTTCAGGCTGCGCGCTACTGCGCTTGGAGAATAGTGCAGCTCTTTGATCGCAGCCCAAACCGCATTACGCGTTTCTTCCGCGACAAAGCGCGTCTTGTTAATTACGTGTGATACGGTTGTAGTGGAAACGTTTGCTCGCTTCGCTACATCTTTAATTGTTGCCATTACATCTCACTCCAGACCATATCCTAAGCTCCTGAGAATACTCCAGGTAAACGTTTGCCTTCACACACCCTTAACGCAACGTAGGGGTTGCGGCACGCCGGGAAAACGACACGGAACGTCAGGAAGGGGTCAATGGCCGGTACGCTAATCAAGTAAGCGTGGAATTTTGTCTGATCTTAACGAAAAGGGGAAGAGTTAAAAGCAGTTATCAATATAAATCGTGAGAGATTTTTGCTTTCAAGTGTGTAAAAATGCGCAATATCACTTTTTGTGTGGGAATAAAAAGGAGAAAACTTGATGAGCACCGATCTGAAATTTTCGTTAGTGACTACCATTATTGTTCTGGGTTTGATCGTCGCGGGTGGCCTGACCGCAGCGCTGCATTGATTTCCCCGAGGGAGTTAGCTCTCCCTCATCCTCTCCGCATCTGTTTCCCCTCTATTGTTTGCGAATAAGCAAAAGTCTTTTGCAATTTTGTTAACTTTATTAATTTTGCGATCAATGTCATGCTTTTGACTCTTATTTTATGTCGCGCCATGGCTCGACGTTACGGAGTCGATATATGAAAATCAATTATCCCTTACTGGCGCTGGCGATCGGCGCGTTTGGCATTGGCACCACCGAATTTTCGCCAATGGGATTATTGCCCGTGATTGCCAAAGGGGTGGATGTCTCGATTCCCGCGGCTGGGATGCTGATCAGCGCGTATGCGGTTGGCGTTATGGTGGGGGCTCCGCTGATGACCCTGCTGCTGTCCCATCGCGCGCGACGTAATGCGTTGATATTCCTGATGGCGATTTTTACGCTGGGCAACGTGCTTTCAGCTATTTCACCGGATTACACCACGCTGATGCTGTCGCGTATTTTGACCAGTCTTAACCACGGGGCATTTTTTGGTCTCGGCTCTGTGGTCGCCGCAAGCGTGGTACCTAAACATAAGCAGGCCAGCGCCGTGGCAACCATGTTCATGGGGTTAACGATTGCCAATATTGGCGGCGTTCCCGCGGCGACGTGGCTTGGTGAAACTATCGGCTGGCGGATGTCGTTTATGGCGACGGCGGGTCTGGGCGTCATCGCTATGGTCAGCCTGTTTTTCTCATTACCAAAAGGTGGGGCAGGAGCGCGCCCCGATGTCCGCAGCGAACTGGCGGTACTTATGCGCCCACAGGTGCTGTCGGCTCTGCTGACCACCGTGCTGGGCGCCGGCGCGATGTTCACGCTTTATACTTACATTTCGCCAGTGCTGCACAGCATTACCCATGCCACACCGGCGTTTGTGACCGGAATGCTGGTATTAATTGGCGTCGGTTTCTCGATCGGTAACTATCTTGGCGGCAAACTGGCGGATCGTTCTGTCAACGGTACGCTTAAAGGCTTTTTGCTGTTGTTGATGGTTATTATGCTGGCTATTCCCTTCCTGGCGCGTAATGAACTGGGGGCGGCGGTCAGTATGGTAGTCTGGGGCGCGGCGACGTTTGCGGTGGTTCCGCCGTTGCAGATGCGGGTGATGCGCGTTGCCAGCGAAGCGCCAGGGTTATCATCGTCAGTCAACATTGGCGCGTTTAACCTGGGGAATGCGTTAGGTGCGGCAGCCGGTGGGGCGGTGATTTCCGGTGGCCTGGGCTACAGTTTTGTGCCGGTGATGGGAGCGATTGTGGCGGGGCTTGCGTTATTGCCGGTCTTTATCTCGGCAAGAAGACAACCTGAAGAACTCTGCACGGCCTCCAGCTAACACTAAAACGCAGAAGGGGATCCCTTCTGCGTTATCATTTTATGCTGCGAAGTTCTTCGCAACAAATTCCCAGTTCACCAGCGCCCAGAAGTGTTCCAGGTAGCCAGGACGGGCATTGCGATAATCGATGTAGTAGGCGTGTTCCCATACGTCAACGGTCATCAGCGGCGTCGCGTCGGTCGTCAGCGGAGTACCAGCGTTGGAAGTGGAAACGATAGCCAGTTTGCCATCCGTTCCTTTAACCAGCCAGGTCCAGCCAGAACCGAAGTTTTTAATAGCGGCATCGGTGAATTGCGCTTTGAAATCCGCAAAGCTGCCAAAGGAGGCGGCAATTGCATCGGCCAGTTTACCGGTCGGTTCGCCACCTGCGTTCGGCGCCAGGCAGTTCCAGTAGAACGTGTGGTTCCATACCTGTGCAGCATTATTGAATACACCGCCTTCAGAGCTACGCACGATCTCTTCCAGTGATTTACCTTCAAACGCCGTGCCTTTGATCAGGTTGTTCAGATTGGTCACGTAGGTTTGATGGTGTTTGCCATAGTGGTATTCCAGCGTTTCGGCAGAAATGTGCGGTGCCAGAGCATCTTTGGCATACGGTAATGCAGGTAATTCAAACGACATTGCTTCTCTCCTTATTATTTATATTGAGTACACACAATAGCCTCATTGTGAGTAAGGATAGGGTAGCAAATTGAAAGGTTATGCAAAAGAAGAACTTACCCTACAGCATGTTCTGTAGGGTAAGTTTTTAGCGAATTGTTTTCGGTGTCATTACCCGGCGAGCGCCCACATAGTGGCGCTGCCAGTAATCTTCGCTCAGAGAAGTGATTTGAATTTCCTGACCGCTGCGTGGTGACTGAATAAATTTACCGTTACCAACGTAAACACCAACGTGATCGGCTGTGCCGCGACCTTGCGTGCGGAAGAAGACCAAATCACCGTTTTTCAGCTCGCCACGTTCAATCGGCGCGGCGTCGCGCAGGTGGTACATTTCATTCGCCGTACGCGGAATGCGGAATTTAACCAGATCTTTATAGGCGTAATAGACCAGACCGCTGCAATCAAAGCCGGTTCTTGGCGAAGATCCGCCCCAACGGTAAGGTTTGCCGATTTGGTTCATCAGGGTGGACATCGCGGTTTTAGTCGCTTTCTGCACTTTGACTTTATGTGCCTCAGCAAGCGTGGTCGGTGCGGCGGTTTTCACCTTCACGCAGCGCGGTTTATGACCTTTGCGCGGCGTACATTTTTCAGTCCAGGTAACGGCAGCGGTTTGTGCTGCGGCAGTTTTACTGCGACGGTTGGCAGTTTTTGTCGATTTTGCCGGAGTGGCTGTGCGTTTTTTAGAAGAGGAGGCTGTTTTGCTACTGGTTTTGCTGGTGGTCTTTGTCGCCGATTTCTTGTTGGTCTTTGCTGTTTTTTGGCTGGTTGTTGCGCTTTTCTTTTTATCTACCGTCTTGACGGTGTGGGAACTGGTAGGTGTCGTCCTGGCCTGCTTGGAAGCATGCGCCATAGGCGTAAAAGGCAGTGTAGTAAAAAGTAAAGCACAGAGCGTGATCGAGATTCGGTTTATCCGCGCCACTGAGCAGTCCTCTGGTAAGGCAGGTCTATCATACCTGCGTGTGATTTTCAAAACTTGATGATTCTAATCTATCGAAACGGGGAAAGTTAATAGCTTTTTTTGTT
The DNA here is from genome assembly GCF_019584005.1 of Citrobacter sp. EC_71. Taxonomy (NCBI): domain Bacteria; kingdom Pseudomonadati; phylum Pseudomonadota; class Gammaproteobacteria; order Enterobacterales; family Enterobacteriaceae; genus Citrobacter; species Citrobacter sp. EC_71. The sequence continues at coordinate 10,554 of NZ_VDAY01000003.1, forward strand.
TAACCCTGCGTTTCGTTACCGACCGCAAAAAAAAACAGCAACTCAACGTATGATTGGTGAACAAATAATCAAGGCCGTACACTTTGAGTGGGTAAGTAAGATTATGAATGCAACTTTTAACGGCAAACGATAAAATAATAACGCGTAATGAAAATGTTATTTTCCGTTGCCTGCCTGACCCGCTACAATGTCAGACTACTGCCGTAAAAGAAGTTTAAGGAAGCAAGATAATGAGCACCACTATCGAAAAAATCCAGCGCCAGATCGCTGAAAACCCAATTCTCCTGTACATGAAGGGTTCTCCTAAACTGCCAAGCTGCGGTTTCTCCGCTCAGGCCGTACAGGCGCTGTCCGCCTGTGGTGAACGCTTTGCTTATGTTGATATTCTGCAGAACCCGGATATTCGTGCCGAGCTGCCGAAATACGCAAACTGGCCGACCTTCCCGCAGCTGTGGGTTGATGGTGAGCTGGTTGGCGGCTGTGACATTCTCATTGAAATGTACCAGCGCGGTGAGTTGCAGCAGCTGATTAAAGAAACAGCGGCGAAGTATAAAACCGAAGAGCCGGACGCTGAGTAATATCAGCTGAAGTAAAAAAGCGACCTGTGAGGGTCGCTTTTTTTATCGGTCCGTTATGCGTCTTCCGGTACGGGGAGAGGCCAGCCGCCGAGGCGTTTCCAGCGGTTAACGATTTCACAAAACAGCACGGCCGTACGTTCGGTGTCATACAGCGCCGAGTGCGCCTGAGTGCCATCAAATTCCATTCCTGCCGCCAGGCATGCTTTTGATAACACAGTTTGCCCCAGCGACAGACCGCTTAATGCCGCAGTATCAAAGGTAACGAACGGGTGAAACGGGTTACGTTTCAGTGAGGCGCGTTCTGCAGCGGCCATCATAAAACTGTGGTCGAATGTGGCGTTATGCGCCACCATAATTGCCCGATTGCAGCCGCTGTCTTTAATGCCTTTACGTACCATTTTAAAGATGGCATGCAGAGCGTCGTATTCGCTGACCGCGCCACGTAAAGGATTGTTAGGGTCAATACCGTTAAAGGCGAGCGCTTCAGGCTGCAAATTTGCCCCTTCAAACGGCTCTACGTGGAAATGTAACGTCGTGTCCGGCATCAGCCAGCCTTGTTCATCCATTTTCAATGTGATGGCTGCGATCTCAAGCAGCGCATCGGTTTTGGCATTAAACCCTGCGGTTTCGACATCAATGACGACAGGGTAAAAACCACGAAAACGGTCACACAGACCGGAAAGTTGAGCGTTATCGGACATCTGGGTCTCTTAATACGGGAAAATTGCAGCGCGTATTATGGCAAAATGATGAGTATAAAACTACGGGCACAGACGATCTGCGCCCGAGGGGAGGTTAGTCGCCCAGGCCGCGCCCGGCGTCTTTCTCTTCAATCAGTTCAATTTTGTAGCCGTCAGGATCTTCAACAAACGCAATCACCGTAGTGCCACCTTTTACCGGGCCAGCTTCACGCGTCACGTTACCACCGTTCTGACGAATACGTTCACAGGCTTCAGCCGCGTTGTCTACGCTCAGGGCAATATGACCGTAGGCGGTGCCCAGCTCATATTTTTCAACGCCCCAGTTATAGGTCAGCTCGATCACCGCTTCACTGGTTTCAGGACCGTAGCCAACAAAGGCCAGAGAGTACTTGTATTCAGGGTTTTCGCTGGTACGCAGCAGTTTCATGCCCAGCACGTTGGTATAAAACTCGATGGAACGCTGCAGGTCACCCACGCGCAGCATGGTATGAAGTAAACGCATCTTTTTCCCCTTCGAAAATGGCTAATACATTCAAAATGTTGTTTTAGTATAGCGGCGTTGTTACGCCGCTATCAATGGCAGAACGGAGATTGTGACGTTAGAGGGTCGGGTAATCGGTGTAACCTTCCGCGCCGCCGCCGTAGAAACTTTCGGCACGCTGTGGGTTCAGTTCCGCTTTATGTTGCAGACGTGCCACCAGATCCGGGTTTGCGATATAAGCGCGACCAAAAGCAACGGCGTCGATCAGACCTTTCTCGATCAGCGTTTCGGCTTTTTCAGGCGTGTAAGCGCCCGCGCCAATGATCGGACCGTGGAAACGTGCACGCACTTTCTCGCGGAACGCGTCGGAATACGGCTCACCACCGGCCCAGTCTGGCTCAGACATATGCAGATAAGCGATGCCACGCTTACCCAATTGCTCGATCAGATACAGTGCGTCGGCTTCTTCATTCGGACCGTTGTCGACGTTCTGGAAAGAGCCAATCGGAGAGACGCGAATACCAATGCGATCGGCACCCCATTCTTTAATACCGGCATCGACAACTTCCAGTACCAGACGCGCACGATTCTCGACGCTACCGCCGTATTGATCGGTACGCTGGTTAGAGGTTGGCGACAGGAACTGGTGCAGCAGGTAGCCATGGGCGGAGTGCAGTTCTACCATGTCGAAACCCGCTTCACGCGCGTTAGCAATTGCCTGACGGAAATCATTAACAATACCCGGAATTTCTTCCGTTTCGAGTGCACGCGGCATAGAAGTATCGGCACGCGTCGCCAGACCGTTTTCATCGCGCAGTGATGTGCGAGTACCGGCGCTAATCGCGGAAGGTGCTACAGGGGCCTGGCCGTTTGGCTGCAGACTGGCGTGGGAGATGCGCCCGGTGTGCCACAGCTGGACAGCAATATGACCTTGCTCAGCATGGACGGCTGCAGTGATTTTCTTCCATGCGGCAATCTGCGCTTCGCTGTGTAGCCCCGGCGCTCCGGCATAACCTTTCGCCTGGGCGGAAATCTGCGTCGCTTCACTGATGATGAGTCCCGCGCTGGCGCGTTGACGATAATACTCGGCCATCAGCGGAGTAGGGATGTCGCCAGGCTCAATGCTGCGCAGACGCGTCAATGGCGCCATAAAGACGCGGTTTGCCGCCGTAATGGCACCCACTTTCAGTGGGGAAAACAGTTTTTCAGATGACATGTGGTACTCCTGAATAGACCGGTCGTCTAGTAATAAAAGAAATAAAAACGCCTGTTAAACGGCAGGCGTCGTAATGATGGTTTTAACGTGCGCCAGCGCATTTTCCAGCGGTGTGGCGCTACGAGAAATCTTGGCCTGTAGATTGGCGCCCAGCCACAGCGCATACAGAACCTGTGCCTGCTGTAATGGCTCGCCAACGAAAGACAGGCAATGATTGGCCTGACCTTTCTCCAGCGCCTGCGCCAACAGCGCAATGATGTGCCGTGCGCCTTTATCCATCGCTGTACGCATATCTTCTGACAGATCGCACACTTCGGCAGACAGTTTTACGGTTAAACAGCCGCTAATAATGCCGTGCTGGCTAAACTGATTCAGGGTTTCCTGATAGTAGGCCAGGATCCTGTCGCGGTAGTTTCCCGCCCCCGTATCAAAATGCGTAGCCAGTCGCAGATGATAAGCCGCATAGTGGCGTTCCAGCATCGCGACACCGAACGCTTCTTTTGAGCGAAAATAGTGATAAAACGAACCCTTAGGCACTTCAGCGGTTTTTAGTAGCTCACTCAAGCCCATGCCGGTGAAGCCGCGCTGCATGCACAGCAGCTCGCCAGTCGCCAGAAGATGTTCGCGTGTATCGTGTTCAGTAATTTTGTTCATGAAAGAAGCATAATAGACCAGTCGGTCTAATGCAATAGCGCTTGCGAGAAATTCAGTTAACGTCTTCAATAGATATATCAATCTTACTAAAGGAGGGGATGTGGCAGAACAGCTGGAATTTTTCCCCGTCCAGAGCCCATGCCGTGGTATATGTCAGTCTGACGAGCGCGGCTTTTGCCGTGGCTGTTTTCGTAGCCGGGATGAGCGTTTTAACTGGCAAAAAATGAGCGATGCCGAAAAGCAGGACGTGCTGCGTCTTTGTCGCCAGCGCCTGATGCGTAAATTACGTGCAAATAAACCCAACCCACCGGAAGAACCGCAACAACCTTCACTCTTTTAAAAGCGTAATTGCGTATACTCGATGCACATTCATCTATAAGGAAGCTGCTATGGTTCAGCGTATTACTATTGCGCCGCAAGGCCCGGAATTTTCTCGCTTTGTGATGGGTTACTGGCGCCTGATGGACTGGAATATGTCCACGCGTCAGTTAGTCAGCTTTATTGAAGAGCATCTTGACCTTGGCGTTACCACCGTCGATCACGCCGATATTTACGGCGGATACCAGTGTGAAGCAGCGTTTGGCGAGGCGATGAAACTGGCTCCGCATTTGCGTGAGAAAATGCAGATTGTCACCAAATGCGGGATCGCCACGACGGCGCGCACGGAAAATGCGCTTGGGCACTATATTACCGACAGCGCCCATATTATTGCCAGCGCGGAACAATCGCTAAAGCTGTTGGCGACCGATCATATTGATTTGCTGCTGATCCATCGTCCAGATCCTCTGATGGATGCAGACGATGTGGCCGACGCATTTAAAAAATTGCACCATAGCGGCAAAGTGCGTCACTTTGGCGTCTCTAACTTCACCCCCGCGCAGTTTTCGCTGTTGCAATCGCGTCTGCCGTTCACTCTGGCGACCAACCAGGTTGAAATTTCACCGGTACATCAGCCACTCCTGCTGGATGGTACTTTAGATCAACTGCAACAGCTGCGTATCCGTCCGATGGCCTGGTCCTGCCTCGGAGGCGGTCGTTTGTTTAATGATGATGCCTTCCAGCCGCTGCGCAATGAACTGGCCGCGATCGCAGAAGAATTGAACGCGCAGTCCATCGAGCAGGTAGTGTACGCCTGGATCTTACGTCTGCCTTCGCAACCGCTGCCGATTATTGGTTCGGGTAAAATCGAGCGTGTTCGTGCCGCCATTGAGTCCGAAGCGCTGAGCATGTCTCGCCAACAATGGTTCCGCATCCGTAAAGCCGCGCTGGGTTACGACGTACCTTAATCGCGTTTTTGGCGCTTCACCGTTCAAATTTGTGTCACTGGTTTACACTTATCAATCAGACACCTTTTAGACGGAGGTCTTATGAAGCGTTTGAGTTTAGCCATTATTACCTTACTGGCCTGTGCAGGTGCGCAGGCTGCCAGTGAAGAAGAAAAAGTAACGATGAATCTGGTGACGTCGCAAGGAGTCGGCCAGGCGATTGGTACTGTCTCAATTACTGAAACCGGGAAAGGGCTGGAATTTACCCCCGATTTGAAAGCGTTGCCGCCGGGTGAACATGGTTTCCATGTGCATGCCAACGGCAGTTGCCAACCGGCGATTAAAGACGGGAAGGCTTCAGCGGCGGAATCAGCGGGAGGGCATTACGATCCTCACCAAACGGGTAAACACGAAGGCCCGGAAGGTGCAGGTCACATGGGTGACCTGCCGCTGCTGGTGGTGAATAACGACGGTAACGCCACAACACCGGTCATAGCGCCGCGGCTTAAATCCCTGGATGAGGTAAAAGGTAAGGCGCTGATGATTCACGTGGGCGGCGATAATATGTCCGATCAACCGAAACCGCTTGGCGGTGGCGGAGCGCGCTACGCTTGCGGCGTTATCAAATAGTCAGCTGCTTAGCGTACCCGGTGGTGGCGCCTGTTCAAGCTGTGACAGCGAGCAGTGCAGCCGCCAGACGAGGGCCGACAGCTCCTGCGCAGCAGGTTGGTGATGGTGGGCGAGCGTATCGCAGATACGCTGTAGCTCGCTTAGCGTGGCATTCAACGGTCGTTGTTGGACGCCGCGCTCACTCATCACGTCGCGTAGCAACGAGATACACACATCCCTGACGCGAGCCAGCGGATCTGAGCGCGCCTCCCAGGTACGCAGTTGCCACACCACATGCGAGCAGTTCAGCAAGACAACCCCCCAACGTAATAACCAACGCCTCGCCAGCGCATCCTGACTGTTACTCAGCTGGCTGACGTGATGATAGGTCAACGACTCAAATTCATTCTCACTGAGTGCAGGATGTCGGCTGAGCTGATCGACAAAATCCCGACGCAGGGCGCGTATATGACGGCGGCTTTTCCGCGCATCCGATCCGGGGCGTAGAATAGCGAATGCCAGCCATGACAATGCCACGCCGGTGATTTTCGCCAAATTGTCATTCAGAAAATCAGCAAAGTCGTATACCGGGGGATTCGTTACCGCGATGAACGATCCCATAAACACGATAAGCTGCCCCCAAAGCCCCGCCAGCGCAGGCATTTGTAGTTTTAACAGCTGCATGGTGGCGAGGAGCGGGAAGAGAAACAGGATGAACTGCCAGAGATCGGTAATTTGTACCATCAAACCAAACTTGACCACAAAGCTAAATAGCGACAGCAGAACCAACGTGCGCATTAACAAGGAAAGTGATTTGAAGGGCGTGGCAACGGCGGAATACAACACGCTGCTGATGGCCGCGAGCGTGAGTGCGCCAGATCCTGATTCCCATTGTGCGCCAATGCTCCATGCGCCGATAAGCATCAAAGTGCAGAACGTGCGTAACCCGCTCCAGATAGCTTCCGCATTATCGGTATGGCGGGCAAGCCCTGGCGTACGAGCAACATTGATACGTTCGGCGGTAACGCCATTTTCCAGCAAATGCAGGTAATGGCTGCTACATAAGTAGAGGCGGCAAAAATAGCGCAGCCGTTGCCAGAAGGCGACGTGTCGATAATCGCGGGCATCGACGGGCCGCAGTGGGGCGATAATACGCGCGACGGTATAGCTGTCGGTATTGGATTTGACCAGCGCGCCAAGTAATTGTTCAATGATATCGCGGGTATTGGCCGGAGGATTAGGCCAGTTCAGCAGCATTCTGCGCAGGCTGGAAATCACGCTGGTCATACGTAGCTGCTGATGTAACAGCGAATTGAGTAAGGCATTTTGGCGGCGAAAGCGGTAGTGACTCCAGAACGCCTGTATACGCAACAGGTTCATGGTCAGAATCTGACCGATAACACCTTCATGTGCCGTGCGGATGGCATCCGTTGTCTCCGGTTGCCAGAGCAAGCTGGCATGCTCGAGCAAACGCGTATGCATGTTTTTCAGTGCCGTAAGCAACGTGGTGCCATCGGAGGTGCTGGGTAGGATCATCATCATCATACCCCCGCACAAGATACCCACAATGACCTCGCATACGCGGGCCTGCGCGATATCCCATAACTGCGTGATCTCGACGGTATTGACCATGGGAAACGCAATGATCGCCGCCGTGTAACCCGCCAGTTGAAAGGCGTAGGCGACGTTATTAGTAAAATGCGCGCAGGCCCAGGTACAAAAGCCGATCCAGACTGACATGCTCAGCAGAAAAAGCCACGGTTCATTGAGGGTATGGCCGGCAATAATCAGCGCGGCTGTCGCGCCAAGTAAACTACCGGCAACACGACCCAGGCTTTTGCTGATGACCCCGCCGACGGTTGGGAAACTCACCACCGCCGCGGAAGTCATCGCCCAATAGGGTTCGTCCAGATTCAGATAATAGGCGAAGGTTAACGCCAGACACATCGCAATGGTGTTACGCAGCGCATAACGCCACTGTGCCGACGTGGCTTTAAACCATGGCCAATTGCCTGGCGTCAGGTGGGGCATTTTCATTTACGCTGGCCGATAGAGACGCTACAGGTGGTACCAGAGACCAGCGTGACATCCTGCGGCAAAGCGTCAAATTCGATGCGCACAGGGACACGCTGTGCCAGACGTACCCACGGCACGTTTGGCTTGATGTCAGGAATCAGGCCGGAATCGCTTTCTACACTTTGGTCATAAATCGCGCGACCGATACTGGAGACGTGACCCTGTAACTTAACGTTGCCGCTGTAGAGCGTAATAAACGCCGGTGCGCCTTCGCGTATGTGACGCAACTTAGTTTCTTCAAAATACCCCATCACATAAAAAGAGTGGCTGTCGACAAGAGCAAACAGCGGCTTACCGGTTGAGGCGTAGTCGCCGGTGCGGGTTGAAAGGTTGGTGACCCAGCCCGCTACGGGCGCTTTGACGACCGTTTGCGACAATTGCCATTGCGCCTGGCGCAAACTGGCCTCGGCTGCTTCAACGCTTGCCTGCATCGCTTTTACGTTGAGGTTGGCGGTATCCAGATCTTCGGCTGAGATATAATTTTGCGATAAATGACGACGACGATTGGCTTCATTATTCGCTTTTGCCAGATCGGATTGCGCTTTCGCCAGCTGTGCTTGCGCATTCAGTTCAGCAATGTGAAACGGCGTCTTGTCGATAGTAAACAGGACATCATCTTTATTCACGAACTGGTTATCTTTTATATTGAGTTCATTAATGCTGCCCGAAACCTGTGGTGTGATGCTGACCTGCTCTGCACGCACTTTGCCATCACGTGTCCAGGGCGACTGCATATAGTAATTCCACATCCACCATCCGGCAAAAACTGCGATTGCAGCGACTATAATGGTTGAGAAGTATTTAATGGTTTTGAGCGACATAATCACCACACAATCAGCATAACAAAGGCCAGACCTACGCTAAGCGTAAAGAGAGACAGATCCATCAACAGGGGATGCCAGATCTCACCGGAATAAATCCAGTCGCGCAGCAGGCGATGAACAACCAACCAGAGAATAAACCCTGCGACAAACGCCTTGAAAATGGGAGGGAAGTAGACAGATGCACCGATCATTAAATCTTGTAGGGGCAATCCTGTTGCATTAAACATAAACTTCACGGGCAAAATCCTTGACGGAAGAGAGCATTGCTATAGGTTTAGCAAAAAAGAGACGATGAGTCTCTGTAACACATAATGTCTGAAAAAATGTCAACCGGTAAGCAAATTTGGCAATACATTTGTTTTGAGAATACAAATGCTGCACACTATTCTAAAATCAGCACAATAACTTAGCAAGCTAATTATAAGGAGATGAAATTGGAATCGCCATTAGGTTCTGATCTGGCACGGTTGGTGCGCATTTGGCGTGCTCTGATTGACCATCGCCTGAAACCTCTGGAGTTGACGCAGACGCATTGGGTTACGCTGCACAACATTCATCAGTTGCCGCCGGATCAATCGCAGATCCAACTGGCTAAAGCGATTGGCATCGAACAGCCTTCGCTGGTACGTACGCTCGACCAGTTGGAAGAAAAGGGACTCATTTCACGACAGACTTGCGCCAGCGATCGTCGGGCAAAGAGAATTAAACTGACTGAGAAAGCCGAGCCACTGATCGCAGACATGGAAGCGGTTATCAACAAGACACGTGGAGAGATTCTGGAAGGGATTTCAGCTGAGGAAATTGATCTGCTGATTAAACTGGTCGCCAGACTGGAACACAATATTATTGAACTGCAGTCGCAGGGCTGAGACGAGAGATAACGTGTGGCCAGCGCCTGACCACACGTAAATTCGATTAACGTGGAGACACGGTAACCTGGCTGCCGTTGTTCGCCATAACAACGCGCTGACCAGCAGAGAATTTGGTCGCGCCCTGCTTCTGAACCACCATGATGGTATTACCATCATCCTTACGGATTTCCAGTTCGACACCCTGGGTTTTATTCATCGCGCCTTGTACGCCCTGACCCGCGACGCCACCGGCAACTGCGCCTGCAGCCGTTGCTAATGAACGACCCGTACCGCCGCCGACGGTGTTACCCAGGAACCCGCCGAGCACCGCACCGCCGATAGCACCAATTACGTTTGCGTCATCGCCACCCTGGATTTGCACCGGACGAACATGAACAATCGTACCGTAGGTAACGTTCTGAACTTGTTTCGCTTCGGATGCGGTATATACGTCGCCTGAAAGGCTATCATTGTTCACGCAGCCCGCCAAAGATACGCCCATTAATGAAACAATCAGCACACGTTTAATCATTTATAAATCTCCTTTATCACCACGGAACGCTAATAAAGCCCCATCATGGTTAAATTATATGGCATTTGTGAGCCTGAGGTCACATGTGCCACTGGCACAATATGAAAATCTTAACCGAAATCGGATCAACCGAGTATAAACGAATCATTCATATAATTGATGTAATTAAGCGACCATTGACATGATTTCCTCTCAAAAATCATTCAGGAAGCATGGCATTAGTCTGCACTTTATGGTTGAGTGTCAAGGCTAATTTGCTTAAAAGGATGACGTATGAAATCGGGCCGTTTTATCGGTGTTATGTCTGGAACCAGCCTTGATGGCGTCGATGTTGTGCTGGCGACAATAGATGAAACGATGGTTGCACAGCAGGCGAGTCTGACCTGGCCTATCCCCATTCATGTAAAACAGGCGATTCTTGATATCTGCCAGGGGCAGCAGCTTACGCTTTCTCAGTTTGGACAACTGGACGCGCAACTGGGTTATCTTTTTGCCGAGGCGGTAAATGCGCTGCTGGCGAAGGAAAAATTGAAACCGCAGGATATCGTAGCGATTGGTTGCCACGGACAAACCGTGTGGCATGAACCGAACGGCGCTGCGCCGCACACGCTACAAATTGGGGATAACAATCAGATTGTCGCGCGTACCGGAATAACCGTCGTCGGCGATTTTCGTCGGCGTGATATCGCGCTCGGTGGGCAGGGCGCGCCGTTAGTTCCTGCGTTTCATCAGGCACTGTTGGCCCATCCTACGGAACGGCGGATGGTGCTGAACATCGGCGGAATTGCCAATTTATCTCTGCTTATTCCGCAACAACCCGTTCGCGGATACGACACCGGGCCGGGCAATATGCTGATGGATGCCTGGGTCTGGCGACAATGCGGCCAACCCTACGACAAAGATGCACAGTGGGCCATTTCAGGAACGGTGGTCCTGCCGTTACTGCAAAACATGCTTAACGACCCTTATTTTTCCGCGCCAGCGCCCAAAAGCACAGGCCGTGAGTATTTCAATTACGGCTGGATAGAGCGTCATCTGGCGCAGTTCCCGGGAATTAGCCCACGAGATGTACAGGCGACGCTTGCCGAACTGACGGCAGTCACCATTTCAGAGCAGGTCTTGTTAAGCGGCGGCTGTGATCGACTCATGGTATGTGGCGGTGGAAGTCGTAATCCGCTGCTGATGATGCGTCTGGCAGCATTATTACCAGGTACCGAAGTCACCTCTACCGATGACGCCGGGATTAGCGGCGACGATATGGAAGCGTTAGCCTTTGCCTGGCTGGCGTGGCGAACGCTGGCCGGATTACCGGGAAATTTACCTTCTGTGACCGGCGCGTCAGAGCCGAGCGTGTTAGGGGCGATTTATCCTGCCAATCCACGAACTCAGAGTTAACTGAAATTATTCAGCGCGGTATGCCGGTAAACTAGGGATATTAGGGAGGGTGCCATTACCCTCCAGGACCAGGAAAGTCTTCAGGATAGGGCTATGAAAAAACTGTTGTTAGTATGTCTGCCGGTACTGCTTAGCGGGTGCAGCGTGTACAACCAATTTGTTGAACGTATGCAAACCGACACGCTCGAATACCGTTGTGACGAAAAACCGCTTACCGTGAAGCTGAACAATACGCGCCAGGAAGTGAACTTTGTTTATGATAATCAGCTATTGAACCTCAAACAGGGCATCTCGGCATCGGGGGCGCGCTATACGGATGGTATCTACGTCTTCTGGTCTAAAGGCGACGAGGCAACGGTCTATAAACGAGACAGAATTGTGCTAAATAACTGTCAGTTACAGAACCCGAAGCGTTGAGATTTTCACCTGGGCGGCGCACAATAGCGTCACCCATTGACAATCCGTAGCCTAACATCATGTCTGACAACGACGAATTGCAGCAAATCGCGCATCTGCGCCGTGAATACACGAAAGGCGGTCTTCGCCGCCATGATCTTCCCGCCGAACCCCTTGCGCTGTTTGAGCGTTGGCTGGGGCAAGCTTGCGATGCCAAACTGGCAGACCCTACTGCTATGGTTGTTGCGACCGTCGATGAAAATGGTCAGCCGTATCAGCGCATCGTGTTGCTCAAACATTATGATGACAAAGGGCTGGTTTTCTATACCAACCTCGGTAGCCGCAAGGCACATCAAATCGAGAATAACCCTCGTATCAGCCTGTTGTTCCCATGGCATACCCTGGAACGGCAGGTGATGGTGATCGGTAAGGCTGAGCGTCTTTCCACGCTTGAGGTGGTGAAGTACTTCCACAGTCGCCCACGCGACAGCCAGATTGGCGCCTGGGTATCTAAACAGTCCAGCCGGATCTCCGCTCGCGGCATACTTGAAAGCAAATTCCTTGAGCTGAAGCAGAAGTTTCAGCAAGGGGAAGTTCCGTTGCCCAGTTTCTGGGGCGGCTTTCGCGTGAGTATTGAACAAATGGAGTTTTGGCAGGGCGGCGAAAATCGTCTGCACGATCGTTTTTTATACCAACGTGAAGATAACGCGTGGAAAATTGATCGTCTGGCCCCCTAAAGATGCAAAATTCTTGTTTTAAGCGCTGGTGCTGATCAATCCGGCGCTTTATTCTATGTTTCTTTCGCATCAGGCGAAAAGTCGTGTACCGGCAAAGGTGCAGTCGTTTTATACATGGAGATTTTGATGGCAAGCAGTAACTTGATTAAACAATTGCAAGAGCGGGGGCTGGTGGCCCAGGTGACGGACGAGGAAGCGTTAGCAGAGCGACTGGCGCAAGGCCCGATCGCGCTCTATTGCGGCTTCGATCCTACCGCTGACAGCTTGCATTTGGGGCATCTGGTTCCATTGTTATGCCTGAAACGCTTCCAGCAGGCAGGCCATAAGCCTGTTGCACTGGTAGGTGGCGCGACCGGTCTGATTGGTGACCCGAGCTTTAAAGCTGCCGAGCGTAAACTGAATACCGAAGACACCGTGCAGGAGTGGGTGGATAAAATCCGCAAGCAGGTTGCACCGTTCCTTGATTTCGACTGTGGCGACAACTCGGCGATTGCTGCGAACAACTACGACTGGTTTGGCGGTATGAATGTGCTGACTTTCCTGCGTGATATCGGCAAACACTTCTCTGTTAACCAGATGATCAACAAAGAAGCGGTTAAGCAACGTCTGAACCGTGACGATCAGGGGATCTCCTTTACCGAGTTTTCTTACAATCTGCTGCAGGGCTATGACTTCGCCTGCCTGAATAAACTGCACGGCGTGGCGCTGCAGATTGGTGGTTCTGACCAGTGGGGTAACATTACCTCCGGTATCGATTTGACCCGTCGTCTGCACCAGAATCAGGTATTTGGTTTGACTGTTCCGCTGATCACCAAAGCGGATGGCACCAAATTCGGTAAAACTGAAGGCGGCGCAGTGTGGCTGGATCCGAAGAAAACCAGTCCGTACAAATTCTACCAGTTCTGGATCAACACCGCCGATGCGGACGTTTATCGCTTCCTGAAATTCTTCACGTTCATGGATATTGAAGAGATCAATGCGCTGGAAGAAGAAGATAAGAATAGTGGTAAAGCACCGCGTGCCCAGTATGTTCTGGCTGAGCAGGTCACGCGTCTGGTTCACGGTGAAGAAGGTCTGGTTGCGGCAAAACGCATTACTGAAAGCTTGTTCAACGGCAACCTGAGCGATTTGAGCGAAGCGGATTTCGAACAGCTGGCGCAGGATGGCGTGCCGATGATTGAGATGGAGAAAGGTGCGGATCTGATGCAGGCGCTGGTGGATTCCGAACTGCAACCGTCTCGCGGTCAGGCGCGTAAGACCATTGCGTCTAACGCGGTGACCATCAACGGTGAGAAGCAATCCGATCCGGAATATTTCTTCCAGGAGAGTGATATCCTCTTCGGGCGCTACACCTTACTGCGCCGTGGCAAGAAGAACTATTGTCTGATTTGCTGGAAGTAAGATTTAGTTAGCAGGGGCGTGGGAAACTACGCCCCTTTATTTTTTCAGGGTTGTGATAAATAAAATGAAAAATATCCTCGCCATCCAGTCTCACGTTGTTTTTGGTCATGCGGGCAACAGCGCGGCAGAATTTCCGATGCGTCGTCTTGGCGCAAATGTCTGGCCGCTGAATACCGTGCAGTTTTCTAACCACACGCAGTACGGCAAATGGACCGGTTGCGTTATGCCCCCGACTCATCTGACTGAAATCGTGCAGGGTATTGCCGATATCGATAAACTCCAGACCTGTGATGCAGTACTGAGCGGCTATCTTGGCTCGGCAGAACAGGGTGAGCATATTCTGGGTATTGTGCGCCAGGTGAAAGCGGCCAATCCGCGGGCAAAATACTTTTGTGACCCCGTGATGGGGCATCCGGAGAAAGGGTGTATCGTCGCGCCGGGCGTGGCGGAATTTCATGTGCGTCATGCGCTTCCCGCCAGCGACATTATTGCCCCGAACCTGGTTGAACTTGAAATTCTGTGCGAACATGCGGTTCACAATGTGACTGAAGCGGTGATGGCTGCCCGTGAGCTGATCGCCCAGGGGCCAGAAATTGTGCTGGTGAAGCATCTGGCCCGCACAGGTATTAGCACCGATCGTTTCGAGATGCTGTTGGTCACTGCGGAACAGGCGTGGCATATCAGCCGCCCATTAGTCGATTTTGGCGCGCGTCAGCCGGTTGGCGTGGGTGACGTTACCAGCGGCTTGTTGCTGGTGAAACTGCTCCAGGGCGCGTCTTTACAGCAGGCGCTTGAGCATGTGACTGCGGCAGTATATGAAGTGATGATCGCCACCAAAGAAATGCATGAGTATGAGTTGCAGGTGGTGGCCGCTCAGGATCGTATCGCGAAGCCTGAACACTACTTTAGCGCGACGCAGTTGTAATCAATGCCCGATGGCGCTCACGCTTATCGGGTATACAGGCCGGGTAACCGCAAGCGCTACCCGGCAACACCAATTAATTCAACCCTTCAGCCTTCAATGCTGCGGCAACCGCCGGGCGTTCAGCCATACGCGCCATATACGCCTCGATATGGCTTAATCCTGCCATATTCAGCTTAACCGCATAAGCCCAACGCAGCACGGTGAACAGATAAGCGTCTGCAATGCTGAAGCGTGGGCCGCAGATCCATTGCTCATCTTTCAGCGATTCATTCACGTACTGCATTTTTTTCTCCAGCTGTGCGCGAACGGTTGGCTTGAAGTCTTCCGGTGTATCAGGACGGAACAGTGGGGTAAAACCTTTATGCAGTTCTGTCGCAATGTAATTAAGCCATTCGATGGTTTTGTAACGGGATAGGCTGCTGGTAGGGGCGAGGAGCTGGCGGTCTGGCACTGTGTCCGCCAGGTATTGCATGATGGCGACGCCTTCGGTTAGTAATGTACCGTCGTCCAGCAGCAGCGCGGGAACTTGTCCTTTTGGGTTTACCGCGAAAAAATCATCGCCGTTTTCCAGACGTTTCTTCATCAAATCGACACCATCCAGCGTGAAATCTTTACCGCTCTCACGAAGTGTGATGTGGGAAGCGAGAGAACAAGCGCCCGGTTTGTAGAACAGTTTCATCGGTAACTCCTTTTGGCTGAGGTTTATCGTATGGTAGTGCTACCTCTGGCAAAAAAAAAGCCGCTAACAACAGTTAGCGGCCTGAAAATGAGTTTCCCTGAGAATTACGCTGTTGCGGCCTTAGAGGCTTTCTCATTAGCGTCATCGTCCTGAGTCATACGATTCAGTTTCGGCGCCGTCAGCAGCATCAGAACAGCGATAACCGCCGTTGCAACACCAATTTGCAGGAACACACGACCGTAGACTTCCAGAGACATCAGCGGGTCAGTCACGTTTTCTGGAACTGCCATCATGTTGGCGACGTAACCGCCGATGATGTTTGCACCGGCAGTGGTCAGGAACCAGCTACCCATGATGAAGCCCATCAGACGTTGCGGAACCAGCTGCGCCACCATGGCCAGACCCAGACCGGAAATCATCAGCTCACCGATACTTTGCAGACCGTAGCAAATGATCAGCCAGTTAACGGAAACGATGCCCGCATCGGTGGCGAATTTCGCACCCAGCGGCAGGATCAGGAACGCACCGGAGCACAGCACCATACCAATCGCGAACTTGGTCGGCATCGGCAGCGTATCACCCATCTTGTTATAGATAGCGGCGAGGATTGGGCTACCAATGATGATCCAGAACGGGTTCAGCGCCTGGTACTGCTCAGGTTCAAAAGCAATACCCAGAATAGAGTGTTCAACGTTACGAATCGCGAAGAAGTTCAGTGAGGTCGGCATCTGGCTGTACAGCACGAAGAAGATAATCGCTTCCAGCATCAGAATGAAGGCGACGATCATTTTACGACGCGCAGCACCGTGCATGGTGAAGGCTTCTTTACCGAAGATAAATACGATACCAATGGCAATCACACCCAGAACCATACGGGCGATTTGCTGGTTGTGCAGCAGCCAGGTCGCAATCGCGATCAGAACCACAACGCCAACGATGGTCAGCAACAGGTTACGGAAGTTGATCGGCTCAAAGTCAGGTTTAGAACCGTACTGTTTAACCCAGCGCTGACAGAATGCGAAGTTAACCACGGTGATCAGCATACCTACGACGCTCAGCGCGAACGCGGTGCTCCAGCCGTAACGCGCAGCTAACCATGGCGTTGCCAGCATAGAGAAGAATGAACCGATGTTGACGGACATGTAGTACATGGTAAATGCACCATCAAGACGCGGGTCATCTTTTGCATAGCAGGTAGAGAGCAGAGAGGATGGGTTGGCTTTAAACAGGCCGTTACCGACCGCGATGGCCGCCATGCCCATATAAACAATACCAGCATCGTGACCGGACCATGCAACCAGCGCATAACCGATGGCCAGAACAATGGCGCCCAGCATAATGACACGTTTTGTTCCCAGAACTTTATCGCCTAACCAGCCGCCGATGGCAACCAGACCATACACCAGTGCGCTAAAGGACGAGAAAAGGGTGATGGAATCCGCTTCTGACATACCCAGTTGCTTAACCAGGTAGACGGCCATAATCCCTTGCAGGCCGTAATAACCAAAACGTTCCCACAGCTCTATCGAGAAAATGAGATAGAACGCTTTCGGTTGTTTGAAGGCGTTTAAACTAACGCTTTCTGTTGGTTTATTGTTTGCAGTAGACACTTTTACCTCTTTTTTTACATCCCATATCAACGGGGGTGTTCAGGTACGTGATGAATCAAGTTCATCCGTCCGATTGTTATAGTGGGAGGGGAAACGGCAAGTAATGTTCACTATCTTGACCATTCAGACAAGTGGTTTGTAATAATCTGTTACATATATCCTGGGTGGTGAAATCATCGGTACAGAGAAATGTTATCTAGCGTTAAATTTCTTCATTTGAAAAATCGCAGATTTTTACACTGTTTAAGTAACCCAAAAACCGCAATGCGGCGATATGTTCTGCTATTTACGGTTGAATCCAGTGATATAGGCCATTATCTGAAAAATAGCCAGTGTAATGTTTTGTTTAGAAACTGTTCGGTAAGGTCATCTGATTGTCACTTTAACTAAAAAATAAAAATTATTTAACATAGTGTTGTCTGAGTGATCTGCATCACGTATAGATAGAAATTTCTATTACTAAAAAAACGATTAACCTGCTCAGGTGTTTATACGCAAGAATAATGCGTTAGATATGCGCAGTTGAATGGCATCATCGACGGGAAAAAATTGTTTAGGGAGTGCATAACTAATCGTTATGTGTCAAAGGGGCAAAGAGAACGCCCCATCAGTATCAGATATCAACTTTCTCTTTGAATTCGCAGAGATCTTCGATGATGCAAGAACCGCAGCGCGGTTTTCTCGCAATACAGGTGTAGCGGCCATGAAGGATTAACCAGTGATGGCAATCGACTTTAAATTCACTCGGTACGACTTTCAGTAATTTTTCCTCTACCTGCTCGACGTTTTTGCCTGGCGCAAATTGCGTGCGATTACAGACGCGAAAAATATGGGTATCTACCGCAATGGTAGGCCAGCCAAAGGCGGTATTTAACACTACATTGGCTGTTTTTCGCCCAACACCGGGCAGGGCTTCTAATGCGGCCCGGTCTTCTGGCACTTCACCATTATGTTTTTCCAGCAGAATGCGGCAGGTTTTGATCACGTTCTCCGCTTTACTGTTGAATAACCCGATTGTTTTGATGTAGGACTTAACCCCGTCTACGCCGAGCTCCAGCATAGCGGCAGGGGTATTGGCGACAGGGTACAGCTTAGCCGTGGCTTTATTGACGCTGACATCGGTGGCCTGCGCGGAGAGCAAGACCGAAATCAGCAGTTCGAACGGCGATGTAAAATTCAGTTCAGTTGTCGGATGCGGATTGTTATCACGCAGGCGTGTCAGTATTTCCAGCCGTTTTGCTTTGTTCATTACACATTCCCTGTTTCACCAAGCGGACTGTCTGCAACAGCCGCTTCGGCACGACGTTTCTTCATTTTCTCATCGATCAGATATTTCACCGCCAGCATCAGGCCCAGGCCAATGAACGCGCCCGGTGGCAGCATAGCCAGCAGAAACGGCGTATCGGTATGGAAGATCTCTACGCGTAATACCTTAGCCCAACTGCCAAGTAAACCGTCTGCGCCATCAAATAGCGTACCGTTACCAATTATTTCACGTAGCGAACCCAGAACAAACATGGCGCCAGTTGCGCCCATACCGATAGAGAAACCATCAAGGGCGGATAATGCCGGGCCTTTTTTAGCCGCGAAGGCTTCAGCACGACCAACAACAATACAGTTAGTCACAATCAGTGGGATAAAGATGCCAAGAGACTGATACAGACCAAAAGCGTAAGCATTAATCAGCATCTGTACCGCACTCACAACGGAAGCGATGATCATGACATAAATTGGAATACGAATTTCAGAGGGCGTCCAGCGACGCAGGGCTGAAATGGTCAGGTTGGTCAGCGTCAGGACGAGCGTAGTCGCCAGTCCCAGGCCTAACGCATTGGTAGCGGTAGAGGTTACCGCCAGCAGCGGGCACATGCCAAGTAACTGCACAAGTGCGGAGTTATTTTTCCATAACCCCTGGACAATGACATCTTTGATTTCGCTCATGGTTTATTCTCCACAGGCGCTAAGTTGAGGGAGTTGTGCAGGCAGTGACTGGGCATACAGCCCCGCACGTTTCACCGCATTAACCACCGCACGAGGTGTAATGGTTGCGCCAGTAAACTGGTCGAAGTCGCCGCCATCTTTCTTCACTGCCCAGTGGGCATCGTTACCCGCGCCGATCGTTTTGCCGCTAAAGTGGGTGATCCAGTCAGACAGACGCAGTTCGATTTTATCGCCCAGCCCCGGTGTTTCATGATGTTCAGTCACACGTGTACCCAATACGGTACCTGTGAAATCCACACCAACCAGCAGTTGAATAGCCCCAGAATAACCATCTGGAGCCGTGGCTTCGAGAATTGCCGCGACAGGCCGATCGTCCTGGCGCGCGATATATACACGGTGAGTCCCTTTACCTAACGCCTGCGCATTCACCAGATAGCAACTCTCAGACAACGCGTTATTGTAGCGATCGCCAGGCAGAACCTGATCAAACAATACTTTTTGTTGCAGCGCCGCTTGTTCATCGATAGTGGATTTGGTTAATTGATTGATTGCCGCGGTTAACCCCGTAGATCCGGCGGCAAACAGCGCCAGAGTAATACCGTGTTTACGAATCGTTTTCAGCATATGTTGTCCTTAGCGATGTCCGTACACGCGAGGGCGGGTGTAATAATCAATCAGGGGAACCGTAATATTTGCCAGCAACACGGCAAAGGCCACACCATCGGGATAGCCACCAAAACTGCGGATTAACCATACTAACAAACCTGCAAGCGCGCCAAAAATCAGGCGACCACGGTTGGTGGTTGATGCCGTAACGGGATCGGTAAGAATAAAGAAAGCGCCGAGCATCGTCGCGCCAGAGAGTAGGTGTAACTGAGGCGATGCCAGCGACTCTGGCGAGAAAATCCAGCCTAAAGTAGCGCAAATAGCGAGCGACAGCAGGAAACTAACCGGGATATGCCAGCGAATCGCTTTTTGCCATAACAGCACAATGCCGCCAGCCAACCAGGCAAGGTTAACCCACTGCCATCCGGCGCCCGCGAGCATGCCGCTGTAAATCGGGTACTGCATTACCTGTTCAATTGTTCGTCCTGCATGCAGAGATGTCTTGAAGGTATCAAGCGGCGTAGCCTGGCTGATACCGTCGATTCCCATACGGAGCGCGTTCATATCACTGCCACCCGCGGTATGTCCGGTAAAGATTACATTCAGAGCGTCAAAGAATCCGGGTACGGTGGCTGCAATTTCCTGCGGCGGCAGCCAGCTTGTCATCTGCACCGGGAATGAGATAAGCAGTACGACGTAGCCAATCATCGCTGGATTGAACGGGTTTTGTCCGAGGCCGCCATACAGCTGTTTTGCAATGATAACGGCAAATACCGTGCCTAATACCACCATCCACCAGGGGGCCAGCGGAGGAATACTCACGGCCAGCAGCAACCCGGTGAGGAGCGCGGAGTTATCTTTTAAAATCGGCGCAATGGGTTGTTTACGCAGTTTAAGTACGACCGCTTCGGCGGCGATAGCGCTAATGGCGGCCAGAACGATCTGCAACAACGTCCCCCAGCCAAAGAACCACAGCTGCGCGACGATCCCCGGCAATGCAGCAAGTAACACCAACATCATGATGCGTGATGTTTGACGCTGGTTATGGGTATAGGGGGAGCTTGCTATTCTGAATACCATTTATTCCTCGTTTACAACCTGCTGCTGTGCGGCTTTTTTAGCTTGGGCGCGTGCGATAGCGGCCGCGACGGCGGCTTTACGTGGGTCAACCGGTTCTGCTGTTTCCGTTACCGTCTGCTGCTCAAGCTTACGGGCTTTGGCGCGGGCGATTGCCGCTTCGACGGCGGCTTTGTGCGGATCCACCGGTTCAGCGGTTTCAGTCACCGGCTGCTGCTCAAGCTTACGGGCTTTGGCGCGGGCGATTGCCGCTTCGACGGCGGCTTTGCGCGGATCCACCGGTTCAGCGGTTTCAGTCACCGTCTGCTGCTCAAGCTTACGGGCCTTGGCGCGGGCGATAGCCGCTTCAACTGCCGCTTTGCGTGGATCCACCGGTTCAGCGGTTTCAGTCACCGGCTGCTGCTCAAGCTTACGGGCTTTGGCGCGGGCGATAGCCGCTTCAACGGCGGCTTTACGCGGATCGATGCTCGCGCTGCTGTCTTCAATTTTGTTTGAATTTTCCGCTCGGGCCGCACGAGCCTGTGCTTTACGCGCCTCGCGAGCGGCAATCACTGCGCTATTGTCAGGTTTTTCGCCAGCCTGAATAACAACCGGTTGCATTGCCTGAGCCTGTTTCTCTTTTACGCGAGCCAACGCGGCGGCGATGGCATCATGATCTTTAGCCGCAGGCTGTACGGCAGCGCTTTTATGGCGTTCAAGACGTGCGGCTTTCTCACGCTCAAGTCGCGCCTGTCGGGCTTCAAAACGTGCTTTGGCTTCCGCGGCGCGTTTTTCTTCCTGGCTAATAGCGTAAATCTCGGCCTTTTCCTGGCGGAAATACTGCACCAGCGGAATGTTGCTCGGGCATACCCATGCACAAGCGCCGCATTCGATGCAGTCTGCGATGTTGTGGGTTGTGGCTTTATCGTGCTGCTGCCCTTTACTAAACCAGTAGAGTTGCTGCGGCAGAAGATCCGCCGGGCAGGCATCAGCGCAGGCGCTACAGCGAATGCAGCCTTTCTCTTCCGGCGTTTCGCCCATTTCACTGGCAGAGGGGGCCAGAAGGCAGTTGGTTATCTTCACCACCGGTACATCCAGCCACGGTAGCGTGAACCCCATCAGCGGCCCGCCCATAATGACCATCTGGTCGGCGGAAGGGCAGAAACCCGCGTCGTTGAGCAGATGACGAACCGGCGTGCCTAATCGCGCCCAGACGTTGCCCGGACGGCTGACGGCTTCGCCTGTAAGTGTCACAACACGCTCGGTAATGGGTTCGCCGTCAATGACCGCACGTTTGATTGCGTAGGCGGTCCCGACGTTTTGCATCAGCACGCCAATATCTGAGGAGCGTCCGCCATGGGGTACCTGTTTGCCGGTCAGAATTTGTGTTAACTGTTTGGCGCCGCCTGACGGGTACTTTGTCGGGATCACGCGTAAGCTGATATCGTGCGAATCGGCCAGCACCGCACGCAGCATGGAAATTGCCTGCGGTTTGTTATCTTCTATTCCCAGCAGGATCTCACGCGGCTGAAGAATGTGCGCGAGGATGCGGATACCTTCGACGACCTGCGCCGCGCAGTCCTGCATCAAGCGGTCATCTGCCGTAATGTACGGCTCACATTCGGCGGCGTTGATGATCAGGGTTTCAATTTTATCACCGCCGCCCTGTAGCTTAACGCCGGTTGGGAAACCTGCTCCGCCCAGGCCAGCGACGCCATACTGATGAATACGTGCAATAAGCTCTTCCCGGCTACGGGAGCGGTAATCGGCCCAGCCATCACGCTCAATCCAGCGGTCTTCGCCATCGGCATCAATGATGACGCTTAGCTCTGCTAATGCCGAAGGATGTGCGGTGGAGTGCGGCGCGATAGCCACAACGGTACCTGACGTTGGCGCATGTACCGGCAACATTTTGCCGCGTCCGATGGTTAACGCCTGGCCACGCAGGACGGTGTCGCCTACGTTGACACACAGTTCTCCCTGCGCGCCTATATGTTGTTTCAGCGGAATAACGAATCGCGGCGCCAGCGGAACCTGTCGCAATGGCGTACCGTTTGACTGGGTCTTCATTTCAGGTGGATGAATGCCGCCATCAAAGTCCCAGATTTTGTTCTTTCTGAATGCAGAGAATAACTTAAACATGTTGTTCCACAGGAATGATGCGCACAGGGATAGTGTTTAAATCCCATTTCCAGCTATCGGGGGTCTCAGCCACCGGGCGTAATTCGATACATTGCGTTGGACATGGGTCAACGCACAAGTTGCAGCCGGTACAGAGATCGCTCATCACTGTGTGCATGGCACGGGTTGCACCCACAATGGCATCGACCGGACAGGCCTGAATGCACTTTGTGCAACCAATACAGTTATTTTCATCAATGACCGCCAGCATACGCACGGGTGTCACATCTTGTTCATCACCATCAATCGGCTGCGGGTCGACGTTCAGCAGGGCAGCGATTTTTAACATCACCGCTTCACCACCGGGCGCGCAACGATTGATTTTTTCCCCCTGCGAGCCGATCGCTTCAGCATAGGGATGACAGCCCGGATAGCCGCACTGCCCACACTGGCTTTGCGGGAGAATTTCATCAATTTTCTCCACGACCGGATCATCCTCAACGGCAAAACGTCGCGAGGCGTAACCCAAAATAGCGCCGAACGCCAGACCCAGCAGACTCACTGCGGCAACGGCAATCCAGATAGCATTCATTACAACTTCACCAAACCACTAAAGCCCATAAAGGCCAATGACATTAAACCGGCGGTAATCAGCGCAATCGCATTACCGCGAAACGGAGCAGGGACGTCTGCCACAGCGAGACGTTCGCGAATAGCGGCAAACAGTACCATTACCAGTGAGAAGCCGACGGCGGCGGAAAAGCCGTATAGCGCCGACTGTAAGAAGTTATGGCCGAGGTTAATATTCAGCAACGCTACCCCCAACACCGCACAGTTTGTGGTGATCAGTGGTAAGAAGATCCCCAACAGGCGGTATAGCGCAGGGCTGGTTTTACGGACCACCATCTCGGTAAATTGCACGACGACGGCGATGACCAGAATAAAAGCCAGCGTGCGCAGATAGATGAGATTGAGCGGAATGAGGATCCAGGTATCAATCAACCATGCGCAAATGGAGGCCAGCGTCATGACAAACGTCGTGGCAAGGCCCATACCCATTGCGGTTTCCAGTTTTTTGGAAACGCCCATAAACGGGCAGAGCCCCAGAAACTTAACCAGTACAAAGTTGTTGACCAGTACAGTTCCGACAAACAGCAGCAGGTAATCAGTCATTTTTCGGCCTGAAATAAAAAAGCCGCCTATTATCTGACAATCTACAACAGGCGACAACAGGTTAACTGTAGGGTTATTACGGGTTCACAAACGTCGACTTAACGCGCTGTGAGCGCTTGAAATAGGGCACCAGCAGTGCTGCTGCTAACAAAGGGAACAGCAGTTGGCGCACGGCAAAGGCGTCCGGGACGGGTGAAAAAGCAAACGCTTTAATCGCCAGCAACACGGAGATCAGCAGCCATAAAATATAGTGCTTCGGCACGCAGGATCTGCGTTTGAAAAACGCAATCGTCAGCCATAACGTGTAATACCACATGGCGATAGCCGTAATAAAAGAGACGCCCCATAACGACAAATTGGTCGTACTTTGCTCACCGAGCGTTTGGAAGGTTTGCGGTGTGGCTAGCGCAGTGACGTAAAGTAACAACGCCAGCGAAGCACTCAACAACGCAACTAACAGCCAGGCCAATGGCCCAAGTAGCCAGCCTCCGATACGTTGTGCCGGTGTGGTAGTCATCTCTTCTCCAGGTTTACGCGCGCGATCAAACATGCCATTCATTTTGGGGCAATTATTATAAAGCTTTTAACGTTGAGCGCTACTTTCTTCTTTATTGCACGTAATGCCAGACTGATTTAGGTACCTGACCGACGTCAAACAGACGACCGCCGGAGATGAGCTCCGCACGACGGTGGTCTGCTGCACGGTACATATTGATAATGTCGTTATCGTCGGTGAGCGTGTAGTTAAGATGATCGAATAGTTTTTCCAGACTTTCGAGTGAACTAATTTTACGGAATTTTAATAAGTAATCCTGAACAGTCATAAAGAGCGATCCATATATAAAATAATACCAACGGAGTAGTAAATATTAAGAAATAAACAATGTGCACAGGTAAAAGCGGATTTGCGCGCAAATGTAAGAAGAGTATGCATACCTGTGAAAAAGCAGGCGCTATGTACGCCTGCGGCAAGGTTAGCGCGCTTCGCAATCGCAGGCAATACGCGCGGGAGCGGGATGCGGCATAATTCGCTTTTTTTGACAGAATTGGATCTTTTACAGCCGGACCCAGCAATGCGTGAATGTGAACTGCGGGTCGAAAAAGGCTGATGACGCTTATTTTTTCTGCACTGCTGCAATTGGCTCCGGTGGCTGGTAATTGTCAATATGATTGGCAATACCCAGCAGGATCACGGAGACCGCAAGAACAATCCAACCTGCTAACTCAATAAGGCGATTCATTACTGATGACATTTGCTTTGATTTATCCATAAACACAGGCCGCAAATGTTACTAATCTCTCCATAATACAGCAAGAAGATTGGGAACGATTTCTGCCACTTTTTCGCGGCAAATTCGCCTTAAGAAGCATATGTTTGACTTAAGTTAATAAACAACCTTTGTAGCGCAAAGGTTATTAAACTATTGAGACGTTGCAAGGTATGGTGTGAAATAGGTCGGTCTGAATTGAGAGGCAATAACATGAGTGACAACATCCGCGTTGGGCTAATCGGCTATGGTTACGCCAGTAAAACCTTCCATGCCCCCCTGATTGTGGGCACACCGGGCCTGGAACTGGCTGTGGTGTCCAGTAGTGATGAAGCAAAAGTGAAGGCCGACTGGCCTACAGTGACGGTTGTTGCTGAACCGAAGCACCTTTTTAACGATCCTAATATTGACCTGATTGTGATCCCTACCCCAAATGACACGCACTTCCCGTTAGCGAAGGCTGCACTGGAAGCGGGTAAACATGTGGTTGTTGATAAACCTTTCACCGTGACACTGTCACAAGCTCGTGAGCTGGATGCACTTGCGCGTAGTCTGGGACGCGTACTCTCTGTTTTCCATAACCGGCGCTGGGACAGTGATTTTCTGACTTTGAAAGCGTTATTGGCGGATGGTGTTTTGGGCGAAGTTGCCTATTTTGAATCCCACTTCGATCGTTTCCGCCCACAGGTTCGTGACCGTTGGCGTGAACAAGGCGGTCCGGGAAGCGGTATTTGGTATGATTTAGCGCCACATCTTTTGGATCAGGCGATTAATCTGTTTGGTTTGCCGGTCAGTATGACGGTGGATCTGGCGCAACTGCGTCCGGGGGCGCAATCGACAGATTACTTCCATGCCATTCTGACGTATCCGCAGCGTCGTGTGATTTTGCATGGAACCATGCTGGCGGCCGCAGAATCGGCCCGCTATATCGTGCACGGCTCACGTGGGAGCTACGTCAAGTATGGTCTTGATCCACAGGAAGAACGTCTGAAAAATGGTGAGCGTCTGCCTCAGGAAGACTGGGGTTACGACATGCGCGATGGTGTATTGACGCGAGTTGAAGGCGATGAGCGGGTTGAAGAGACCTGGCTGACCGTGCCGGGCAATTACCCGGCATACTATGCAGGCATCCGTGATGCGCTGAACGGTAACGGTGAAAACCCGGTCCCGGCGAGACAAGCGATCCAGATTATGGAGCTGATTGAGCTTGGTATTGAGTCCGCGAAACACCGCTCTAC
The DNA here is from genome assembly GCF_019584005.1 of Citrobacter sp. EC_71. Classification (NCBI taxonomy): domain Bacteria; kingdom Pseudomonadati; phylum Pseudomonadota; class Gammaproteobacteria; order Enterobacterales; family Enterobacteriaceae; genus Citrobacter; species Citrobacter sp. EC_71. The sequence goes on from NZ_VDAY01000003.1 coordinate 36,887, forward strand.
GCTATGCCTTGCCTGATAAGGCAAATGCCGGATGGCGATGCCCTGGCATCTTATCCGGCCCACAATGCAACGCCACGTAGGCCGGATAAGCGTTACGCTGCGGCGACTTTCTCGCGCAGCGTACGTTTCTCTTCGTTACTCAGGAATGCCATTTCCAGACCATTGATTTGTGCCTGGCGGATCTGTTCGCGAGTTAAACCTGCGGCAGGCGCGGCAATAGTGTACTCGTGAATAATATCGACACCCTGAACAGCCGGGTCGTCCGTATTCAGACTGGCCACAACGCCATGTTCAAGGAATGTTTTCAGCGGATGGGTCGCCAGCGCAGCGACGGTGCTGGTCTGAATGTTCGATGTCAGGCAGGATTCAATGCCGATACGATGCTCGGCGAGGTAATCCATCAACGCACGATCTTCGACCGCTTTAACACCATGGCCAATGCGTTCAGCGCCCAATTCTTTTATGGCCTGCCAGATGCTTTCTGGTCCCGCGGCTTCGCCGGCATGCACCGTGATATGCCAGCCTGCATCGCGTGCCTGGTTGAAGTGTGACAGGAACAAACTACCCGGGAAGCCCAGTTCGTCACCGGCCAAATCCAGCGCAGTAATATGATCACGGTGTGCTAACAGCGCATCAAGTTCCTGCAGGCAGGCGGCTTCGCCGAAGGTACGACTCATAATGCCAATTAAACGCGCTTCAACGCCAAAGGCTTTGCAGCCTTCGCGAACGCCTGCAATTACGGCTTCAACCACGCCTGCTACAGGGAGTTGGTGGGCCATTGCCATGTAGCCAGGGGAAAAACGTAGTTCAACATAGTGCAGGCCGTTGCGTGCGGCATCCTCAATATTTTCAAACGCGACGCGGCGGCAGGCGTCCAGCGAGGCCAGAACCTTTACGCCCCAGTCCAGTTTGGATAAAAAGCTGACCAAATCAGGCTCGGTTGACGTCACTTGCACATGAGGAATCAACGTTTCCAGCGTCTGTGCCGGGAGGGTTAAATTAAACTGGCGACCCAGATCGAGGATCGTTTGGGCACGGATGTTACCATCAAGGTGGCGATGGACGTCGGTTAAGGGGAGAGAAGTATCAATCATGGTCGCACTCGTATTTTTAGGTAAAGTGCAGGGCATTATACAACAGAATCATAATTCTCTAAAAACTTTGAATAAAGTGCGCCAACACTTTGTAAAAGTGGAACATTGTGGACATATATTTCAGGTTTTCAATGAGTCAGGCGATCGGTGCGCTATCCTGGTCAATGGTAGCCTTCTCCGTCAGATACTTTGCCGCGAAAGACATAGTAGCTCCATGCTGTATACATCAGAATAACCGGAATAATAATAAGCGTGCCAACCAGCATAAACATCTGGCTTGCAGGGGGAGCCGCTGCATCCCATAAGGTAACATGCGGCGGAATAATATAGGGCCACAGGCTGATACCTAAGCCGCTAAATCCCAGAAAGATCAATCCCAGCGTCAGGATAAAAGGTCGTGCATGGCTGGTGTTGTCGCTGCTCAGACGCCAAATCCACAGGCTGAGTATCGTCACCAGAATGGGGACCGGCACAAACCAGTAGAAATTAGGTAGCGTGAACCAGCGTTCTGCAATGTATTGCCAGCTAAGGGGTGTCCAGATGCTGACAACGGCAATAACCGCCAGCAGAGCGAGCAGAACATGGCGCGTTAATTTACGCATCCGTTCCTGAAGCTCGCCATCGCTTTTCATTATCAGCCAGGTGCTGCCGAGTAACAGATAGGCGGCAACCAGTCCGAGGCCGCAAAATACATTAAATGGGGTCAACCAATCCAATGCCGACCCGGCAAAGCGACGGTCTGCTATATCGAAACCGTTAATCACGGCGCCAACAACGATCCCCTGACTCACGGTCGCCAGCAACGATCCACCGGCAAATGCGTAGTCCCAAAATAGCCGATGCGACGGCGTGGCTTTAAAGCGAAACTCAAACGCCACACCGCGAAAAATCAACCCAATTAGCATCATCGTGAGTGGAATTGCCAGTGCGTCAGCAATCACAGCATAAGCCAGAGGGAAGGCGCCAAAGAGACCGGCCCCACCGAGCACCAGCCAGGTTTCATTCCCGTCCCAGACGGGGGCCACACTGTTCACCATCACATCTCGTTCGCCGGGGGCATGTACAATGCTAAACAACATACCAATGCCCAAATCGAAACCATCCATTACGATGTACATCAGCGTGGCAAAGACAATGATAATAAACCAGATTACGGTGATATCGATGTCCATCAGATTTTCTCCTCTTCATCCGTTACCGGTTCTGCGGCGGAAAGCGGACGCGCAGGGGTGCCATCGGTTTGTGAGGTCAGTTCACTGACCGGCTGAGGACCTTTTTTAATCAGTCTGAATATGTAGTGGTAACCCACGCCAAAGACGGTGCTGTAAACGACGATAAATACCAGCAAACTGATGACCATTTGCGTTGTACTGTGCAACGAAACGGCATCACGGGTGCGCAAAAAGCCGTATACGACCCAGGGCTGGCGGCCAACCTCCGTGGTCACCCAACCAGCCAGTAAGGCCAATAGTCCGGCAGGCCCCATCAAGAGTGCAAACCATTGGAATGGACGGGAATGGTACAGGCGCTTGCGCCAACGTAACCAGACACTGCAGATACCCAGGGCGATCATCAACACGCCCATGCCAACCATGATGCGAAACGACCAAAATACAATCGCGGAGTTGGGGCGATCTTCCTTGGGAAAATCCTTCAGCGCAGGAACCTGCTTGTCCAGACTATGGGTCAGAATCAGACTGCCCAGCGCAGGGATCGCCAGAGCGTATTTGGTGCGCTCTTCCTCCATGTCAGGCATGCCAAACAGCGTCAATGGCGTTGCCTCTCCGGGGATGTTCTCCCAGTGCCCCTCAATGGCCGCTATTTTTGCAGGCTGATGCTCAAGGGTATTGAGGCCATGCATATCTCCAACAACCGCCTGAATAGGGGCGACAATCAGAGCCATCCACAGCGCCATCGAAAACATTTTACGAATGGCAGGAGTATCGTTACCCCGTAGTAAATGCCATGCGGCAGATGCGCCAACGAACATCGCGCTACTCAGAAAAGCAGCAATCGACATATGCAATAAGCGATACGGAAAGGAAGGATTAAATACGATAGCCAGCCAATCCTGGGGAATGACATGCCCATTTTCGAGGCTAAAACCTTGAGGTGTTTGCATCCAACTATTGGAAGCCAGGATCCAGAAGGTAGATAGCAACGTGCCCAGCGCCACCATACAGGTGGTGAAGAAATGCAGCGCTGGAGATACTTTGTTCCAGCCGAATAGCATTACGCCAAGGAAGCCCGCTTCGAGGAAAAAGGCGGTCAGGACTTCATAAAGCAGCAGTGGTCCGGTAATACTGCCGGCAAATTGCGAAAAGCCGCTCCAGTTGGTACCAAACTGATAAGCCATCACCAGGCCGGATACGACACCCATCCCAAAATTGACGGCGAAGATTTGCAGCCAGAAATTATAGAGCGAGCGCCAGAGATTGTTTCGCGTGCGCAGCCACATCCCCTCCAGCACCACCAGATAGCTGGCCAGTCCAATCGTAATCGCGGGAAAAAGAATATGGAAAGAGACAGTGAAGGCGAACTGAAAACGGGCTAAATAAAAAGCGTCAAGTTCAGGCACGGTACAGACCCCATCCGAGGAAGCTCTGCCTGAAGCAGAGCGTAATGAGATTATTTTTTGGCTACAACGCCGTCAGCGTCAGACCGTAAGAGAAATTGTTCTGTCGTTTGCGGAATATGTTTAACCAGCCAGTCGGCCATCTCACGTTCTTCTGCGAGAATCGTTTCGATAGCGGGGATAGAGGCGGTATCACCGACCTTTTTGGCAGCGGCCAAAAGCGATGTGTAGCAGGCTATTTCAAATTGCTCGAATACATAGCCGCTGATTGCGCCTTTTACAATTTCGTCAGAAGGAAACATGCCGCCAATCGACTGGCCAAAAGCGGCCATTTTACTCATGGAGTCTTTTAATACAGAACGCGAAATATCGTTTCGATCGAGGATCTCTTCCAGCAGGGTAATTTGCCTTTTTGTTTCATTAATATGTTGCTCAATTCTGGCACGCAAATCAGGATAATTATCGATACGACTCGCCATCGATTCCAGCATTGACTCCGCTTGCTTTTCCATCGCGTGCGCATCGCGTAGCCAGTCATGGTAATGTTCTAAGTGATTCATCGTAATTTCCTCGAGTCAGTATGGTTATCGTTTTTCAGCGTCTTTATTAATGTTACCAACCGCCAGATCGGTTAATTTCAGATCGGTTTGTTTCTCTTCTTCAAGCGTTTCTGCGAGGAGTTTTACGGCTTTTTTATATCCCAGTTGTTCTGCCAGGGTTGCCAGTGTGCCGTAGCTGGCAATTTCATAATGTTCCACTTTCTGGGCGGCTGCGATTAATGCTGCATCGCGTACTTCATTTTTCTCGGTGCTTTCAATAACCTCATTAGCCTCTTCAATTAAGCCTTCCATCGCCACACATTTCATGCGTTTAATCTTAATTCCCGGTTCTTGCTCAACGATTTGGTCAATACGTTCAATTTGCCCCTGGGTTTCTTCCAGGTGGGCATTAAACGCTTTGCTGAGTTTTTCGCTTGAGGCGGCTCTGGCTAGTTTAGCCAGTCCGCGCGTTAACTGTTTTTCAGCGCTATAGGTATCTGAAAGTAGGTGAATAAATACGTCTTCAATGCTTTTCATATGCATATTAATATCCTTTAGAGGTTAAAAATAACTGCGAGCCCCATACAGACCCGCAGGACACTCTTTTAATTAAAAGATGAAAATAACGCTAACTATCAGGAGTTGTCAGACTTACGGCCACCGCCGTGGCTGCTTTGCCCACCTTTTTTACCTGCTTCAGATGCGCGTTGTGGATCGTTTTTGAAGTTACCACCGCTATGTTGACCGCCTTTACGGCCCGCTTCTGATGCTTTTTCTCGGTCTTCTGCGAAGTTACCGGAACCACCACGATGCTCTGCCATATATCACCTCATATATCGGTTATGTCAGTCAGATACAAAAAAATAATTTCGTATCCGTCGTTGTTCAAGGCTTAAAGTTAGCGGCTATTTGTATTAAGTCAAATTTAATGTTGATAGGTGAATCAGTCCGTATTGATAATTTTCAATGGATTGCGGGAAATACCGCTTCGCTTATTATGAATGATGTTTGATTAATAAATAATCGTAACCGTCTGAGAGTTAGAGGGAATAAAAATATGAGTGCTCAATCAGGATTATTCTTGTGAATTTTCTTAAATTATAAATAAATTATAAAACCGAAGCGCTCCGCTCAGACATAAAATAGCATTATTAAATGTCATGATATCCATTTTTGTCTACGCTCACCCTTTTTTCCCGATGCAAGGGATAACGCGGGCTTTTCGACGATGCTGGATGAACAGGGCGGTAAAGCGTCAGGCAGAGAAGGCGCGCAATGAGATTTTCATTGCGCAAACCTGTTTAACGTATTGTACGGATGGCGTTAATCAACCCCTGAACGCCTTTTTCAAGTTTTGAGCGCGGACATCCGGCATTCAGGCGCACAAAACCGCGTCCTTCTTCGCCGTAGGTGTACCCTGGCATGATGGCAACTTTCTGCTGGTGGATAAGCGCTTCCTGTAATGCGCGATCATCAATGTTAAGCGGACGCAGGTCAATCCACGCCAGATAGGTAGACTGTGGAACCTGCCAGCTCAGTTCGGGGAATGCGGCATTAAGCTCGCGGGCGACGTAATGCAGATTGCTGGCAAGATAATCCCGCAGCGCATCAAGCCAGCTTGCGCCCTGTTGATAGGCGGCAATATGAGCTGTCAGCGCCAGCACCGCAGGTGAGGAAAGACCATCGCGACCTTTTAATGCGCTGAGATAATCGTTACGGCTTTGAGCGTCTTCAATAATCCCGTAAGCCCCGGTCAGTGCCGGAATATTAAAACTTTTTGAGCCGGAAGTGAGCAGCGCCCAGCTGTCACGCGCGACGTTACTCCAGGGGATATGCGGCTGATCCCCCCATACCATATCCATATGGATCTCATCGGAAATGACTTTTACACCATGGCGCTGACACAGTTCCGCCATGGTTTCCAGTTCGTCGCGCCTCCACACCTTGCCCGTCGGATTTTGTGGGCTACAGAGCAGAAGAATTTTGCTCTCTGGACGAGACAGGGCATTCTCCAGTGCGGTCATGTCGCAGTACCAACCGTCAGTACGTTTTTCCAGTTCGACAGCGCGCACCACGCGCTGATTACCCTCAATAGCTTTGTAAAACGCGTCGTAAGCCGGGGTGTGAATAACCACCGCATCACCCGCGGAAGACCACTGGCGAATCAGCTCTGACACCATATAGATGACCGAGGGACCATATACCAGCGACTGAGGATCGATTTTTGTATTGTGACGCGTCAGAAACCAGTGCTGAATAGCCGCCAAAAATTCATCATTTTTCCAACGGCTGTAACCCAACACGCCATGGGACAGGCGCTGGGTAAGCGCCTCAAGAATGCAGGGGGCAGTGGCAAAATCCATGTCAGAGATGGTGAACGGCAGAAGATCGGCTGAGCCAAAACGGTCGGCAACATAATCCCACTGGGTACACCAGGTACCGTGTCGGTCCACAACCTTAGAAAAATCAAACATATTGTTGTCCTTAAGCCTGTACGGTGTTCATCAGAACCGCGATTTCGTCTTTCACTGACTGGACCTGCGGACCAATAACAACCTGAAGGTTATGCTGATTGAGTTGTACTACGCCAATGGCACGATTGTCCTTCAGAGCTTGTACGTTAACAAGCGACATATCTTTCACTGACAAGCGCAGACGAGTAATGCAGTTATCCAGGCTAACAATGTTTTCCGCGCCGCCCAACGCCGCCAGAATAGCTGGCACGTTATAACCCGATTTACCTGGCGCTCCAGCCATCACTTTTTCGATAGTGCTGGCCATTTCGACTTCGCGACCCGGTGTCTTCAGATTGAAGCGCGTGATGGCGAAGCGGAAGATAACGTAATACACCGCAAACCAGATAGCTGCGACGACAGGGACCAGATACCACTTGGTAGACAATCCATGCAGGATGCCGAATACCACGAAGTCGATCAGGTTACCGTCAGTGTTACCGATGGTAACGCCAAGCACCGCCATCACGGTAAAGCCGAGACCGGTAAGCAAAGCATGGATCACGTACAGAACCGGAGCCACGAACAGAAACAAGAACTCGAGAGGTTCGGTCGTACCACCAATTACACAGGCAATCAGACCGGAAATTAATAATCCTTTAATTTTATGACGATTCTCTGGACGTGCGCAGTGGTACATCGCTAACGCTGCACCCGGTAACCCGCCGAGGAACGCCGGCATTTTACCCTGGGACAGGAAGCGGGTTGCGCTTTCAGAGAAACCTTGCGTTGTCGGACAGCTCAATTGAGCCTGGAAAATAGTCAATGCACCGCTCACGCTATGACCACAGACTTCCTGCGTGCCGCCCGCTTCGGTAAAGCGGATCAATGCCACCAGAATATGATGCAGACCAAAAGGCAACAACAGACGTTCGCCGGTACCAAACAGCATAGGACCAAATTCACCTGCACTGTTGATGATGTGACCGAGTCCGGTAATGCCCATGGCGAAAACCGGCCAAATCAGGGGAATAACCAGACCGACCAGGCCCATCACCACCGAGGAGATGATGGGAACGAAGCGAGTGCCGCCGAAGAAGGCCAGGGCATCCGGCAGACGAATGTTATGGAAGCGTTCATGCAGCATCCAGACGATGATCCCAGCGATGACGGCGCCGAGGATCCCTGTGTCGATCGACTGGATCCCCAGAATATTTTGCACGTTGTTGGCTTTCAGGATCGCCGCATCAGTGGTGGGTAAGATGCCTTTGGCGGTTAACCAGAAGTTGACGGCAAGGTTCATTACCGCGTAACCGACAAAACCGGCAAACGCCGCCACGCCTTTATTCTCGCGCGCCAGGCCAAGAGGAATGGCAATACAGAACATCACCGGTAGGAAGCTAAACGCAAATGAGCCAACTTTGCTCATCCAGGTAAAGATGGCCTGTAGCACCGGATTTCCTAACACCGGGATTAACGTTAAGACATCGTGGCTGCTTAACGAACTGCCAATCCCTAACATGATCCCGCAAAATGAGAGCAGAGCCACGGGCAACATAAAGGTTTTGCCCAACTGCTGGAAAAATTCCCATAACGTTATTTTTGGTGTGGTTCTCGTCGTCATTAAACGACTCCTTGTAAAATCAGACTGGCTAATGATGGCGAGAAGATAAAACGTTTTACCTAATTTTAGTGCGGTATAAATCACATTATCGAACGATAATAGAGGGTATAAATATAAGTGATTGATAAAACGTTTTATCGGTCACGTTATCAGGGAGTTTTCTGTTTTTATGGCTATAGCCAAAAAAATAACGATCCATGATGTTGCGCTGGCTGCGGGGGTTTCGGTCAGTACCGTCTCATTGGTACTCAGCGGCAAAGGACGTATTTCATCAGCAACCGGTGAGCGGGTAAATGCAGCCATTGAGCAACTGGGGTTTGTGCGTAATCGGCAAGCATCAGCCCTGCGCGGTGGGCAGAGCGGGGTCGTGGGTTTGATTGTGCGCGATCTTTCTACGCCGTTTTACGCCGAGCTGACGGCGGGGCTGACGGAAGCATTAGAAGCCCAGGGGCGCATGGTCTTCTTACTGCATGGCGGCAAAGACGGCGAACAGCTGACGCAGCGCTTCACACTGTTACTTAATCAAGGGGTTGATGGCGTGGTGATCGCTGGGGCCGCAGGCAGCAGTGACGCGCTACAACAACTGGCCGCTGAGAAAGGGATCCCGGTGGTGTTTGCGTCACGCGCCAGCTATATGGATGACGTTGACACCGTCAGACCTGATAACATGCAGGCCGCGCAACTCCTGGTTGAACAACTGATACGTCATGGGCATCAGCGCATTGCCTGGCTGGGCGGGCAAAGCTCTTCATTAACCCGGGCAGAGCGCGTCGGCGGGTATTGTGCGACATTGTTAAAGTATGGTTTGCCGTTTCATAGCGACTGGGTGCTGGAGTGTTCATCCAGCCAAAAGCAGGCTGCGGAAGAGGTGACGGCGCTGTTACGCCGGAATCCCACAATCAGTGCGGTGGTGTGCTACAACGAAACCATTGCCGTAGGCGCCTGGTTTGGCCTGATGAGAGCAGGGCGACAGAGCGGTGAAACAGGCGTGGATCGCTACTTTGAACAGCAAATATCATTGGCCGGATTTGCTGATGTGGCGGAAAGCGCGCTGGATGACATTCCCATCATTTGGGCTTGCACGCCTGCCCGTGAAATGGGATACACCCTTGCGGAACGCATGCTACAACGCATTGGCCACGATGAAAGCCATTCGCGCAATCTGACGCTTGCCGCCCGACTGGTCGTCGCGAAATAAAAAAAGCCCGATAAGCAATGTTATCGGGCCTGTCGTAACGGATATTTACTGTTGCGGGGCTGCAGGAGCATCCGGCTCAGCAAAGGCAGGCATACCGAACATGCCAACAAACTCATCCAGCGACATTTTCTGTCCGTTAAGTGTTACCTGACCGTTCGCATATTGCAGGCTGGAACCGATAACGTTGTCCTGCAGCGTCGTAATACGGAACATCTGACCCATCGCCGCGAGGCCATTAACCTGCTGCTTCGCCAGACCCGCCGCTTCTTCCTGCTGATATCCTTCCAGTTTGGCAATCTGCGTCATGAATTCAGTCGCCATATCGACAGGGATCGTCAGCTTAGCATCCAGTGATTTGACGGAGCGATCCACTTCCTGGGCCAGCGTTTGCGGCTCTACGGTGTTTGCGGTCGGATCTTTTAGTAGTAGAGACAAATTAAAGGCGGTTTCACCTTTCGCATTTTTCCAGCTCAGCGGCGCAATAGTGATAACCGGTTCGCCTTTCATCAGAATCGGCAGGGCATTAAAGAAGGCTTCGGTGACTTTCTGCTGATATAGCTCCGGGTTTTGCACCACATCGATTTGTGACATCAACGCCTTGGTTTGGGCGCTATACTGCTGACTGAACTGGTGCAGGGCTTCACCATCAATCTGGCCCACTTTCAGCGTCAGTTTGCCGCTACCCATATCCTGGCCCTGCAGTTTAAGGCTGTTCAGGGTGTAATCCAGTTGGCTGTTGACGGTTTTACCCTCGTTGATCAGATCGGATTTACCATCGATACTCATGCCTTCCAGAACCGCCAACTCTTTACCCTCGACTGCAATCGACAGTTTTTCGAGTGACAACTTCTGGTCGCCAATACGCTCACCAAAGCTGGCGATACTGCTGGAACCCTCAGTTTTCAGGTTATTGAAGGTAATTTGTACTTTCTGGTTGTACTCATTGACCGCATTAACCAGACCACTTTGCGCATCGCCAGTTAGCGAAACTGCATTACCGTCTTTGTCAGCCGTAAACTGGAATTCCCCGCCGCTGAAGGCCACTTTTTCATCGCCATTCTCGTAGTTCAGCGGTTTGAGGGAGAGATCGGAACGGGTATCGCCGCTGTAACCGATACGGGAGTTAATGACGAATGGTGTTTCGCCTTTGGCAATATCGAACAGTGGTTTGGTGACGTCGTTATTCACCAACGTTGTTTTCACCGAGGCCATAGCGGGAACCAGATTCAGCGATTTCAGCTGTGCGAGCGGGAAAGGACCGTGATCAACTGTTTCATTAAGGACGATGCTTTGCCCAGGCTTCAGCCAGGAATCTTGCTGCCCGGTGATGGGTTTAACCACCAGTTGCAGTTGGCTATTGAACACGCCGCGCTGATAGTTTTGATAACTCAGTTCAATGCCCGCCTCAGGGGAGTAGCGTTTCAACTGATTGTTTGCCTGTGTCACCATCTCGGCGAGATGCGTTTCGAGTTTTTTACCTGTGTACCAGGCACCGCCCGTCCAGACGATACCCAGTGCAACCACTACACCCGCAGCTACCAGCGATTTTTTCATTTTGATATCCATAAAATAAAACCAGGCGTTTGAAGACGCCTGGAGGAGTGACTTGTCTTTAACTCACTACAGCTTAGCAAGAGTTGTTAAAAATATCAGTATCTTGCTACAGCTTGTTATAAACCCGAGCTAAACGGCCCTTGCCGCTGACGTTTACCGGCGATTCATTCGCACTAATAAAGGCCGACTCACCCGGCTGCAGGACCAGACGCTGCTCACCTTTGCTCAACACGGCTTCACCCTCAATGCAGAACAGAATTGCGGCGCTTTGCTGGCCGATCTCTGCACCAGTGGCCGTTAACTCATGTAGGGAGAAGGCGAAATCGTCGACCGGAATAGGGAAGTCCAGTTCACCATCTGTTTTAACCGGTGTGTTCAGCAACTGGTTTGCAGGCTTAGCGACAAACTTAACGTTGGCGACCAGTTCCGGGATATCAATGTATTTTGGCGTTAGCCCAGCGCGCAGCACGTTGTCCGAGTTCGCCATCACCTCCAGCGCCACACCTTGCAGGTAGGCGTGCGGGGTCTCGGCAAACAAGAACATGGCCTCGCCGGGATTGAGTTTAACCACGTTGAGCAGCAGTGGGGAAAAGAGTCCGCTGTCGTTAGGGTAGAAGTCGGCGATCAGGCGGATGGTTTGCCAGGGTTCACCCTGCTGACTGTTCAGCGCCGATTTCAGGATCGCCAGCGCGTGGGATTTCTCTTCATCCTGCATATTCAGCAAGCTGGCAAATAGATAGCTCAGACGCTCTGCGCTCGGCTCCTGCAGGAAATGCGCAATAGCCGGATGCGCAGCGGAAACAGGTTGTAATAACGCAACAATATCGGAGAACTCACGAAAGGCGTTCATCGCCAGGAAAGGCGTTAAAGCAAAAACCAGTTCTGGTTTGTGGTTAGGATCTTTGTAGTTGCGCTCGGCGGCATCCATCGGGATCCCGGCGGCGTTTTCTTTGGCAAACCCGATTTCAGAATTGTGTTTGTTAGGATGAACCTGAATCGAAAGAGGTTGCGCAGCACAGAGCACTTTAAACAGGAAGGGCAGTTCACCAAAGCGTTCGGCAACGGCATCGCCTAATAGCGCGGATTTATCGCTTTCAATAACGTCGCGTAAAGCAACCGTCTGACCATCAGCGCTCTGAACTTGCGAACTGCTTTTTGGGTGCGCCCCCATCCAAAGCTCAGCCATCGGTTGCTGAGTTGGGTTGGCAATCCCATAAAGTTCCGTTAACGCAGTTTTACTTCCCCAGGCGTAGTTCTGCACTGAGTTGATGAGTTTTTGCATTCTCAAGCCCTGTTTGAATGTGGAATTTTCTCTGGCTATTAAACCAAGAAACCCTGAGGGAAGTAACCTGCACATGTAAAAAGTCGTACTTGTCTCAGTTTTTGTTAAAAAATTGTGTAGGATATGGTGACTCGCTTTTAATACCCTGAGTAATTCCGGTTGCAGAAAGCCTTACCTTCTCCAACCCGACCTACGGCAGGGAAGCAGGGCAACGGAACATCTGCCCAGAGAATAACCAGACCGAGCAGTAAGTGAGAGCACAATGTCAAACAAACCCTTTCATTATCAGCATCCTTTCCCCCTGAAAAAGGATGATACCGACTATTATCTGCTGACCAGCGACTATGTATCCGTTGCCGAATTCGAAGGGCAAGAGGTTATTAAAGTCGCGCCGCAAGCGCTAACCCTGCTGGCTCGCCAGGCTTTTCATGATGCTTCGTTTATGCTGCGTCCAGCGCATCAGCAACAGGTTGCCGATATCCTGCGTGATCCTGAGGCCAGTGAAAACGACAAATATGTGGCCCTGCAATTCCTGCGCAACTCCGACATCGCGGCGAAAGGTATTTTGCCGACCTGTCAGGATACCGGCACAGCGATAATCGTGGGTAAAAAAGGTCAGCGTGTCTGGACCGGCGGCGGTGATGAAGCGGCACTGGCGCGAGGGGTCTATAACACCTATATCGAAGACAACCTGCGCTATTCACAAAACGCCGCGCTGGATATGTACAAAGAAGTGAACACCGGCACCAACCTGCCAGCGCAGATTGACTTGTATACCGTTGACGGCGATGAATACAAATTCCTGTGTATTGCCAAAGGCGGTGGTTCGGCAAACAAAACCTATCTGTACCAGGAAACCAAAGCGCTGCTCACGCCGGGCAAATTAAAAAATTACCTGGTCGAGAAGATGCGTACGTTGGGAACAGCGGCTTGCCCGCCGTATCACATCGCGTTTGTGATTGGTGGTACGTCGGCGGAAGCCACGCTGAAAACCGTCAAACTGGCTTCGGCGAAATACTACGATGAACTGCCGACCGAAGGTAACGAGCATGGTCAGGCATTCCGCGATGTGGAGCTGGAAAAAGAACTGTTGATAGAAGCGCAGAATTTGGGACTGGGCGCCCAGTTTGGCGGCAAATATTTTGCTCATGATATCCGTGTGATCCGTCTGCCGCGTCATGGCGCGTCGTGTCCGGTTGGTATGGGTGTTTCTTGCTCAGCCGATCGAAATATCAAAGCTAAGATCAACCGTGAAGGTATCTGGATCGAAAAACTGGAGCATAATCCGGGTAAATACATACCAGAAGAGCTGCGTCAGGCAGGCGAAGGCGAAGCGGTGCGTGTTGACCTCAATCGGCCAATGAAAGAGATCCTGGCTCAGTTGTCGCAATATCCGGTGTCCACGCGTCTGTCGCTCAACGGAACCATTATTGTTGGTCGTGATATTGCGCATGCGAAACTGAAAGAACGTCTGGATAACGGCGAAAGTTTGCCGCAGTATGTTAAAGATCACCCGATCTATTACGCCGGCCCGGCAAAAACGCCCGAAGGCTATGCATCAGGCTCGCTAGGCCCAACCACTGCCGGGCGTATGGACTCGTATGTTGACCAGCTTCAGGCCGCGGGTGGGAGCATGATCATGCTGGCGAAAGGCAACCGTAGCCAGCAGGTGACCGACGCCTGTCATAAGCATGGCGGCTTCTATTTAGGCAGTATTGGCGGCCCCGCAGCGGTGCTTGCCCAGGGCAGTATCAAGAGTCTGGAATGCGTGGAATATCCTGAACTGGGGATGGAAGCCATCTGGAAAATTGAAGTGGAAGATTTCCCGGCGTTTATCCTGGTGGATGACAAAGGTAATGATTTCTTCAAGCAAATTCAGACGTCGCAGTGCGCACGCTGCGTTAAGTAACGTCAGCCGCCCTTTGGGGCGGTTTTTTTTTACCGCACGAACCACCAAACGACGGTTTAATCCTCGTTAATACTGATAAGACCAATGCAAGTGGGCAATGTCGAAACATAACCTAATCAATTGTTAATGTAAGGAGCAGGTAATGGTAACGGTACGCCGCGAGAATGATTCAATGGGCGCAATTGATGTTCCTGCCGATAGGCTTTGGGGCGCGCAAACCCAACGGTCGCTGGAGCATTTTCGTATCTCTACGGAGAAAATGCCGGTCTCGCTGATCCACGCGCTGGCGCTGACGAAACGGGCGGCAGCAAAGGTTAATTTAGATCTCGGGCTGCTGGCGGAGGATAAAGCCACCGCGATTATGCAGGCCGCAGATGAGGTATTGGCGGATAAACATCGCGATGAGTTTCCGTTGGCCATTTGGCAAACGGGCTCCGGCACACAAAGCAATATGAATATGAACGAGGTGCTGGCAAACCGTGCCAGCGAATTGCTGGGCGGTGTGCGGGGAATGGAGCGAAAAATTCACCCCAACGATGATGTTAATAAGAGCCAAAGCTCGAATGATGTCTTTCCGACTGCGATGCATGTTGCCGCGCTGTTGGCGCTACGCAAATCACTGATCCCGCAATTAACGGTGTTGACCAAAACGCTCAGTGATAAATCCCACGCTTTTGCCGATATCGTCAAAATTGGCCGGACGCATCTGCAAGATGCAACCCCGCTTACGCTTGGCCAGGAGATTTCCGGCTGGGTCGCAATGCTCGAACATAACCTCAGACACATTGAAAACAGTTTACCTCATGTGGCGGAACTTGCGCTGGGGGGAACCGCGGTGGGAACTGGGCTGAACACCCATCCGGAATATGCTCGTCGGGTTGCGGATGAACTGCGGGTAATTACCTGCGCGCCGTTTGTTACCGCACCGAATAAATTTGAAGCACTGGCGACCTGCGATGCGTTGGTTCACGCGCATGGCGCGCTGAAAGGGCTGGCGGCATCGCTGATGAAAATCGCCAACGATGTACGCTGGCTGGCATCCGGTCCGCGTTGCGGTATTGGTGAAATTTCAATTCCTGAAAACGAACCGGGTAGCTCCATTATGCCGGGTAAGGTCAATCCGACTCAGTGTGAGGCGCTGACTATGCTGTGCTGCCAGGTGATGGGCAATGATGTTGCCATTAATATGGGCGGGGCGTCAGGTAACTTTGAGCTTAACGTGTATCGACCGATGGTCATCCACAACTTCCTGCAATCAGTGCGTCTGCTGGCGGACGGGATGGAAAGCTTTAACGAGCACTGTGCGACGGGAATTGAACCCAATCGTGAGCGAATCGACCAGTTACTCAACGAGTCGCTGATGCTGGTTACCGCACTTAATACCCATATTGGTTATGACAAAGCCGCCGAGATAGCCAAAAAAGCGCATAAGGAAGGGCTGACGTTAAAAGCATCTGCCCTTGCGCTGGGATATTTAACCGAAGCGGAGTTCGACAGTTGGGTACGACCGGAACTGATGGTTGGCAGCATGCGACCGGGCAGTTAATCCGCAACGTACAGGTGCAGTCGGGGAATAATCAATCTCAACGGCTGCGCCTGAGGTTTAAAACGATGCTGAACGTTGTCGGCATCGTAATTCAGTAACTCGCCGATATCGGGTACTGTCATGCCGTTGTCGTTGTTGATTAGCGCAATCAATGGCGTCGGGCAGGCGTATTGCACCTGTTTTTGTTCTCCTTTGTACCACACGCGAGCGATGGGCTGCACTTTTACCGGTCTTTTAATCTTCAGTTTTGCCTGCTGTGGCAGGGCTGCAATGTCCTGATATTCCCGCTCCAGCTTTGCCTGCCACTCTTCACGCGTCCAGGGATGTACGCTGCGCGGCGACGTCAGACTCTTTTCCAGTTGCTGCAGGACTTCATCGCGCTTAAGGTTTTTAATGATGTGCTTGTTAGCCCAGCCAAAGCGCAGGGTGGCGGGTTCTTTCACCAGCGTGAGGGTACGGTAGGCATTCAACGTAATCAGTCCTGGCAGGTGGCGATGCACCCATTCGAAACGTGCCGCCGGCGCCAGTTCCGATTCCACAGTGACAATGCGCTCAAACGTTGTTTTCAACTGGTTGATACGCTGAATGTGTTCTTCCAGTGCGCGTTGCGCTGCGTTATCCACCTGATAGCACAACACGCCCGGAAGACGGACGGCCGCTTTGCTGCTGCGGTTCTCAGATTGCTGCTGAATAAACAGATGGCGATAGTGACGCAGCGCCAGCGATTCAGCCTCTTTGCCTAAATGTTGTTTTACATCGATGCTCTGCAAAGGGGCATGTTCTGCCTCCTTGACGACTTCTGGTAACGAGAACACGCGCGCAATCAGCAGCGTCTGCTGCAACAAATTTTCGCTCAGAAGCGCCAGTTCCTGTTCCATCTGGCGGAAGGTACTGTTCAGACGGTCAACGAGATCGTAACGGGCCATGTGTTTTACCATTTTAGTTACAACATACTTTTTTATAGCACAACATCTGCCGCCTGACCACCGAGCGGTATGGGTCAGGCAGTGGGAAATTCAGGAATGTTATGCCAGACGGGCCAACTGAAAGAAAAACGGGCCCCGCCCAGTTCACTTTCATCGCAAACGACCGTACCGCCCATAGCCAATGCGATCGAGTGGACGATGGCTAACCCAAGCCCGCAACCACCGGTCGCCCGGTCACGACTGGGATCGAGGCGTACAAATGGCTCAAAAACTTGTTCGCGCGCCGCAGGTGCGATACCAGGGCCGTCGTCTTCCACGATCAGCGTTGCTTGATTACCGTCCAGTCGCAGACTGGCTTGTACCGTCGACTGGCAATAGCGCAGGGCGTTATTCAGCAGATTATCCAGCACGCGCTCCATCAGGCGCATGTCCAGCGCACCGTAGTCGCCACTCTGAAGATGGCGAAGGCGCACCGCATGGTCAGGATTGACGCTTTGCACATCCTCAAGATGGGTTGTCAGCCAAAGGGGCAGGTCGGGTACGCTGAGCTTCAATTCATTTTGGGGACGATCCAGCCGGGCGTAGGTCAGTAATTCTTCGATCAACGCTTCCAACTGGCCGATATCACGATTCAGTGCCTGAGATTCTTGCTCGGTGAGATTCTCACTCATCTCCAGTCGGTAACGTAAGCGTACCAGTGGAGTCCGAAGCTCATGGGCAATACCATCGATGAGCTGTTTTTTACTGGCGATCAGCGCATTGATATTGTCCGCCATCTGGTTAAACGCCACACCAAGACGCTCAAAACTGGAACCGTTATCAAAATGGAGGCGTTCACCCAGATGGCCTTCACCAAAACGTTGTGCTGCGGCTTCCAGTCGGAGCATTTCCTGCCAGTGGGGGCGCATCCAGATAAGCACCGGGAAGGCCAGTGAAATGGCAATGAACGCCATCAGCGCGACGTCCAGCAAGCGCATTTGATGCAGAAAATAGAGATAGGGAACCGGGCCAACGGCCAGCACGTAATGGCTGCGCGGGATTCGTTGAATAAAAGTGTACTGATCGTCGAGTGCGACAATATCGCCTTCGCGCAGGCGCTGCATGGTTGGGGCGTCCAGCGTGTATTTATTCAGCGGTTCAACGCGCAGATCAAAAGAGAGGTTCAAATCCATCTCCTTTAGCGTCTTACCCCAGTCACGTGGTGGGATCTCGCGCAGCTCACTGCGCATCAGGTACAACGAGCTTTTCATTAAATCGTCGAGCGACTGCCTGCCCGCGCGTTCTGCGGTGAATTTATATACCAGGCCGACCAACAGGGTCATAACCAGAAAGCAGACAAACAGCAGGAGATAAAACTGTACAAACAGCTTCTTCATGAAATATCACCGGAATTTCAATGATTTAATTAGTGCGCATCCACCTCTGGGGGCACCAGGGGGACACCCTTGTATCCCCCGATGCGCGGGTTCAGAAAGGCTATCCGATCACCATCAAGCGCGTTTATCCAGGCAGAGTACACTGTATAAACCATTTCTGCATTCTCGCGGCCCATCTGATTTGCAATAAACGCAGGGTTGGCCCCGGCGGAAAGCATCCAGCTGGTGTAGGTGCAAGAAGTTTTATGGTTCTTTCGCCAGCACGAGTTTTGGGCGGTCCAAAAATGCCTTGTTGGGTTTGGCGGAGCCAGAACTTGTACTATGGGGTATTTGAAGGGGGGGTAGCTCCCTTATTCATCCAAATTGAAAGTGAGAACAAAATGGCAATACATATAATCATTATCAAAATAACCAAAGCGTATTGAACCGTCCATTCATCCGGTTCAATTTTGGATAATATCAGCAATACAGCAGATGCAATGCCTAACATAACGGGTTCAAATGCCTCATCTGGGCCGTGTGTCACTAACATGTAAGCTAACTGAATGCCGCACGAAATAGCGAGTGCCAGTGATACATACAATAATGTATTTATACTAAGGAGTTGCTTCGAAAGTTGCCACTGCAGAATACCAGCGTCTGGAGACAATGTCTGAATGATTTCGATTAAACCTTTGCATGAGAGCAAAAGAGTTAATGTGATAAAAATACAATATTGGATAATGTAACTTACTATTTTAGCGTAATGTTCACTACCATCGCGCGTGAAAAATTTAGGCATGAAATATGCTTCCATTGTAAATATTGTTTATTTAAACCACTAATTGTATTTTTTAAAGTAGTATTTTGGAAGAAATAAATAGAACAATATTATTGTTGCTGGAAATGTTGTTTTTTACAATTTTAATTGCTCCTTAGGCAATAATCCCCGCGGCTAGAGTAGGTTAGCAAGACAAAAGCATAAGCACAGAAGCTGCAAACAAAACGGCAAAGTTGAAACTCAGGGGGTAATTTTTTAATCGCGGGGATGACATTGCAGCAATGCTGTCAACGTTGGACGCGAACACCCGATAGGCTACCAGATGATCATGGTGAGTTACCGTGATGATAACCAGCGGGAGAAAATACTACGTGACAACGTCACTAAACAGGTGTGAGATCAATGCTCTAAAAGCTGTTTAGCTGATTCTCATTTTCTCTATACTCAATCAAGGTGCTCGGGTCTTTTTGGCGCTACTGGGTGGTGAGCTTGCGCGATGGCTTTTGGGTGGTGATCGAAGTAGAGATACATGGTAGGCGATATTTTGGCCTGCATATTAGTTTTCTACATTTAGAGGCTGCATCAACCCATTTTGATTTACAAAATTCTAAAAAATGCTGATGATCTATTCTATTTCAGCATAAACGATCTGTTTTTAGATCTCATGGTCTCGCCAGTTTGCAGGGTTATAATCGGCGAACCAGCATAAAACTCTGATTGAGAAAATCAAAACACGTCATTATCGCAGATGGTACCAGTGTGACCACGAAAGACAGAGAGTGTATTAATTCTGCTGGCGGTACGTCAATATATGCACAGGTTGAGTTTCTGAATGGCGGTGATGTTGATCATCGTTGCATGGCTATTGCCCACACCAAAAAGCAGGAGGTTTGCATGTGGGCCTGTCGCGGTGTACCTCAACCGAAAGATGATTGCTAATCGTAGTCTGTAATAAAAGGGCCGGAGGATGAGACATCATCATCCCCGGTAATAGGTTAGCAAGATGTTGTAGTGTTCTCCCAATTACAGGGTGGTCTCATGGACGAAATTAAGCAATAATATTTAACATGAAATTAACTCAATATTAACATTATTAATATTTCCCCTGTGAATATATGCGTGATATTGGCGCTGCAAGGATTGTAGGGGTGGCTTTATGGTGAATAGTCAGTAGATTAAGGCTAAAAAAATAATGAATAAATGATGGGGCTAATACTTGATCCCACAATCTGCGATATCAGTCTGAATTGTGCCAATGGTTACGACAAAATGGCGAAACGCGACTGGTTGGGCGGTATCCAGACCGTTACGCCAGCAGCAGTATTTTGCAAATGCTATTATCGGTGAAGTGATTGTAAAACCCATCCGCTAGCAGCAGAATGAGCGCCTGAACAAGGAAATCACCGAATACGCAATATAATGCGTACTGATACTCTCAAAATTGTTGTGATATAAAAATATGAATTTCAATCGTTGTTGTTATTTGCTACTCATTTTCGCAGCAACAGGCTGTATTTTCACCGCACATCCCTGGGTTATGTGGCTCATACTTGCCAATATACTAACGATGGCGCTATACGGCGTGGACAAAATGGCCGCGCGTCAGGCCTGGCGCAGGGTGCCTGAGTCTACATTGCTGATGTTTGGTGTTGTTGGCGGGTGGGTTGGTGCGATAGCGGGTCAACAAATTTTCCGCCATAAAACACAAAAGCAACCATTCAAAACCTATTTTATTATCAGTGTGATAGTCAGTCTCTCGCTGATGGGGGCGGTTTATCAGTTCTATCCATTTTCATCTTCCTGAATGAGGGGGAGAGTAAACGGCCCGATTATCTAAGGCAGGAGATATACTTTTCGCCTGAACGGCGTACGATTTCATCGGCATTGTCCGTAATATCTTTTCCCTCAAATGCACCGTAGAGTTGTTTAAATTTCACCATACTCAGGCGCTGGGTGATGTCGCTGACCGTAGCGGCTGGCAGCGGCAGCATATTGGGGTAACTCCACATAAAGGAGACGGCGTGCGCCCCTGGTGTGACCTGAACGATGTCGCCGGAAAGCACCAGGCCTTCATTTCGTGCCCAGTGCAGAACACAGCCGCCGGAAAAATGTCCCCCAAGTCGTATAACACTGACGTTTCGGGCCAGTTCAAGGGTGTCGCCTTGCCAAAATTTAATCCACGGGCTGTCGCGCATTACCCACTCGCTATCACTGGCATGGAGGTAAATTGGGGCATTAAATTCTGCAGCCCAGTCCTGCATAGTGGTGTAGTAGTGAGGGTGTGATATCGCAATAGCCTTAAGCCCGCCCAAAGAGGTTATGAACATTTTCGTGGCGTCATCGAGTGTGGCAATACAGTCCCACAAAATATTGCCCTCGGGAGTGAGCAGGATAAACGCGCGCTGATTAATCGCAAAATCAGGAACGGTGTGGATGCTGAGAAGATCGCTGTTGTGTTGTTGCCACTTATTTGTGTGTGAAGCGCAAAGGGCGGCAAAATCGATCCATTTCTGCCCTGTCGCGGGGACATACTGGCGTTCATCATTACAAATAGCGCAATGTTGTGGATGAGAATTCGTTTTCTCATAGGATGTCCCGCAGGCTTTGCATAAAACGATCATCGCGTCTTCCTCATTTAACAACCACAATCAGCATGGCACACAGAGACATAAGAAGGTGCCCGTTAGTGCTCTGGTCTATAAGCAAGAGAGGATGAAATCGGCACGCGGTGGCTCAATCAGGTGAAAGCAGGAATAATGGCTACACAGTCCACGTCGGTTGTCATCTTCCGGCGCAAAAATGAGGGTATTGTTTGAAAAATCGTCTGTTCAACGCCTGGCTTAGCCGCTGGGGACTCATTCCTGATGGTGAGGCATTTGAAACGCACACATCGCAGCTTTTGCCTGTGGTGGTCAAGGATGGGCAGAAAGCGATGCTCAAGCTTACCGACGATGACAGTGAACGCAACGGCTGCGCACTCATGGTCTGGTGGAATGGTAATGGCGCAGCAAAGGTACTGGCCTATGATGATGGGGCGATTCTGTTAGACCGTGCGACAGGGAGGCGTTCTTTAGCTGAAATGGCGTGGTCTGGCAACGATGCGCAGGCCTGTCGCATTATTTGCCATGCGGCCAGTCGGCTCCATCTACCGTGGAATGCGTTAACGCCTGCTTTAACCCCGCTGCATCATTGGTTTCGCGATCTCGCTCCTGCAGCGAAAAAACATGGCGGCATCATGACACGTTGCGCTGAGGTGGCAAACGTACTGCTCTCATCTCCCCAGAATGAAGTCGTATTGCACGGCGACTTACACCACGGCAATATTCTTGATTTCGAAATTAAAGGATGGCTGGCAATCGATCCGAAAGGGCTGGTAGGCGAGCGTGGGTTTGATTACGCCAATATTTTTACCAATCCGGATCTTGCCGATCCGACCCGGCCTGTCGGTATTGAGCCAGAAAGATTCCTGCAACGCGTGAATATCGTATCAGAAGCTGCCGGGATTGAACGGCAACGTCTGTTAATGTGGATTATTGCCTGGTGTGGATTATCGTCCGCCTGGTTTCTGCAAGAGGGGGACTGCGCGGCTATACCCCTGCGCATCGCGGAGTTAGCGATGGAGGAACTCGCATCAGGTGGTAATCAACTTTGATCTACGACACTGGGTTGGTAATTCTTAAGAGTTATCATTAGCCTGGTAAACGTTTTATTAATCAATCAGTGAACGGCGGTGTGGTGTGTTGTTTAGCGCAAATTTGACAGGCTGGAAACAATGAACACATTGTTTTCAATATTAAAAAAACGCCCAAACATTATTTCGTTGATGGTTTTACTCATCGGGGCAAACATTGTGGCGTGGCTGTGGGCTTTCACCGCGTTTAGCAACAACACGTCGTTACTGGCGCTGAGTCTAATCGCGTGGTGCTATGGTTTGCGCCATGCCGTAGATGCCGACCATATTGCCGCGATAGACAGTGCGACGCGTAAACTCATGCAACAGAAAAAACGCGCCCTTACGACGGGAGCCTGGTTTTCACTTGGTCACTCTACCATTGTGGTGCTGGCAAGCATTGGTATTGCGCTGACCACCAGCGTATTTAAGCAGCATATGGCATGGTTTCAGAATGTCGGCGGTCTTATCGGTACCACGGTCTCTGCCGCATTTCTGCTGATTCTGGCTACCATTAATCTCATTATTTTCTGCCATATCTGGAAGGCTTTTCGCCATCTTAAACGTACCGGTACTTACGCTGGCAATGCGGAAGATATGACGGTTTCAGGCCCGCTGAACTGGCTTTTCCGCTCCGCTTTCCGCCTGGTAGGTAAAGACTGGCATATGTATTTTGTCGGTTTTTTGTTTGGCCTGGGTTTTGATACTGCCACTGAAATTTCTCTGCTGGGTATTTCTGCCTCAAGCGCGTCCAGTGGCATGTCGGTCTGGTCAATATTAGTTTTCCCGGCGCTGTTTACCTGCGGCATGGCGCTGATTGATTGCCTTGATAGCATCCTGATGGTTGAGGCCTACGGATGGGCGTTTAATAAGCCCCAGCGCAAGCTTTATTACAATATGACAATCACCGGCACCTCGGTGATTGTTGCGCTATTTATCGGTGGACTGGAGGCGCTCGGACTGCTGTCTGATGCCTTTTCACTCCAGGGGGGATTGTGGGACACCGTCAGCAATTTGAGCGACCACATGGGGAATGTCGGCTTCGTGATTATTGGCGTCTTCATCGGCTGCTGGATTATTTCCGCAGTGAATTACCGTTGGAAAAAATACGACGGACTGACGTTCAGTTGAGATACAAGCTAAAACCGATTAATAAATTATTGTGACACTGTCACGTTTATAGGGCCGTATAATAAGCGAGATACGGCCCGATGGGTTTACTTGTCAGATTCATCGTCCCAGGCGTGCGGTGCGAACAGGTAACCTTTGTTGCGTACCGTTTTGATTCGATAGGGCTCTATGGCGTTATCGAGCAGTTTTTTACGTAACCGGGAAATCGCCACATCGACGCTGCGATCCATACCGTCATAGCTTACACCGCGCAGGTTCTTCAGCAACGCATCGCGGTCCATAATCTGCCCGGCATGGGTTGCCAGCTCCCACAATAATTCAAAATCGGCGGTGGAAAGAGAGACTTGCTTGCCGCCGAGTAGCACGGAGCGGTTGGTTGGGTCGATAGTGAGTGTACCAAAGCGTAGCGTGGTATGCGGTGTGATGGTCGCTGCCTGAATACCTTTAGACTGGGCTGAATGTTCGCTCTGACGCAAATGCAGGCGTAGCCGTGCAAGCAGCACGGCCGGAGGCGTTGTTTTAAGGATGTAGTCGCAGGCACCCATTTCCAGCGCCAGGATATGGTTCATGTCGCTGTCCAGAGAGGTCAGCAGGACAATCGGACCCTGCCAGCGTCCACGTAAATCGCGGCAGATTGTCATCCCGTCTTTGCCCGGCAGCATGATATCTAACAACACCAGATCGGGTTGAACTTGCAGGATTTTCTCCTCAGCCAAATCACCACGAGGTTCAAGGATAACCTCAATGTCATGCCGGGCCAGATAGGCGGCAATCAGCGAGCCAACTTCGGGATCATCTTCAACAAATACGATGGTGTTCATATCATTCATTTTGAATATAAAACGCCAACATACACCGCCCTCGTTTTTCCTTCCATTAATCTTTTCTAAACAAGAACGCTTCCGTTATGCTAGGGGCTGATGTTATTGATGTGTTAAGGCAGGGTGATGGGACTCGTTATCAAAGCGGCGCTGGGTGCGCTGGTGGTCGTATTGATTGGTTTGCTCGCTAAAACAAAGAATTACTATATTGCTGGATTAATCCCGCTGTTCCCGACATTCGCGTTAATTGCCCATTATATCGTGGCCAGTGAACGTGGGATCGAGGCGTTGCGTACCACCATTGTATTCAGCATGTGGTCAATTATTCCCTATTTTGTCTACCTCGTTTCGCTGTGGTATTTCACTGGATTTATGCGCTTACCCGTCGCGCTCGGCGGGTCAGTGGTGTGCTGGAGCCTGAGCGCGTGGTTGCTGATTTTTTGTTGGATAAAACTGCATTAACGCAGATGACGCCCGCCATCAAGGGCAAAACTACGTCCTGTGACAAAGCAACTGGTCAATAGATAGTCAATTAAATCAATGACTTCTTTTTCACCGGGCGCCGTTTTCATCAATGATTTATTCAGAGCCTGCTGGCGATATTCAGCATTGTCACTCTCGTTGAATAGGATCAGCGAGGGGGCAATTGAATTCACTTTGACTTCTGGTGCCAGTTTGCGGGCGAATGAGCGAGTCATATTGTCAAGCGCCGCTTTACTGGCAGCATAAGCAATGTGCTTGTCGCTGCCACGCTCTACAACATAATCCGTAAAATGGATAATATCGCTGGCTGCATGTCCGTGACCGCGTAACAACTCTTCCAGGGCGTGGTTGAGTAAGTAGGGCGTATTGACATGAATTTGCATCATGGCCGACAGCACTTCGGTTAGCGGCGTGCCCGGCTTTTCTGCCACCCAGGCACTGGCATTATGCACAATGGCGCGCAAACCGTTCGTCTGTCTTTTAACCTCATCGGCAAAGGCTAACACGCCTTTATCGGTAGAAAAGTCAGCCTGGATACACAACGCGCCAGCTTCGCACAAGCCATCAATGGCCGGGTAATGAGTCCGGTAACTGACAATAACTGGCTGTTTTTGATTGAGAAAATGCCATGCGACGGCGAGGCCGATGCGACGACCTCCTCCAGTGATAAGAATCGGCAAAGGGGGCTTTTTACCCATCGTAATCTCCAGGTTTCGCAAACGATGGGGATAGCGTTACCCCACCAACATCCAGGTCGCCGGAACTGCAGCAATAAGCAGCAGGCCGATCAGTGCCATCTCCTGGCGTTTTAATACATTTTCATGCGCGTGTGTTTTACGGGCATAAAGGAAAACCAGTAGTCCTGGCGCGTACAGCACCACAGACAGTAGCAAGTGCATCGGACCTGACGCATACAATAACCATATGCCATAAATGCTCGCACCGACACCAACTGCTTTATGCAACGGACGGGTCGCTATTTTCAGCAAAAATGCGCCGACCAGCAAATAGGGCACCAGAATCATCTCTGAGGCAATGGTCAGTAACGTATTGTAGTCGGAACCTGTGAGCCAGATCAGCACCAGACAGATTTGGACGCAGATGTTGGTCAGCCACAGCGACGCGGATGGCGCACCCTGCGCATTCTGACGCGCGAAGATCCGTGGAAACGCTTTGTGGGTAGAGGCGAGGAACGGCACTTCCGCCGCCATAATCGTCCAGCTTAAATAGGCACCGCAAACGGAGACAATCAGGCCTGCGGCGATAATAATTTCGCCCCATGGTCCCATCATTTTAACCATCAGACCGGCCATTGATGGGTTGCGGATTTCTGCCAGTTCTGGACGCGCGACAACACCCAGCGACAGCAGGGTGACCAACAGATAAACGCCCAGCGCAGCAAGCACCGCCAGCAGCGTGGCGCGTCCGACATCGCGTTTGTTTCGCGCGCGGGCGGAAACCACCACTGCGCCTTCCACACCGATGAATACCCACAGGGTAATGAGCATAGTGTTTTTGACCTGCTCCCAGACGGGGACGCCTAACGCGACGCCGGTAAAATCCAGACTGAAGGTATCGAGTTTAAATAGCATGAACGCCAGCACGATAAACAGGCCAAGCGGCAGCAATTTGGCCAGGGTCGCAACCAGATTAATGCTGGCTGCGGTTTGCACCCCACGCAGCACCAGAAAATGGACTATCCACAGCAGCGTTGATGCGCCAACGATAGCCTGCCAGGTATTACCATCGCCAAAAAGGCGTAATTCCGGCGTGTCGGTAAAGAAGCTGAGCGCAGAGAAGACGATAACCAGATACGAAACGTTAGCGATAACGGCGCACAGCCAGTATCCCCATGCAGAGCAGAAGCCAATCAGTTCCCCGAAACCTTCGCGCGCGTAGGTAAAAATTCCACCGTCCAGATCAGGTCGGATACGCGTCAGGAGCAGCATGGCAAAGGCGAGCAGCAGAATACCCGCACCGGTAATCGCCCAACCAATCAGTAATGCAGCTGGGCTGGCAACCGCCGCCATATTTTGTGGCAGGCTGAAAACACCAGCGCCGAGCATTGAGCTTAGAACCAGCGCGGTCAGTGCGCTCAGACCCAATTTCTTTTCCATTTGTATCCAGTTACTAAAACGAGAGTGAGAGAATAATTATTTTGGCAAACCGCATAAAAATGGTGAAAGCCACTAAGGCGCGGGATTTTACGGAGAGAAGAGAACGCATGCAATGGGGATAGAGAGATTTGTGACTAATAGTGTGAAAAGTTGTCTTAATATTCGTGTTTTTGTTCGGGCTGAGGATTTAACGAGGAAAAATTATCAGGTCTACAAGAGCTGTAGACCTGATAGAGCATAGGATATTACTTATACAGGTCAGCGCTAATGGTCATGTTGTTACCACGTTCTGACCACTGGCGAGTAATGTGATAATACTTCGCGCCTTTCTTCGCTGCGCGCTTGGCAACCTGATAAGAGACTTCGGTCATATTACCGTAGTTACCGGTGAACTTGATGCTGTCGAACGGAACCATCATTGCAGCAGTCGCTTTGTTCAGCTCTTCAACTTTCGTTCCATCCGGCAGCGTGACGGTGTAACGTCCACCTTTGGTGGATTGCGTTTCGAAGAAGCGACCAACTTCAGCACTCGGAGATGCGGTAGTCGCAACGCCCGGGATCTCAACTTTCTTAGCAGCTTCACCGCCTGCAGCTAACGCGGCGCGACCGGCATCAGAATCAGCCGGAATTGCATCAGGGCTTTGTACTACGCGTTTTTTCGCATCCGCTTTATAGATGAATGCGGTAATACGCTGGTTACCACCCTGGTTGGCATCGACCTGGCGAACGATATAGAAGGAGTAAGCCCCTTTCTCTTTTGCCGCTTTGGTGATGGCATCATTCACTTCAGGTTGGCTGCGGTAGAAGCCCTGTACCGTAACGGTATCGTAAGGTTCTATCAGAACGGCCTGATCTTTAGGTAACTCTATCACACCGTTAATGATACGGTTTTTGGATGCTTCCGCTTTTTCAGCGTCGGCTTTATAGATGTCGGCTACAACGCGCCAGTTACCGCCACTGCCAAAATCTGAGGTATCAACAACATAAAAAGAGGCTGCACCGTCTTTATCTGCACGACGTGATACGGCATTCACCGCGTCGCCGATCGCATTAAAACGACCGGTAACCACAATGCGGTCATAGGGTTTCAGGGCAGCAGCTTGCTCCGGCGTCAATTCTGTCGCTGCATTTACAGAAAAAGCAGTCGCAGAAATAAGTGCGGACGCCAGGAGAGTGTTCTTAAGCTTCATAAAAATAATCCTTCGCCTTGCGCAAACCAGGTACTGGTATTGTTATTGACTAGAAACGTCGCTGATTATTGCATTTAAATTGTGTCAGTGTCTGCGTCATTTTTCACTCATCGTGCCACAGGGTGTAACAGTGTCGATAACATTTTGTGATATGTCCAAAAATTCGGCGTTTGGAGGCTAAAACTGATAAAACAGTTGAATTTCATAAGTTAATTTAATGTTAACCAATTGTTCTGTGGTGGTGCTTAATCATGTTTTGCCGCTTCGCTTGAGCGAATTATCAGTCATTGCGGGCTATTTAAAGGGCATTATCCCTGTCTGCGGGCGAATTCATCCCTGTTTTGCGAATTTCATAATAAATACTGTTTTTTGGCGCTAGATCACAGGCTCCATTTTCAGTAGGTTATACAGAGTTTGTTACTGTTTTATTTTATTGAGGTAACACTGACCTCTTTCGAGAGTGCGCGCATGCCTCGTGCGAACATTGATAAACCATCATCATAAATACAGATGGAAGGGAACATTATGCGAATTGGCATACCAAAAGAACGGTTAACCAATGAAACCCGTGTCGCAGCTACGCCGAAAACGGTTGAGCAGCTGCTGAAGCTGGGTTTTAGCGTCGCGGTTGAAAGCGGCGCAGGTCAACTGGCGAGTTTTGACGATAACGCGTTTGTGCAGGCAGGCGCAGAAATTGTGGACGGGAATGCTGTCTGGCAGTCAGAGATTATTCTGAAGGTCAATGCGCCGGAAGAGGCGGAAATTCCGTTGCTGAATCCGGGCACGACGTTGGTGAGTTTTCTTTGGCCCGCGCAAAACCCGGAGCTGCTGCAAAAGCTTGCAGAGCGGAATGTGACGGTGATGGCGATGGACTCCGTGCCGCGTATTTCGCGTGCGCAGTCGCTTGATGCCTTAAGCTCGATGGCGAATATCGCCGGCTATCGCGCCATTGTTGAAGCCGCACATGAATTTGGCCGTTTCTTTACCGGACAGATCACCGCCGCGGGCAAGGTTCCACCTGCCAAGGTCATGGTGATTGGTGCTGGTGTGGCGGGGCTGGCAGCGATCGGGGCGGCAAACAGCCTGGGCGCTATCGTCCGCGCGTTTGATACCCGTCCGGAAGTGAAAGAACAAGTTCAGAGTATGGGCGCTGAATTTCTCGAACTGGACTTTAAAGAAGAGGCGGGCAGCGGCGACGGCTACGCTAAGGTGATGTCCGAAGCATTCATCAAAGCCGAGATGGCGCTTTTCGCCGCTCAGGCAAAAGATGTCGACATTATCGTTACAACGGCATTGATCCCGGGCAAACCAGCGCCGAAACTGATCACCCGCGAAATGGTTGATTCGATGAAAGCGGGGAGTGTAATTGTCGATCTCGCCGCGCAAAATGGCGGTAACTGCGAATATACCGTGCCAAACCAGGTGACCACCACCGCGAACGGTGTGAAGGTTATCGGTTATACCGATTTGCCAGGTCGTCTGCCGACGCAGTCTTCCCAGTTGTACGGTACCAACCTCGTCAACCTGCTCAAACTGTTGTGCAAAGAGAAAGACGGCAACATTACCGTTGATTTTGACGATGTGGTGGTGCGTGGCGTGACGGTGGTTCGCGAGGGTGAAATTACCTGGCCTGCGCCACCGATTCAGGTTTCAGCTCAGCCGCAGGCTGCGCCAAAAGCGGCTCCAGCGCCGAAAGAAGAGAAAAAACCTGTTTCACCATGGCGTAAATATGCGCTGATGGCGCTGGTAGTCATTTTGTTTGGCTGGCTTGCCGACGTCGCCCCGAAAGAGTTCCTCGGTCACTTTACGGTGTTCGCGCTTTCCTGCGTGGTGGGTTACTACGTGGTCTGGAATGTGTCGCACGCGTTGCATACTCCGCTGATGTCCGTGACCAACGCCATCTCCGGGATCATCGTTGTCGGTGCGTTGTTACAAATTGGCCAGGGTGGCTGGGTGAGTTTCCTGAGCTTTATCGCGGTGCTTATTGCCAGCATTAATATTTTCGGTGGCTTCACCGTGACTCAGCGCATGCTGAAAATGTTCCGGAAAAACTAAGGGGTAACATATGTCTGGAGGATTAGTTACAGCTGCATACATTGTTGCCGCGATCCTGTTTATTTTCAGCCTGGCGGGACTTTCCAAACACGAAACCTCGCAGCAGGGTAACAACTACGGTATCGCCGGGATGGCGATTGCGCTGATTGCGACGATTTTTGGCCCGGATACCGGTAATGTTGCCTGGATCCTGGTGGCGATGATCATCGGCGGCGCGATTGGTATCCGCCTGGCGAAAAAAGTCGAGATGACCGAGATGCCGGAGTTGGTGGCGATTCTGCACAGCTTCGTTGGTCTGGCGGCGGTACTGGTGGGCTTTAACAGCTACCTGTATCACGATACGGGCCTGGAACCGATTCTGGTGAACATTCACCTGACGGAAGTGTTCCTCGGTATCTTCATCGGTGCGGTGACCTTTACCGGTTCCGTGGTGGCCTTTGGCAAACTGCGCGGCAAGATCTCCTCTAAACCGCTAATGCTGCCAAATCGTCACAAGATGAATCTCGCGGCGCTGGTCGTTTCCTTCTTGCTGTTGGTGGTGTTTGTTCGTACTGAAAGCGTTGGCCTGCAGGTTCTGGCGCTGCTGGTGATGACCATCATCGCGCTGGCCTTTGGCTGGCATCTGGTGGCGTCCATCGGTGGGGCAGACATGCCGGTAGTCGTTTCAATGCTCAACTCCTATTCAGGTTGGGCGGCGGCAGCGGCAGGCTTTATGCTCAGCAACGATCTGCTGATCGTTACCGGTGCGCTGGTAGGTTCGAGCGGTGCGATCCTGTCTTACATTATGTGTAAGGCAATGAACCGTTCGTTCATCAGCGTTATTGCGGGCGGCTTCGGTTCTGATGGCTCATCTACGGGTTCTGATGAAGAAGTGGGTGAACACCGGGAGATTAATGCAGAAGACACAGCAGAAATGCTGAAGAACTCGCACTCCGTGATCATCACTCCGGGCTACGGTATGGCGGTGGCTCAGGCGCAATATCCGGTGGCGGAAATCACTGAGAAGCTGCGTGCCCGCGGCATCAAAGTGCGTTTCGGGATCCACCCGGTAGCAGGGCGTTTGCCGGGTCATATGAACGTGCTGCTGGCGGAAGCCAAAGTGCCATATGACATCGTGCTGGAAATGGATGAAATCAATGATGATTTCGCCGACACCGACACCGTACTGGTTATTGGCGCCAACGATACGGTAAACCCGGCGGCGCAGGATGACCCACGCAGCCCGATCGCCGGTATGCCAGTGCTGGAAGTGTGGAAAGCGCAGAACGTTATCGTGTTTAAACGTTCAATGAACACCGGCTATGCTGGCGTACAAAACCCGCTGTTCTTTAAAGAAAACACCCATATGCTGTTTGGCGATGCCAAGGCCAGCGTGGATGCGATTCTGAAGGCGCTGTAATCGTTAGCCAAAAGTAAGACGGCCTCTGCGGAGGCCGTTTTTTTAAACGTCCAGCTTCCGCTGGGTGATCCATTCCACTCGAGCCGGATCTCGATGCGAGAAAAACGCGCTGCTTCCGCTGTCCATGGCGGCAATTTGCGTCATTTCTTCCGGGGTTAAGCTAAAATCCAGCACCTGAATATTTTCGGTCATACGCGTTTTACGCACGGTTTTCGCCAGTGAAATAATTCCGCGCTGATAAATCCAGCGCAGCACGATCTGACCAATGCTTTTGCCGTATTTTTCCCCAATAGCCGCTAAAACCGGGTTCTGAAACAGGTCATTACGCCCCTCGGCGAACGGTGCCCAGGCTTGTGGTTGAATGTTTCTGCTCTGCATCCAGGCAACCGCATGTGGCTGTTGATGGAATGGGTTTACCTCAATCTGGTTTACGGCAGGAATCACGCGATTGAAGGCCATTAAATCAGCCAGTCGATCCGGATGAAAATTACTCACGCCAATCGCACGGATTTTTCCTTCCTCATATAATTCCTCCATAGCGCGCCAGGCACCATGTACATCTCCATAGGGCTGATGGATTAAATAAAGATCAATATAATCAAGCTGAAGGCGGTGCAGGGACCGAGTAAATTGCGCCTTTGCGCCGGAATAGCTTGCATCTTGTAACCACAACTTGGTGGTCACGAAAAGCTCATTACGTGGCACACTGCTTTGCTTGAGTGCGTTCCCTACTTGAGCTTCATTCAGATATGAGGCAGCGGTATCAATCAGGCGATAACCTGAATCAATGGCATCCCGTACGGCTTGCTCGCATTCGGCGGCATCGGTCATTTGATAAACGCCAAAACCAAGCAAGGGCATCTCAACACCGTTATTTAGTACTTTTGTATTCATGGGATTCTCCTGAGCATTCATCTTTGTATTGACCGCAGATTAGCAATTTTCTGTTGGTACTATTAGTCTGTGAATCCCGCATGGACCTATGAGTTAAATTCATTTCTGGATAGCAAATACTGGCGTTGAATCACAATATCTGCCGCTAACGTTGCCATTATTCATGATTATGGTTCATAAACTTATGCCGTTTTAGCCCTCTAATCACCGCAATACGTCGCATATATACTGCGGTCTGTTTCTTCAACATGACAGAGCGCTATGCGTAAAAATGAACAGGCATCGCCGGTGGCTACAGCAAGCCACACCGGCCTTAGTTTTATTCTGATCCTCAGTGGCCTGATGGCCTTTACCTCACTTTCTACCGATATTTATCTTCCGGCAATGCCGACAATGGCCACGGATTTACATGGCAATGTAGAACTTACGATCACCGGATTTTTTGTAGGTTTTACTATCGCACAGCTGATTTGGGGACCGATTAGCGATCATCTGGGCAGGCGTAAACCGCTGTTTATTGGCATGGTGCTTTTTATCATCGGGTCTGCAGGATGTGCGATGTCTACAAGCATCACGCAGATTGTTTTCTGGCGGGTATTTCAGGCCCTTGGCGCCTGTACTGGGCCTATGCTGGCCCGGGCAATGATCCGCGATCTCTTTGCGCGTACCCGTGCGGCGCAAATGCTCTCGACGCTGGTGCTGATAATGGCGATTGCGCCGATAGCTGGGCCATTGATTGGCGGGCAAATTATTCGCCTGAGCACCTGGCACGCAGTTTTTTGGCTGCTGGTGCTGATTGGCGCGCTAATGTGTGTCTCTTTATGTTGGCTACCAGAAACACTGCCTGAAGCAAAACGGGTAAAAGCTTCTCTGACGGGCGCATTTCGTAATTACCGTTCCCTGTTATCTAATGGGCGTTTTATGCGCTACACCCTGAGCCTGACGTTTTATTACGTCGGCGCGTATGCGTTTATTACCGGATCGCCATTTGTTTATATTAGCTATTACCATGTTGATCCTCAGCATTATGGCTGGCTGTTTGCGCTAAATATTGTCGGCGTCATGGCGATGAGCGTGGTAAACCGTAGGCTGGTGCAACGGCATCCCCTGGAGCAACTGCTGAAATATGCGACGATGCTGGCGGCGCTGGCTGCGGTTGCGCTTGCCCTGTTGGTTAAGCTGGAGTGCGGGGGAATTGTGGCCATTATCATTACCATATTCCTGTTGTTCTCAATGAACGGCATTATTGCGGCCACCTCAACGGCCGCAGCGCTGGATGCGGTACCGAACATCGCTGGTTCAGCCTCCGCGCTGATTGGCGCATTACAATACGGTAGCGGCATTATCTCATCATTACTGCTGGCCGCGTTCAGTGACGGCACGCCATGGACCATGGCGTGGATAATTGCGTTATTTACGTTGTTGAGTGCCACCCTGGCGCTACGTGCTAAACGATAAACGAAAGCCCCGCGCAGGCGGGGCGACAATTTACGCTTTGTTGAGATCGCTAAGCAGAACGGCAATGCTTTGCCCGCCGTTGGTTTGCTCAAGCGCAATTTTGACGATGATGGTCAGCGGGACAGAAAGCAGCATCCCCACAGGACCCAGCAACCAGCCCCAGAAGATCAACGACAGAAACACCACCAGCGTGGACAGTCCAAGCCCACGTCCCATAATCCGCGGTTCGAGGATATTCCCGAACACCAGGTTAATGATCAGATAACCCGCCAGCACCACCAGGGCGTCGTAAAGACCGTTAAATACCAGCACCTGAGCAATAGGGGGGATGGCTGCCAGCACGGAACCGATATTAGGAATATAGTTGAGGGCAAAGGCCAGCAATCCCCAGACAAAGGCAAAGCGCACGTCGAGGGCGGCGAGCATGCCCCAGGCGACCAGTCCGGTCACAATGCTGATTGCCGTTTTTAGTACCAGATAGTGCGATACGCTGTCGATGGCGCGTTGAATCGCTGCCATTCCCTCAATAGGCCGGCTCATCATTTGTTTCAGTTTGTTGGGCAGTTGCGGGACTTCCAGCAGCATAAAAACCACCGTCAGCAGCAGTAAAAATATCGATGACATGGCATTAGACAGCTGCGTCAGTAAATTAGTGACCAGCGTCATGGCCGCGTTCGGATCAATGTATTTGACGAGCTCATCCACGGAAACGCCGATCCCTGCGCGCTGTAGCCACGGCTCGAGATTTTTCAGCGGGATAACCAGTGAAGAACGGTATTGCGGTAGCGTCCGCGCAAGCTCATTTAAGGATGTACCTAAGTAGGCTAATAGCAGCACCATTAGCATCACAATAATGACGATCAGCAATGACACTGCGAATACGCGCGGTATGCGAAGTTTCACCATGCGTTGCACCACAGGGTTCAGCACAACGGCAATAAATAATGCCAGAATAAAGGGCACGATGATATCTGCGGCAAAGCGGATGCCGCTCAGTATGATAACCAGCATGCCCAGCATAATGACTATTTTTAACCCGTTAAGCGTGATGATCGGTTTCGCCATGTGTATTCCTGCGTTTTTAATTTTTGAATCTGAATAATAATGTGATTTGCCTCGAGCCGTTATAACAAAAATCAAACGGGGCTGGTAAAGAAGTGAAAAGGCTTTGAGTTCGTAATGAACCTATGATACAAATCATCTGTGTTTAACTACCGAGGACAATTATCATCCGCGATGATGAGAAGCAACACTGCGGATAATTGTAATATTATGGACAATATGTTCAGGATGTTTTTGCTTTTACCTACACTTCTTCGTACCTCTTCCACTTTCCTGCTTGCGGGTGAGCAACACTGGCGCAACGCGCTTTAGTCCCTTCTTCTGCCTGAGCTGGCGCTGTGCGCTGAGCTAACTGATTTTATTTTTTGGTTTACTGCATGCAGTAGGCCCAAAGGACTATATTCTCAAGCAGGAGAAGCATCATGTTTTACTGGATATTATTAGGTCTGGCCATCGCGGCTGAAATTACCGGTACGCTGTCAATGAAATGGGCGAGCGTGGGCCATGGTAATGCGGGCTTTATTTTAATGCTGGTAATGATCGCCTTATCGTATATTTTTCTCAGTTTTGCCGTTAAAAAAATTGCCCTCGGCGTAGCTTATGCCTTATGGGAAGGTATCGGTATTTTATTTATTACGCTGTTTAGCGTGCTGCTATTTGACGAAACCTTGTCCACGATGAAGGTGGCTGGTCTGGTCTCGCTGGTGGTAGGTATTGTGCTGATTAAATCCGGTACACGAAAACCTGCAAAAGCGGGCAGAGAGGTGACCCATGCAGCAGTTTGAATGGGTACACGGCGCGTGGCTTGGCATGGCCATCGTTCTGGAAATCGTGGCTAACGTCTTTTTGAAGTTTTCTGATGGTTTTCGCCGCAAGGCTTATGGTGTGCTCTCGCTGGCTGCAGTTTTAGCGGCTTTTAGTGCGCTGTCGCAGGCGGTAAAAGGCATTGATCTCTCCGTCGCCTATGCCTTATGGGGCGGATTCGGGATTGCCGCGACGTTAGCCGCAGGCTGGGTGCTGTTTGGTCAGCGTCTGAACAATAAAGGCTGGATCGGCGTGGCATTGCTGTTGGCCGGAATGATCATGATAAAACTAGCCTGATAAAAGTGCTGCCCGTTAATGCGGGCAGCATGTGTTATCCCTTGGCGAGCGCTTCCAGTTTGTCGCGAAATCCGGTCACGGAAATCGCGCGGTTATCTGCCCGCCAGCGATCTTTCGCCGCCGGAGCGGAGCTTTGTACGCCAATCAATTGCCAGCCGGAATCCGTCTTCAGCATCAATGGTGACCCACTGTCGCCCGGGAGCGTATCGCACTGATGTGACAAAACGGTATTTTGCGCCCAGCCGGTTACCACGCAATCCTGATGTGTGTACAAATCGTCAAGATGATCTTCCGGATAGCCCGACTGCGTGACTTGACGATCCGCGGTTTTCAGCGCCGCGGTTAACGCCGCTTTATCACCTTCAAATAATGGCAGCGGCGTGATACCGGAAGGTGGATAACGCAACACCACCAGACCAAAATCCCATGGGGCGGCGGAGGGGGGCACAATCCAGCCATCACCATCGGCTTTTAAACGTTTGCCGAGCGAAGGATCAACCCGGCCTTCAATTCCGTGGATTTCATAACGCCAGATACCCTTTTTCGACACGAAGCGTAACGCTACGGCCTTATCAGGTTTTCCTTTTGGCGGCGTAAGTAAGCAGTGTCCGGCAGTCAGAGCCAGATGGGGGGAAATGAGCGTAGCGGTACACAGATTACCGCTGGCGGTTTCCAGTTGTCCGATAGCGTCCCATGGTGATTGCGTTGGGTCAGTCACCTTAATGCGATCGTCATGTCCAAAAAACAGCGTTTTTATGTTTTCTGCTTCAGCGCTGGACGTTGCTGGCTGTTCCGCATGCGCAACGACAGGAGTTAAAAAAATTGAACCCAGTAACATAGCAATGGTTTTATGCATATCACACTCTGGTGGGGAATTATGATTTTTAACAGCAAACCCTCAGTTAATACTATAGACGGGACGGCGGGAAAGTGGGAGTAAAATCAGATAACTACACTCAGGAAAGATAAAAATGCATGGTGATGAGGGCACAAATAATCAGGGCCGTAAGAATGAACTCAAAGCGGTAATGTGACACCATTTTACCCTCCGAAAGGCGGCGCCAAATCTGGATGATTTAGCGCCGTATGCTACGGCGTGGGGGGCGCCATAGTGACTACAGGCGTGTTATGCAGCAGGCTGAGCGGCTGGTTTCGCGGAGTCGTGTTTTACGGTTTTTTTGGTGTGTTTTTTAGCGGCCTGAGCTTTTTGTTCTGCAGCAGGTTTGGTTGCTGCTTTTTTGGTGTGCTTTTTCGCCGCCTGAGCTTTCTGTGCTGGCGCTTTTTGTTCTACAGCCGGTTTAGTTGCTGCTTTTTTGGTGTGTTTTTTAGCAGCCTGAGCTTTCTGTTCTGGCGCTTTTTGCGTCGCAGTTTTGTGCTGTTTTTTATGATGCGTGGTTTTCGCCGGGGCCGCTTTCGTCGTTGCAGCAGTTGGCGCGGTGGTAGCAGTTGTTTCAGCAGCAAATGCAGCAGAAGACAGACCCATAGCAGCGGCAACAACCAGAGCTAATACTTTTTTCATTCTCATACCCTCGATTTGGTTTTTCATTCAACCCCACTGCGGGGCCGTTGAAATAACTATATCGCTGTAATTACTGGGCTTCCGTGAGTCATTGGTATCGGCGTGTAACGATATGTACAATGACTCACGGCAGGAGATTACAAATAACGGGCTTCCAGGTGAGCGCGGAAATAGCGGCTGCTGAGCGGCTCTCCGGTGGCCTGGGTAATGAGTTGTTCCGTGGTAAAACGACTGCCATGCTGCCAGATATTCTGGCGTAGCCAGTCAAAGAGGGCGCAAAACTCTCCTTGCGCAATCTCCTGGTTCAGATCCGGTAATGCGCGGTGAGCTGCGCTGAACAATTGCGCCGCATACATAGCGCCTAAAGTGTAAGACGGGAAGTAGCCAAAGCCGCCGTCGGTCCAGTGAATATCCTGCATACAGCCATTGCGATAATCCCCCACTGTTGACAGTCCAAGCCAGGCCTGCATCTTCTCATTCCACAATGCCGGAATGTCATCCACTTCAATGTCGCCGTTAATTAATGCTCGCTCGATTTCATAACGCAGGATCACGTGAGCCGGATAGCTTACCTCGTCGGCGTCAACGCGGATAAAACCGGGTTTTACCTGCTGGTTCCAGGCAATGAAATTGCTCTCTTCAAACGCAGCCTGATCGCCAAAATGACGCGTCACCGCCGGAATGAGTCGCGTCAGGAATGCTTTACTGCGCCCCAATTGCATCTCAAAGAACAGACTTTGCGACTCATGAATGGCTGTTGAGCGTGCCAGAGCGATAGGTTGTCCAGACCAGTTACGCGGCAGGTTTTGCTCATAGCGGGCATGACCAGTTTCATGAATCACGCCAAACAGCGCGCTGAGGAGTTCATTTTCGTCATAGCGGGTAGTAATGCGCACATCTTCCGGTACGCCGCCACAGAAGGGGTGTGCGCTGATATCCAGTCGGCCAGCCGTAAAGTCGAATCCTAACTGCGTCATCGTTTCCAGACCCAACTCTCGCTGGACAGCCTTCGGGAAGGGGCCAACCGGGGCGATAAGCGTTTGCTGAGACTGTTTTGCCACTGCCCTGGTGAGTAGATCGGGCAGCCAGTTTTTCACGTCCGCAAACAGGACATCCAGTTGGGCGCTGGTCATCCCTGGTTCAAAGATGTCCAGTAGCGCGTCATAAGGTGAACAGCCTTTAGCGTCTGCACGCAGTCGGGCTTCTTCGCGGCTGTACTTCACGACTTCTTTCAGGTTCTCGGAGAATCCTTCCCAATCGTTCGCGGGTCGCTGGCTGCGCCAGGCATGCTCACAGCGGCTGCCCGCCAGCGACTTTGCTTCTACCAGTGATTCAGGCAGCAGGGATGCCTGGTGATGCAGTCGTGACATTTCACGCAAATTCGCTTGCTCAACATCGTTAAGGTCTTCTTGTTCTGCTGCGGCGATCCACGTTGCTACCTTCGGGTCGGTTAACAGCTGATGCTCAAGCACGCTTAGTTCAGCCAACGCTTCGCCGCGGACTTTACTGCCGCCCGGCGGCATCATGGTAAACATGTCCCAACTGGCGATAGCCGAAAGGTGAGAGAAGCGAGAGAGGCGCTGGAACGTGCGGGTGAGTTGATGGTAATTATCATTGTTACTCATTTTTTGTTCTCGTTCTGTTTTGGTGTGGGTAAGAAGTTTACCGTGATTCATTCACTTTTCATAAACACACCTTTGTATTCGCTTTTGCGTAACAACTTTTTATAGCGAAATACCAGCAGCACAATAAAACAGAAGG
Organism: Citrobacter sp. EC_71; assembly: GCF_019584005.1. Classification (NCBI taxonomy): domain Bacteria; kingdom Pseudomonadati; phylum Pseudomonadota; class Gammaproteobacteria; order Enterobacterales; family Enterobacteriaceae; genus Citrobacter; species Citrobacter sp. EC_71. The sequence continues at coordinate 76,384 of NZ_VDAY01000003.1, forward strand.
CGTAGATAATAGGGGACGGTGACAACACTTTGACCGACCATAGGTAATGAACCGGGAGTAAAATGGCAGTCAGGTAGACGTAGTTGTGCAACGTTTGCCAGCGTTTGCCCATTTTACGCTGGGCGGCCTGCGTGGAGGTCAGCGTCAGCAGGAGTAAGATAACCCAACCCGCCATGCCCAACGTTAGCCATGGGCGTGAAACCAGTTCACGTCCCAACAATCCCAAATTTTGTATACCCAGTTCCAATAGCGCATAGCTGGTCAGATGCAGTGTGGCCCAGGCAAAACACCATAATCCTAACAACCGTCGGGTACGAAACAGCAAAGGCTGCTTTGCATAGCGTGCGAGCGGCGATACCAGCAGGGTAGCAAGCAAAAATTTTAGCGCAGTAATGCCGGTAAAATGCTGAATGTCTTTCCCGGGATCGGCGCCCAACGCACCCTGTTGCACTGCCCAGAAGAGCCATAGCAGGGGTAAAAAACCGGCGAGATGCAGCAGCACTTTCAAGCCAGTTATCTGTTTTACGGTGAGCCTCACTTAAAAATACTCCCGTAGATCCATGCCCCGATATAACGATGCCACCTCCCTGGCGTAACCGTTAAAAAGCAACGTCGGCTGGCGTTGCACATCGAGAATCCCACCGGAACCGATAAAACGTTCCGTCGCCTGAGACCACCGAGGATGATCGACATGCGGATTAACATTGGCGTAAAAACCGTATTCATTCGGTGCTGACATATTCCAGGTCGTCGGCGGGCGCTCACGTGTCAGCTTGATACTGACAATCGATTTAATACCTTTGAAGCCATATTTCCAGGGGACCGTCAGGCGTATCGGCGCCCCGTTTTGCGGCGGCAACGCTTTGCCATACACGCCCACGGTCAGAAGGGTAAGAGGGTGCATGGCCTCATCCAAACGCAGACCTTCAACATAGGGGTATTTCAAGCCGCCACCAATGAAGCGATCTTTCTGACCGGGCATTTCATCGGGGGCGTAACGTGTTTCAAAGGCAACGTATTTGGCGTCGCTGGTGGGTTCAACCTGCGCCAATAATTTATGTAAGGGAAAGCCAATCCACGGCACAACCATCGACCACGCTTCAACGCAACGCGTCCGGTAAATACGTTCTTCTAACGGAAAACGCGTGGTCAGCGCATCATGATCCAACGTTAAGGGTTTGTTCACCTCACCGCTGATGGTTAATGTCCAGGGATCGGTTTTCAGGCTACCGGCGTTGGCGGCAGGATCGGCCTTATCCAGACCAAATTCATAGAAATTGTTATAGCCCGTCACCTTGTCTTCCGGCGTCAGGGGCAGTGTGCTTTGCCAGGCAGCCGGTTTTATGAACTCGAGCGGTTTTCCCGCCGGTGCAGGCGTTCGATCGTTGCCCTTAAACCAATTCAGTAGATTCGCCTGTGTCGGGGAGGAGAGTGAAGCGGCTGCAGCGCCTATTCCAAGCGCTTTGAGGACCTGTCGTCTTTGCATAAAAAAAACTGATTCGGCGGTAACATCAGCTTCCCGAAGTGGACGTTTTTTCTGCATAACTGTTCCTTTTTATTTTCATGTTAAGGAAAACAAAGCGACGTTTCCCTGTTGATGCCTGACTTTCTGTAACGACATCCTGTATCCAGGCGTATCCCAGGATCCTCACGAAAAGTTAAAAATTTTGTGATAACTTCCGCCCCTTGCCTGGGGTAAGCTTTCACAACGATGAGAGGGAGAGGACACTGATGGCCGGCGCAAAAAAGATATTTTTGGTGGAAGATGACAGCGATATTGCCTCACTTTTGCAGCTTAGCCTGAAGGATGAGGGATACGAAATTATCCATGAGGCGGATGGAACGCGCGCGCTTGAACAACTGGAAAAACATGTCTGGGATGCGGTTATTCTCGATTTAATGCTGCCGGGTGTCGATGGTCTGGAAATATGTCGTCGCATTCGTCAAATGAGTTTCTATTTACCCGTCATCATTATTAGCGCCCGTACCAGTGAAACTCACCGTGTTCTGGGGCTGGAGATGGGAGCCGATGATTATTTAGCCAAACCTTTCTCCATACTGGAACTGATGGCCCGCGTGAAGGCGTTGTTTCGCCGTCAGGAGGCGATGAGCCAGAATCTGCGTGTGGAAGCGGGGATCATTAACATCCATGGTTTGGAGATTGATCCCTTAGCCCGTGAAGTCCGCCAGCATGGCAAATCAATCGATTTGACGCCCCGTGAGTTCGATCTGCTCTATTTTTTCGCTCGTCATCCTGGCGAAGTTTTTTCGCGTCAGGCGCTGTTGGATCATGTGTGGGGCTACCAGCACGAAGGGTATGAGCATACGGTGAACAGTCATATTAATCGTCTGCGGACCAAGATTGAAAAAGATGCTGCTGAGCCGGAAATTATTCTTACCGTTTGGGGACGAGGCTATAAGCTTGCGGCGAATAACGCGGAGCATCAGTCATGATTTATCGACTGTCTTTAAGCCAGCGTCTGACCCTGGTATTTACCGCGATTATGTTGATTTGCGCGGTAGCCGCCAGCGTTGTCCAACTGCGTAATAGTCAAAAATATGGCGATGCCATGGTGCAAAGGCTGTCGCTGGAACTGGCGAGCAAGATTGTCAAAAGTGAGGCTCTGATTGATACCCGCGGGCAGATCAATCGACAGACGTTAAAAGGACTGTTTAATCACCTGATGACGCTCAATCCAAGCGTCGAACTGTATCTGGTTTCACCAGCAGGTGACATACTCGCCGATGCCGCACCGCCCGGGCATATTCAGCGCCAGAAAATTACCGTACAGCCGATTCAGGGTTTTCTAAATTCGGATGCTTTGCCAGTGTATGGCGATGATCCGCGCAGCAATCAGCAGAAGGTCTTTAGTGCGGCGCCAGTGATGCTTAACGGCCAACTGCATGGTTATCTGTACATTATTCTCCAGGGCGAAAATCTGCATATGCTGGCAAATACCGCCTGGCAGAAAACGCTCTGGAACACCGTGACAGGAACGTTAATTCTGGTTTTATTAGCCGGCGGAATTGCGGGCTTGCTGGTGTGGCGATGGGTGACGCATCCGGTAAAAAGGTTGACCGCGCAGGTGGTCAAAATGGAGCAGGACAGTATTAGCGTCATTAAGCAGTTGGCGCAGAAAAAGCCCGTACCGTCACCGGGGAATGAAATTGCGTTGTTGAACAATGCGTTTATTGAACTGGCACAGCAAATTGCGCAGCAGTGGGATTTGTTAGCTGACAGCGATCGCCAGCGCAGAGAGTTTATTGCCAATATATCTCATGATTTACGCACGCCGCTCACCTCGCTGCTGGGGTATCTGGAAATGTTGTCGCTGAAAGCGGACACAATAACGCCAGAGGAAAACAGGCATTATCTTAGTATCGCGTTGCGCCAGGGGCATAAGGTTCGCCATCTGTCACAACAACTGTTTGAGCTGGCGAGGCTGGAGCACGGAGGCATAAAACCTCAGCGCGAACGTTTTGCTTTTGGCGAGTTGATCCAGGATGTGGCGCAGAAGTTTGATCTCCCTGTTGCCACACGCCATTTGCAGTTACACCTTGACGTGATGGGGCCGTTACCACTGGTAAATGCCGATTTATCGATGATGGAAAGCGTGGTGACCAATTTGCTGGATAATGCTATCCGCCATACGCCTGACGGGGGGGATGTATGGCTAAAAATCTGGCGTGATGAAGATCGACTGTTAGCAGAAGTGCAGGACAGTGGTCCTGGCGTGGAAATGGGAGTACGCGAAGTATTATTTCAGCGCCCGACAGCGTTAACTCCCCGTGAGCAGCGTGGCGGTCTGGGATTGTTGATTGTGCGAAGAATGCTTGAACTGCATGGAGGCGATATCAATCTGGTTAATTCAACGGCAGGCGCGTGCTTCCGTTTTTGGTTGCCGCTGACGGATTCTCCATAGGGTAAATGTTGGTAGGTTGTCAGTGATAATGAGAATTTTTATCATATATCGATAATTCATCATCTTATACTCGACAAGCGCAAGGAGATTGTATGTCACAGGATGTCGACAACCAATATATCGCCCGGACCAAAGCCGTTTCTGGCTGTTTTTCTATGTTTTTGCTGATGTTTGGTCTCACGTTTACCCCGTTGTTTTTTCCCGCGAGCCAGGACCTGCTCGCCAAAGGATTTCTCTTCCCGCTGTTGTTTGTGTTGGAATTTGTCGTATTGGTTCCGCTGTATTATTTCTTCTTCAGAAAAAGAGAAGGGCTGGGCAAAGGGATCTTCAATGCCCGGTGGTTTGGCATTTTATTTGCGGCCCTGCTTTTTATTCAGCTTATCTTGCCGTGGTTGATAGGTCTCAGACAAACCGAAGCGTGGGTAACCAGCCAGATATCTTTAAACAACTACGCGCTGTGGTTATCCACTCTGACCCTGATATTTTTTGCGCCAGTTTATGAAGAAATTGTTTTCAGGGGCTGTTTATTCAACGCATTCCAGTATTGGTTCAATAATAAAACCTGGCTGTCGTCAGTCGTGGTATCGATCATTTTTGCCGTGATGCATACCCAGTATGTGGATCTGCGCACGCTGCTGATGCTGTTTCTTGTGTCGCAGGTTTTAATCCTTGCCAGATTGAAAAGCAACGGACTGCTGATGCCGATGACGCTGCATATCGTGATGAACGGGACGGTTATTGTCCTGCAAATGGCAGCGTCTTCATAAGTGATGATGCCCGAAGCCGGGCATCCTTGATTAAACGTGCAGACGATGGTGCAAACGCGCACCGACCAGCAACGCCAGCACCAGCATTAGGGCGATAAATCCGCCCACGCCGTTCCAGCCGTAGCTATGCCAGAACACACCGCCCAGCGTACCGGCAATACTGGAGCCCAGGTAATAGCTGAACAGATACAGGGAAGAGGCCTGGCCTTTAGCGCGTTTCGCCCGTGGCCCAATCCAACTGCTTGCCACGGAGTGTGCGGCAAAGAACCCGGCAGAAAAGAGCAGCATCCCGGCGAAGATCAGCCATAGTGAGGTAAACAGGGTCATCAATAGCCCAAAAAGCATCACGCCGGTTGAAACGATCATCACCGGGCCGCGACCATAGCGGGTGGTCATGGAGCCTGCTTTCGGCGAACTCCAGGTCCCGGTCAGATATGCCACGGATAACAGGCCGACAACTGCCTGACTGAGTTCCCACGGAGAGAGCATCAGGCGATAGCCGATGTAATTAAACAGTGTGACAAACGACCCCATCAGCAAAAAACCTTCCGCAAACAGTAGCGGTAACCCCCTGTCGCGCCAGTGCAAACGGAAATTGATGAACAATGATTTAGGTCGCAGCGACGTGGGCCTGAAATGACGGGACTCTGGCAAAATTTTCCAGAACATCAGCGCGGAGGCGAGGGCAAAACAGCCGATCGCCGCCAGCGCGATACGCCAGTTGAAAAAGTCGGTGAATACGCCGCTGATCAAGCGACCACTCATACCGCCAATTGAGTTGCCACTGATATACAAACCCATTGAGAAAGCCACGAAGCTGGGATGAATTTCCTCACTCAGATAGGTCATCCCCACTGCCGCCACGCCGCTCAGCGACAGACCGATCAGCGCGCGCATGATTAAAATCCCGTGCCAGCTGGTCATCATTGTTGAAAGCAGCGTACAGCAGGAGGCGAGTAGCAGTGCCGTAACCATTACCGGCTTACGACCTATCGCATCGGAAAGTGGGCCAGTAAACAGTAAACCGATGGCCAGCATTGCCGTAGAGATGGAAAGCGAAATACTGCTGCTGGCAGGGGAAACCCCAAACTCGTACGAGAGCACCGGCAGTATGGGCTGCACGCAATAGAGCAGGGCAAATGTCGCCAGCCCGGCAGAAAACAGCGCCAGCGTAACGCGCATAAAAGGGGATGTACCGCGTTTGATAAAACCATCCGGCAGGGTAACGCTCTCGTCAATATCGCTTGCCGGCGCGGTATCGACCGTTGTTGTACGACTCACTTGGAATCCTTGCTTAATATTTTGCTACTACAGGACCAGCCTTAAGAGTATGAAAATCCCAATATTCTGTCTAATATATTAATAATCTCAAATAATATTTTAAAAATATGAATATTGAACTTCGTCACTTACGCTACTTTGTGGCGGTTGCGGAAGAGTTGCATTTTGGCCGGGCGGCAGCGCGGCTGAATATTTCGCAACCACCGTTAAGCCAGCAGATCCAAATCCTGGAACAGCAGATTGGCGCCCGGTTATTGGCGCGAACTAACCGCAGCGTGGCCCTCACAGCCGCCGGAAAACAGTTTCTGGCGGACAGTCGGCAGATCCTTGGCATGGTTAATGAAGCCGCCGCCCGTGCAGAGCGTTTGCATCTCGGAGAAGCGGGGGAGTTGCGTATCGGCTTTACGTCATCAGCGCCGTTTATCAAAGCGGTGTCAGATACGCTCTCCCTGTTTCGCCAGCGCTATCCTGTGGTGCATATGCAAACCCGCGAGATGAATACGCGCGAGCAAATTGCTCCACTTAACGAAGGCACTCTGGATTTGGGGCTTATGCGTAACACGCAACTCCCGGAAACGCTGGCGCGAGAGGTTATTCTGCATGAACCGCTGATGGCGATGATCCCACGAGCGCACCCGTTGGCGCAAAAGCCCGTAGTGACGCTGGCTGAGCTGGCTAATGAGCCTTTTGTCTTTTTTGACCCGCATGTGGGAACGGGGTTGTATGACGACATTTTGGGCCTGATGCGTCGCTATAACCTCAAACCGACGATAACTCAGGAGGTTGGCGAGGCGATGACCATCATTGGATTAGTGGCCGCGGGATTGGGCGTTTCGATCCTGCCTGCTTCCTTTAAACGTGTGCAACTGTATGAAATGTGCTGGATCCCGATAGCGGAAGAAGATGCCGTCTCCGAAATGTGGTTAGTCTGGCCTAAGCATCATGAGCAAAGTCATGCCGCGCAACGTTTTCGTGAACAACTGCTGGCGGCGGTCCAGGCGATTAATTTAGTTTAAATATGGGTGAAAATGTGCAGTAAATCACAAGGCTAAGTAAAAAGTTGACGGGAGCCATTGAAGTGCTTCACCATAGCCCGCAGATTATTTCGGAGCGCGAAAATAAAGGGAGTAAGTGGTGGTTGCTGATAGTCAGCCTGGGCATATCGATCAAATTAAGCAGACCAATGCGGGCGCGGTCTATCGCCTGATTGATCAGCTGGGACCGGTATCGCGTATTGATCTCTCTCGCCTGGCACAATTGGCGCCTGCCAGTATTACCAAAATTGTCCGAGAAATGCTTGAAGCACACCTGGTACAAGAGCTGGAAATCAAGGAAGCGGGGAGTCGTGGGCGTCCGGCCGTGGGGCTGGTTGTCGAAACCGAAGCCTGGCACTATCTATCTATTCGCATCAGTCGCGGCGAGATTTTTCTGGCGCTGCGCGATCTGAGCAGCAAGTTGGTGGTTGAGGATTGCCTGGAAATGGCGCTGGTCAGTGAAACACCTCTGCTGCAACGTGTCATTACCCAGGTCGATCAGTTTTTCATCCGCCACCAGCAAAAGCTGGAACGCCTGACCTCCATCGCCATCACGCTACCTGGCATAATCGATACCGAAAACGGCATCGTTCATAGCATGCCGTTTTACGATGACGTCAAAGAGATGCCGCTGGGCGAAGCGCTCGAAAACCATACCGGTGTGCCGGTCTATATTCAGCATGATATCAGCGCCTGGACCATGGCGGAGGCGCTTTTTGGCGCGTCGCGTGGCGCACGCGATGTCATTCAGGTCGTCATTGATCATAACGTTGGTGCAGGGGTGATAACCGACGGTCATTTACTGCATGCCGGTAGCAGTAGCCTGGTGGAAATTGGTCATACGCAGGTCGATCCCTACGGTAAACGTTGCTATTGCGGTAATCATGGCTGTCTGGAAACCATCGCCAGCGTCGACAGCGTACTGGAACTCGCGCAGGTGCGGCTGAAGCAGTCAATGAGCTCTTCACTGCATGGACAACCGTTAACAGTGGACGCGCTGTGTTTGGCAGCCATGCAGGGTGATTTATTGGCGAAGGATATCATTAGCGGTGTCGGGACCCACGTCGGACGTATCCTTGCTATTATGGTGAATTTGTTCAACCCCCAAAAGATATTGATTGGTTCTCCGCTCAGTAAAGCGGCGGATATTTTGTTTCCCACCATTGCTGACAGCATTCGTCAGCAGGCGCTCCCGGCTTACAGTCGGCATATTGTCGTCGAAAGTACGCAGTTTACTAATCAGGGGACGATGGCAGGGGCCGCGCTCGTTAAGGACGCGATGTATAACGGTTCTTTGTTGATACGTCTATTACAGGGTTAACATTTTTTAACTGTTGTACGAAAAATTGCGCTATCTCAAGCTGATTCCGGTCGTCATACCTTAGACTTTCTCCACTGTTTTATTTTCCTGACTTATATTTTCAAAGCATAACGGTGGAGTTAGTGATGCTGAAGCGTTTCTTTATTACAGGTACAGACACTTCTGTTGGGAAGACCGTGGTTTCCCGCGCATTACTACAAGCGTTGGCGTCAGGGGGTAAAAGTGTCGCGGGCTACAAACCGGTAGCCAAAGGAAGCAAAGAGACACCTGAAGGCTTGCGCAACAAAGATGCGCTGGTGCTGCAAAGTGTGTCATCCATCGAACTGCCTTATGAGGCGGTCAACCCGATTGCGCTGAGCGAGGACGAAAGTAGCGTAGCGCATAGTGGTCCGGTCAATTACACCTTGCTTTCCAACGGTCTCGCAAGTCTGAGTGAAAAAGTCGATCACGTTGTCGTGGAAGGCACCGGCGGCTGGCGGAGTCTGATGAATGATCTGCGTCCGCTATCTGAATGGGTGGTACAGGAACAAATGCCGGTGCTGATGGTAGTCGGTATTCAGGAAGGTTGTATTAATCATGCCATCCTTACCGCACAGGCGATTGCCAGCGACGGATTGCCGCTGCTTGGCTGGGTCGCAAACCGAATCAACCCAGGGCTGGCGCATTATGCGGAAATCATTGATGTGCTGAGCAAAAAATTACCTGCGCCGCTAATCGGCGAACTGCCGTATCTGCCTCGCGCAGAGCAGCGCGAGCTGTCACAGTATATCCGTCTGTCAATGCTTGGCAGCGTGCTGTCGGTAGATAGAGTCGTGGCGTAACGTTCTCGACAGCACTGACGCCACCACGCAGGCGATCAGTAATCCGGGGAGCAAGCGATACTCCCCGGTCATTTCACAAACCATCAATGTAGACATAATTGGCGCATGCGTGGTGGCTGCCAGTAGCGTGGCCATCCCCGTTAATCCCAGCAGAATGGCAATTTCATCCGGACCCGGAAGCCATAATCCCCACGCCCGTCCCAGCAGCATGCCGACAGACATACCGACAAACAGCGTTGGCGTAAACACCCCACCCGGCGCACCGGAGCCACTGCTGGCAAGCACAGCCAGTAACTTGCAGATAAAGATCCCACTCACCACGGTCAATAGCGGTGGCGAGAGTAGGTATGACTGCACCACGCTGTAGCCATTTCCCCAAACGGCAGGAGTGAGCAGCGACAACAGGCCAACGATCAGCCCGCCAAGCGCCAGTTGCCACGGTGGCGAGAGTTTTAAGCGTAAAAAGCCATTATGGCTGGCGGTCATCAACCACATGAACAGCGGACCGCAGACGCCGGCAACCAGACCAGTACTGACGATCATGACGTATTCCAGCACATGCAGTTCCCGTGTGAAGTGCACGGCATAGAGCAATGCATTGCTGTCGCTCAGCACATTAGTGGTGAGCAAAGCGACGACGGCGGATACCACCACCGGCCCCAGCGAGGCGAGGATCATCGTGCCAAACAAGACTTCAGCAATAAATAAACTGCCCGCCAGCGGGGCATGATACGCGCCGGCCATACCTGCAGCCGCGCCACAAGCAATCCATAATTTCCATTCAGCGCGGGGTGTAAAGCGTTGGGCAAAGCTGGACGCGGCCAGCGCCGCCAGCAAAATCATGGCGCCTTCGCGCCCGATAGCACTGCCGCTGGCGACAACCAGTAACGATGCCAGTGACTTTACCAGGCTTGCGCTGACGTCGAATTGTCCATCCGTTTGCAGGGCTTCCATGTAATCTGTAGGAGCCTGTGGTCGTAAACGGTTGAATTTTTGCCAACCCCAGAGCAGTAAGCCAGCTGCCAGGCCGCCCAGCGCGGGCGTCAGCATGCGTCTTATAGGAGAAAGGTTTGTCGCCGCATTGACCAGACTGCCCGTGTCGTTGCCCAGGAACAACCATTCAAGAAGGAACATGGCATGGCGAAAACCCGCGACGGCTAACGCGGCAAGGATACCAATCAGCGCGGCGATCAGCAGGCGGCGAAACATCGCACGCAGGTCAGGGTAAGCATGTAAATGATGCATGAGTGGCCAGACAGGGAAATTCAGACGCTTTATTTTGCGGCTATTTGGCAGCAGAAGCAAAAGCTCAGCGTGCGCAACGGGATGGAACGCAGGCAAGAAACGTCTTGCCTGCGGCGAAATTAACGAAATATAGGTTTATCGGCTACTGGGATCAGTAATTGCGATCGCCACTGTGCCAGCGTCAGTCGCGCCAGTTCACCCAAAGCCTGGTAGAACGGGTGGTTCGCATGTTCGATAAACACGTCAAGGAAGCGAGTTGACCACGGTAGCAGATGCCAGGCTAATAACTGTTCGCATTCCGTGTGGCGTCCGTTTTCAGCAAGCCAGGCCGTCAGTAACAGCAACGCGCCGAAGTGATCTTCCGGTTCATTTTGCTGCATGGCAAACTGGATCCCGTTGTCCCGCATCCACTGACGTAATGCCAGTGTGGAATCGCCAAACAAGACATTTTCACGATCCAGCCAGACAGAACCCCAGGGTGGAGAAGGTAGCGCGTAAGGGCCGACAAACAGTTGCTGCCAGGCTTGCGGGAGCGGCTCATCAGCCTCGGTCTGCAGTTGTTCAGCCAGCGCAGAAAGGGACGTGGGTGCAAGCGGCCACTGCGCCTGCCAGCCATCGGTTTTAAGCGCACTGACCAGCGCAGAAGCTTCCGCACTGTCTGGCGCATAGTAGAACAGCGCACCCAATACGCGCGCCGCGGTAGAGAAGTTGTCACGTTGTGAAAAATGGGTCATGCAAACAATCCTGAAAAGTGCGGGTTGCCCCGCACCCGAGTGTTAACCTGCAACAGCCATTCCGACTGTCATATGTAAGCCATAAAACAAACCGCGGCCAATAACTTCACCGGCAAACACGAAAATTAAACCCAGCGCCAATCCGCCGACAGCCGGTTCTTTGCGACGAATTAGCGGGCATATCCAGCAACCCAGCCCCGCAGCCAGCATCACGATGCGCCAGACCTGTAAGCTTGCGTAGTCGGGAACCAGAGCGTTGGCGTGTTGTACCGAACTGTGAATTTCGCTGAGCGATACGCCCTGCAAAACGATAACGGCCACGGTCACCAGCAGGGCAAGAATGCTGATTCCGGCGAATCTGGCGGCGTTAAACGACATGCTCGCAGCGCGTAGCAGCAGGGCGGCAAACATCGGGCCACTCAGCAACATCGTCATGAAAAACGCCAGCGTAGTATAGCCATTATACCAGGTCGGAACGGTGTCTATCTGATAGACGTTAGTCATCGCCAGAACAAAAACCAGACCAAGCAACATGCTGAGCAGCAGCCAGATTTTACCTAACGTAGCCGGCATTTTACCGAGAAACGCCACCAGCCACCACAGACCACCAACCGCGAAAAACAGCGAACCGCTGGCGATTTCGTTACTGAGCGCCGATGCGCCGATTCTGTTCAGCGAGTTAAACGCGCGTAGCGGTGAACCTAAATGCATTATTGAGGCGAGAAAGGCGATGCCCATCACCAGCCACAGGAAAAACATACTGCGCACGATACGTCGTTTTGCCACATCGTCTTTGGTGGTTAACCAGCCATACCCACTCACGATCAGCGCCCCGGCCACACATTGGCCCAGCACCGTAAACAGGACCAGCGGCCATTCATGCCATCCATTTCCCATTTTACACCTCCTTCGGATTAGCCAGAAAACCCGTGGTATCCCCGGTCGGGCGGCAATTGGCATTGGGTTTGATCACAATACTCGGTTTGGTGAAGTGTGCGCCCGGTAACGGGGCAACCGCCGCCAGCTCACCATGTTTTTTGCGCAACTCATCAATCGGACCAAAGTCCAGCGCGCGTAGCGGACAGGACTCAACGCAGATAGGCTTTTTGCCGTCGGCGACGCGATCATGACAGCCATCGCACTTGGTCATATGACCTTTGGCGGCATTGTATTGCGGCGCACCGTATGGGCAGGCCATGTGACAGTAGCGACAGCCGATGCATACGTCTTCATCCACCACGACAAAACCATCTTCGCGCTTATGCATAGCCCCACTAGGACAAACCTTGGTGCAGGCTGGATCCTCGCAGTGGTTACAGGATATGGAGAGATAGTAGGCAAAAACGTTCTGATGCCAGACGCCGTTATCCTCCTGCCAGTCACCGCCAGCGTATTCATATATCCGCCGGAAACTGACGTCAGGAGTGAGGTCTTTGTAGTCTTTGCAGGCCAGCTCGCAGGTTTTGCACCCGGTGCAACGACTGGAATCAATAAAAAATCCATACTGAGTTGTCATGGGTTAGTCCTTAAACCTTCTCGATCTCGACCAGATTAGTGTGCTGTGGGTTGCCTTTTGCCAGCGGTGAAGGGCGCTGTGTTGTCAGCGTATTGACGCAGGCGCCATGGTCAATTTTGTCGCCGGCCATATCGGCATCGTGCCATGCACCCTGGCCCATTGCGCTGACGCCAGGCAGGATCCGTGGCGTTACTTTGGCCGGAATACGTACTTCACCGCGGTCGTTAAAGACCCGCACCATATCGCCATTTGCAATACCACGCTTTTGGGCATCGACGGGGTTGATCCACACTTCCTGACGACAGGACGCTTGCAGAACATCGATATTGCCGTAGCTGGAGTGCGTACGGGATTTGTAATGGAAGCCAAACAACTGCAGCGGAAATGCGCTACGTTTAGGATCGTCCCACCCTTCAAACGTGGAGGCGTAGACGGGAAGCGGGCTAATTACTTCGTCCTTCTGCAATTCCCAGGTGTTGGCAATTTTCGCCAGTCGGCTGGAGTAAATTTCAATCTTTCCTGACGGAGTTTTTAGCGGATTTGCCTGCGGATCGTCGCGGAATTTTTTGTAGGCGACAAAATGCCCGTTAGGATCTTTGCGTTTATAGATCCCCATTTTTTTCAGCTCGTCATAAGAAGGGAGCGCGGGGTCCTTGGCCAGCATTTTTGCATACAGATACTGGAGCCACTGTTCCTGAGTACGGCCTTCCGTAAACCGTTGATAGATATCATTGCCAAGGCGTTTGGCGACTTCGCTCATTATCCAGTAGATCGGTTTGCGTTCGAACTTCGGTGACCTCGCGGGTTGAATAAAAATGAGGTATCCCATGTTGCCCGCATAGTCGTTAGGAATGATGTCTTCCTGTTCGACGGTCATTAAATCCGGCAGCAGAATATCGGCATATTTCGCCGAGGAAGTCATGAAGTTTTCGATGACCACTATCATTTCGCATTTCGTATCATCCTGAAGGATCTCATGCGTTTTATTGATATCTGAATGCTGATTAGTAATGGTATTGCCCGCGTAGTTCCAGATAAATTTAATCGGTACATCGAGCTTATCTTTCCCGCGCACGCCATCGCGGGTTGCGGTCATTTCCGGGCCACGGGCGATGGCGTCGGTCCAGCTAAAGCAGGATATCTGGGTCTTGATGGGATTATCCGGCAGCGGCATGCGTTCAATCGTGATGGTGTAGGTTGATTCTCGTGCACCGCTATTGCCACCGTTGATGCCAACGTTGCCGGTAAGAATTGGCAGCATCGCGATCGCGCGCGAAGTCAGTTCGCCGTTAGCCTGACGTTGTGGACCCCAACCCTGACAAATATACGCCGGTTTTGTACTACCGATTTCTCTGGCCAGTTTAATGATGCGCTCGGCCGGGATCCCGGTGACATGCGAGGCCCATTGGGGCGTTTTAGCGATACCGTCATCGCCGTTGCCAAGTATATAGGCCTTGTAGTGTCCGTTAGCGGGGGCGTCAGCGGGTAGGGTTTTCTCGTCATAACCGACGCAATATGTGTCGAGGAACGCCTGGTCGACCAGATCTTCGTTAATCAGGACCCAGGCGATTCCCGCCACCAGTGCGGCATCGGTTCCCGGACGGATAGGGATCCACTCATCTTCACGACCCGCAGCGGTATCGGTATAACGCGGGTCGATGACGATCATGCGGGCGTTAGAACGCTCCCGGGCCTGCTCAAGGAAGTATGTTATGCCACCGCCGCTCATGCGCGTTTCGGCAGGGTTATTGCCGAACATCACCACCAGCTTCGTGTTTTCAATGTCGGAGGTACTGTTGCCGTCATTTGAGCCGTAGGTGTAAGGCATTGCCGCCGCGATTTGTGCGGTACTGTAGGTGCCGTAATGGCTCAGGAATCCGCCATAGCAGTTCATCAGGCGAGCGACCAGCGAGGCATAAGGGGAGGAGCGAGTAATATTGCCGCCGACAATGCCAGAGGTGTAGTTGATATACACGGCCTCATTACCGTATTTCTGTACGGTATTTTTTAAACTGGTGCTGATGGTATCCAGCGCTTCCTGCCAGGTTATGCGTTCGAATTTACCCTCACCGCGTTTGCCCACACGCTTCATAGGATAATTGAGGCGATCCGGATGATTGATCCGTCGACGGATTGAGCGTCCACGCAAACAGGCACGCACCTGGTGCTGACCATAAATATCGTCTCCGGTCGTATCGGACTCCACCCATACGACCTCGTCATCTTTGACGTGCAGTTGCAGGGCACAACGGCTGCCGCAGTTTACGGAACAAGCGCCCCAAACCACTTTCTCTTCAGCTGGTTGTAACGCCTGTTGTACCGCAGCCGCTGCGGTGCGCATTCCAAAAGGTAACGATAACCCGCCCGCGGCCAGCGCCAACGAACCGATAGCCGAGGATTTCACTAATGTCCTGCGGCTGATGCCTCCATATTGCTCAGTTTCCGACATAACTCACTCCATTATAGTTATCGTTATATATAAATATTTATAACGAAATTAATAGCATGCTAATAATGGAATGAGTTTACCCCCTTATAGGTATGCCATCTTAATGCATATCAAACAGGAGTACCCCTCCGCGTACGGAGGGGGAGATTTATTGCGGTTCGGCGGCGTGCCCGTCCTGTGCAGGCGAACTATTGGCAGGGGCGTTGCCGCTGTTAGTCCGGGTATAGAGAATTTTGTGCGTATCGTTTGCACAATGGCCTACCACCAGTGAATCAGGTTGATCGGCCTGATCGTTGGGGACAATGTTCAGTGTAAAGCTGGACTCTGCGACGCCATTATTTATGATGCGCTGTTCGATATCGCTCTTAACGCGTTCGCAGGACGCTGGTGCCGCCAGAACTTGTGGGGAGGCAGCTACCAGTAAGATTGCGGCAATTCCTGTTATGTATTTCATCATCAGCTCCTTTTGTGAACGACATGAACTAAGAGTAGCATTTCTGGTGTAAATAATTGTATTTGCTAATATGATTGAGAATTATCTTCTTATCCGGGTGAAAAATGTGAAGAAACAGACCCTGTTAGTTTTCCTGTGCGCCGTACTGGTCGGGTGTGATAACGCCAAAGGGCTGGTTTCTTTTACACCGGAAATGGCCAGTTTTTCCAATGAATTTGATTTCGATCCGCTGCGTGGGCCAGTGAAAGATTTCAGTCAGACGCTTCTTAATGATAAAGGTGAAGTTTCCAAGCGCGTTGTCGGTACGCTCTCGCAGGAAGGGTGTTTCGATACGCTTGAACTGCACGATATCGAAAATAATACCGGAATGGCGCTGGTTCTGGATGCCAACTATTATCGCGATGCCGAAACGCTGGAAAAAAAGATCCGCTTACAAGGTAAATGCCAGCTAGCGGAACTGCCTGCTGCCGGTGTGGTGTGGGATACCGACGATAACGGCTTTGTCGTTTCTGCCACGGGAAAAGAGATGAAAGTCCAGTACCGCTATGACGCGGAAGGCTACCCGCTGGGTAAAACTACCGTCAGTAAAGACAATACCTTACAGGTTGATGCCAAACCGTCGGTTGATCCGCTGAAGAAGCTGGATTACACGGCGGTGAGTATGCTGAACAATCATCCATTAGGTAATGTCAGGCAAACCTGTAAGTACGATAACTACGCCAACCCGGTCAACTGCCAGCTGGTTATCGTTGACGAAAGCGTGAAGCCAGCAGTTGAACATCATTACTCGATTGAAAATACCATCGATTACTACTAATCGCCTTTATTGAGCGGTAGGTTGTAGCAGGTTAGGACCAGACGTTTTGTGTTCTGCCAGATACTGCTGCTGGAAAATACACATACGGATGGTGTTGCGGTACTGACCGTTGATAAAGAATTCATGAATCAGTTCACCTTCCACCATAAAGCCGAGTTTACGGTAGATGTGGATGGCTTTTTCGTTCTCTTTATCAACGATTAGATACAGCTTATATAAGTTGAGAACGGTAAAGCCATAATCCATCGCCAGCTTTGCCGCCCGCGAAGCCAGACCTTTACCCTGATATTCGGGCGAAATAATAATCTGGAATTCAGCCCGGCGGTGGACGTGGTTAATCTCTACCAGCTCCACCAGCCCGGCTTTTTCACCTTCGCATTCCACCACAAAGCGACGTTCGCTTTGGTCGTGAATATGCTTGTCGTACAGGTCTGACAGCTCAACAAACGCTTCGTAAGGTTCTTCGAACCAGTAACGCATAACGCTGGCGTTGTTATCAAGCTGGTGGACAAAACGTAAATCTTCACGCTCCAGCGGGCGCAGCTTAACACTGAGGGCGCTAGTCATATTGTATCCTTGCAATATCCTTTAGGGGCACAGTCATTATGGTGCAACGGTACGGCCAGTACGACGGTCGAGGCAGCGCAGGGTGTTAGGTTCCCAGTAGGCGTTAATATTGGCGCTCTGTTCGCACTTATCACGGCTATCAAAGGCCGCGTCGGCTTTGTCCCACTCTTTCTCAGTACGCTTGTTCACTTTCTGACGTAGTTGGCGGGTATCGTTCCATTGTTCCTTTTCCATTGCGGCCTGTTGACGGCTTTGCGCACTGTCCCCGGATTCAATGACCAGTTTACTGGTTTCAGCAAATGCTGAAGAGGTGTACACAGCCGCCGCAAGCGTCAGCATAGCCGTCAGACACAGACGTTTGGTCAGTGTAATATTCATGGCGAATTCCTTTTATGAGAAAGGGAAAAACGATAAAACAGGGCTAAATTCTACACTATTCCTGCTTCAGGGCATACCCACTGAGCGGATATGGATACGTTGGCGATATTCTGTCGTATCATGGTTAAACCGAAGGTAACTGAATAACGTCAATGCTTAAGACCACCTTTCTTTTTTTCGTCACCGCCTTATGCGAAATCATCGGCTGCTTTTTACCCTGGCTCTGGCTTAAACGAGGCGCTACGGCGTGGCTGTTGGTACCCGCCGGTGTATCGTTGGCCTTATTCGTCTGGCTGCTGACGCTGCATCCCGCCGCGAGTGGGCGAGTTTACGCGGCCTATGGCGGTGTTTATGTTGTCACTGCGCTGCTATGGCTGCGCTTTGTCGATGGCGTAAAACTCAGCCTGTATGACTGGTCTGGTGCGCTGGTGGCCTTGTGCGGGATGCTGATTATCGTGGCTGGATGGGGGCGCGCATAGCGCCTTTTTTGTGATCAACGAGCGCTTTTTCGATCTTTATACTTGTATGGTAGTAGTTCAGTTGAGTAAATTTCCTGCATCTCAAGAACAGATGTAAGGAAGAAAAAATGAAGATTGTCGGGGCTGAAGTTTTTGTCACCTGCCCGGGGCGTAATTTTGTAACGTTAAAAATAACGACAGATGATGGGATCACCGGGCTGGGCGATGCCACCTTAAATGGCCGCGAATTATCCGTGGCGTCCTATCTGAAAGATCATGTCTGTCCGCAACTTATTGGTCGCGACGCGCATCGAATCGAAGACATCTGGCAGTTTTTCTACAAAGGCGCGTACTGGCGTCGCGGTCCGGTCACCATGTCGGCGATTTCCGCAGTAGATATGGCATTGTGGGACATCAAAGCGAAAGCGGCGAACATGCCGTTGTATCAGTTGCTCGGCGGTGCGTCTCGCGAAGGCGTCATGGTTTACTGCCACACCACAGGCCATACCGTAGATGATGTGCTGGAAGATTACGCGCGACATAAAGAGATGGGCTTTAAAGCGATTCGCGTACAGTGCGGCGTACCGGGCATGAAAACCACTTACGGTATGTCAAAAGGCAAAGGTTTGGCCTATGAACCCGCGACCAAAGGGCAGTGGCCGGAAGAGCAGTTGTGGTCTACAGAGAAATACCTCGATTTCACGCCAAAACTGTTTGCCGCTGTTCGCGATAAATTTGGTTTTAACGAACATCTGCTACATGACATGCACCATCGCCTGACGCCGATTGAAGCTGCCCGGTTTGGCAAAAGCATTGAGCAATATCGTCTGTTTTGGATGGAAGACCCAACCCCAGCCGAAAACCAGGAGTGTTTCCGCCTGATCCGCCAGCATACGGTCACGCCGATTGCAGTAGGGGAAGTTTTCAATAGCATCTGGGATTGCAAACAGCTGATCGAAGAACAGCTGATCGACTATATCCGCACCACCATTACCCATGCGGGCGGCATTACCGGTATGCGCCGTATTGCCGATTTCGCCTCGCTGTATCAGGTACGCACGGGGTCGCATGGACCTTCCGATCTGTCACCCGTATGCATGGCCGCAGCACTGCATTTTGATCTGTGGGTGCCGAACTTCGGCGTTCAGGAATATATGGGGTATTCCGAGCAAATGCTGGAAGTGTTCCCGCATAACTGGACTTTTGATAACGGCTACATGCACCCGGGCGATAAGCCAGGCCTTGGTATTGAGTTTGATGAAAAACTGGCGGCGAAATATCCGTATGACCCGGCATATCTGCCTGTCGCTCGCCTGGAAGATGGCACGCTGTGGAACTGGTAAGGAGTGATTTGCTATGAAAAGTATTGTGATTGAAAAACCAAATACGCTGGTCATTGCCGAGCGGCCCGTTCCAGAGCCATCAGCGGGAGAGGTGAGGGTGAAGGTAAAACTGGCGGGAATTTGTGGTTCCGATAGCCATATTTACCGTGGGCATAATCCATTTGCGCAGTATCCTCGCGTTATCGGCCACGAATTTTTTGGCGTGATCGATGCGGTAGGGGAAGGTGTTGATCGTGCGCGAATGGGGGAACGAGTATCCGTTGATCCCGTTATCAGCTGCGGGCATTGCTATCCCTGTTCAATAGGTAAACCTAACGTTTGCACATCGCTGGTGGTGCTGGGCGTTCATCGCGATGGTGGTTTTAGCGAGTACGCCGTGGTACCGGCAAAAAATGCCTGGACGATCCCCGATGCCGTTCCTGATGAACATGCCGTCATGGTAGAGCCTTTTACCATCGCCGCGAACGTAACCGGACAAATTAAACCTACAGAAAATGATATTGCGCTGATTTATGGTGCAGGGCCTATGGGGCTAACCACCGTACAGGCGCTTAAACGTGTCTATAAAGTAAAAACCTTGGTGATTGCCGACAGAATCGAAGAACGCCTGAGCATGGCGAAGCAGTGCGGCGCTGACTGGGTAATAAATAATGGTCAGCAATCGTTGCAAGATTTCCTGGCGGAAAAAGGGCTTAAGCCGACCATCATCGTGGATGCGGCTTGTCATCCATCCATTTTACAGGAGGCTATCACGCTGGCATCGCCAGCCGCACGGATTGTCCTGATGGGCTTCTCCAGCGAACCTTGTCAGATTGTTCAGCAGGGCATTACCGGGAAAGAACTTTCAATTTATTCCTCAAGATTAAATGCCAATAAATTCCCGATTGTTATTGATTGGTTAGTTAACGGACTTATCAATCCTAATCAACTTATTACCCATACTTTTGACTATCACCACGTTACAGACGCAATTGAATTGTTCGAGAAAGATCAGCAGCACTGCTGCAAAGTTTTACTCACATTCACTGAATAATATAAATAACTGCGAGTAAGTGGTACGCATCTTACCTCTACGAGATAGCCAATATGAATCAAGAAAAACACGAAAGATCCACCAAAGATCTGGTCAGAGCCGCCGTATCCGGATGGTTAGGTACTGCGCTCGAATTTATGGATTTTCAGTTATATTCTTTGGGTGCCGCACTGGTATTCCATGAGATATTTTTCCCGGAACAATCTGCGGCGATGGCCCTCATTTTAGCAATGGGAACCTACGGTGCGGGATATATTGCTCGTATCGTCGGGGCATTTATATTTGGCAAGATGGGGGACAGCATCGGGCGTAAAAAGGTGTTGTTTATTACTATCACCATGATGGGGATTTGTACAACATTAATCGGCGTTCTACCAACCTATGCGCAAATCGGTATCTTTGCGCCCGTACTGCTGGTGACGCTGCGTATTGTGCAAGGGCTTGGCGCGGGGGCTGAGATCTCGGGGGCGGGAACGATGCTTGCCGAGTATGCGCCGAAAGGGAAACGCGGGATTATTTCCTCACTTGTCGCCATGGGAACCAACTGTGGGACCCTTAGCGCAACGGCAATCTGGGCGGTGATGTTCTTTGCTCTTGACCGTGAGGAATTATTAGCCTGGGGGTGGCGCATTCCGTTCCTTGCCAGTATTGTGGTGATGATCTTTGCCATCTGGTTACGTATGAATCTCAAAGAAAGCCCGGTATTTGAGAAAGTTAATGATGAAGAAAATGCGTCGGCATTAAACAATGCGTCGGAAAATACGCTGGGGGCGATGTTTACCAGTAAATCGTTCTGGCTGGCAACCGGTTTACGCTTTGGTCAGGCGGGCAACTCTGGGTTAATCCAAACCTTTCTTGCCGGTTATTTAGTACAGACATTGTTATTTGATAAATCAATACCCACCGATGCGTTAATGATTAGCTCGGTACTTGGATTTATTACCATACCGCTGCTCGGTTGGTTGTCTGATAAATTTGGTCGTCGTTTACCCTATATTATCCTCAATATCTCAGCCATTATTTTGGCTTACCCGATGCTGTCAATTGTGGTGGATAAAACGTATAGCCCGGGCGTTATTATGACAGCATTGATTGTTATTCATAACTTTGCTGTGTTGGGATTATTTGCTCTCGAAAATATCACCATGGCTGAAATGTTTGGTGCCCGTAATCGCTTTACGCGAATGGCGATTTCAAAAGAGGCAGGCGGATTGGTAGCCGTTGGTTTTGGACCTGTTCTGGCCGGTATTTTCTGTAACATGACCAATTCCTGGTGGCCAATTCTGGCGATGGTCATTGCCTATTCACTGATCGGTCTGGTGTCTGCGCTGCTGATGCCGGAAGTGAAAGACCGCGATCTGAGTGTGCTTGAGGATGCCGCTGAAGTGAGTCAGACGAATAAAGTTCGTTGTTCGGCGACCCAGATAAGCTAAGTCCTGGTAATAGCATGGACGGATACGGTTATGCTCCGCCATGCTATTACACAGCTTTAAATGATGTCATACCAATTATGAAAAGCTTAATGCAAATCAAAACATACAACCCTACAGGCGTTACTCTGAGACAGTCCTGATTTCATAGATAAGTAGGCCATACCATGCAAAACAAGCTCTTAGCGGCAAAGGCTGCGCTTCCTGACTACGATCGTACCACACTGGTCCCACGTATTGTTCATCTGGGATTTGGCGCGTTTCATCGCGCACATCAGGGTGTTTATGCTGACATCCTGGCTGCAGAACACGGCAGTGACTGGGGTTATTGCGAAGTAAATCTGATTGGCGGTGAGCAGCAGATTGCCGATCTGAAACAGCAAAATTATCTGTATACCGTTGCGGAAATGTCTGCGGATGCGTGGACTGCCAGAGTCGTTGGTGTGGTGAAAAACGCGCTGCATGCGCAGGTAGATGGTCTGGAAAGCGTACTGGCTGCGATGTGCGAACCGCAGGTGGCGATCGTTTCTCTCACCATCACCGAGAAAGGATATTGCCACTCTCCGGCGACGGGGCAACTGATGTTAGACAACCCCATGATTGCCGCCGATTTGCAAAATCCAAAACAACCAAAAACTGCGCCAGGCGTGGTAGTTGAAGCTCTGGCGCGCCGCAAAGCTGCGGGGTTAGCCGCATTTACCGTGATGTCCTGCGACAACATGCCTGAAAACGGCCACGTGATGCGCAATGTCGTCACTGCGTATGCCCGAGCGGTAGATGCTGAACTGGCTGCATGGATCGAACAGCATGTGACGTTCCCGTCTACAATGGTTGACCGCATTGTTCCTGCGGTTACCCCGGAGACGCTGGACAAAATTGAACACATCACCGGGGTACGCGACCCGGCAGGCGTAGCCTGTGAACCGTTCCGTCAGTGGGTAATTGAAGATAACTTTGTCGCCGGTCGTCCGGCATGGGAAAAGGCCGGGGCGGAGCTGGTATCGGATGTGATCCCCTTTGAAGAGATGAAACTGCGTATGCTCAACGGCAGTCACTCTTTCCTTGCCTATCTTGGTTATCTGGCGGGTTATCAGCATATCAACGACTGCATGGAGGATGAAAATTATCGTCTTGCCGCGCGAGCGTTGATGTTGCAGGAACAGGCGCCGACGCTGAAAGTGAAAGGTGTGGATCTGCAGCACTATGCCGATCTGCTCATTGAGCGCTACAGCAACCCGGCTCTGCGTCACCGTACCTGGCAGATTGCGATGGATGGTAGCCAAAAACTGCCGCAGCGTATGCTCGATTCAATTCGTTGGCACATTGCGCATGGCAGCCATTTTGCGCTGCTGGCACTGGGCGTAGCCGCCTGGATGCGCTATGTCGGCGGTGTGGATGAACACGGTCAGGCGATTGAAATCAGCGATCCGCTGTTGCCGGTGATCCAGACTGCGGTTCGCAGTAGTCCCGAGGGGGAAGCACGCGTTCAGGCGTTACTGGCGATTGATGCCATTTTTGGTCGCGAATTACCGCAGGTAGAACTATTCAAAAACCAGGTCACAGAAGCCTATCTTGCTTTACTGGCTGAAGGGGCGAAGGCAACGGTTGCGAAGTATGCAGCAAAACTGAAGTAACGAAGGGCATCATTTATGACGCCATCTGGCTTTCAGCGAGCCAGATGGCGCAGAGTTTTCTGGCATTTACACCAATTAGTTCATGCCCAAACGAATCAACTCGATAGGGGTATATTTACCTTCACACCCTTCGATTGCCACTGTTTTGCCACGGCGAATTTGCTCAGCGGTCAGGCCATCGGTGTCTATCGCTGTAATGCGGCCTGTGAGTCCGGTGCCGCTAATCATGACGCGGCTGCCAGTGGTGATTGCGTTGCGGTTACGATCGTATGTTTTCATGGTGTTTTCTCCTTTCCAACTCACCGTCAAAGCCCGTGGGCCTCTGGTCCCACGTAACGGGCGCAATATAAATACGCTTCTCGCTAAGGATTTTTTTTGTTTTCGATCAAAATCACAGCTTTTTTTAGAGAGATGTGCAGGAGAGGGTAAACGCAGGACAACTCACCCCGCAGAGAGGTGAGCGTAAAATTAATCTTCGCTGAACCAGTCGCTATTTTCCTGGCGAATAAGCTGCACAGACTCACCGATCTCCTGAAGGTGCAGCATCATTGCGCGCTCGACGCCGTCACCATCATGTTTTTCAAGTGCGGCAAAGATATCGTGATGCTGGCGAAGCAGCATTTCAGGAGGGGAAATATGATCCAGGCTCATATAGCGAACGCGGTCAATGGTGGCTTTAATATTCTCGACGGTGTCCCAGGCGAGCTGGCACTCGGCGATTAAAGCCAGTTTCTGATGAAACTCATCGTCAAGCTGGAAGAAATCATCAATTTGTTTTCGGTCAATCGCAATGCGCTGCTGATGCAGATTCTGTTCGAGCTGATAGCACTGTTTATCGGTGATCAGGGTGGCGGCGCGGCGGACCACGGCACATTCAATTGCCTGGCGAACAAAACAACCGTTTTGCACCTGCGACAACGAAATTTTGTTCACGTAGCTGCCACGCTGCGGACGGATCTGAATCAGACCGTTCTCTGCCAGTTTGATGAATGCCTCTCGTACCGGCTGGCGTGAAACATTGAAGCGTACGGAAACCTCTTTCTCCGACAGCGGCGTACCAGGCGCAATCAGACAATGCACGATATCGCGACGAAGAATACGGTAAATCTGCTGATTTACAGGCTGTGTAGGGTTGAGCTGCGTTTCTACGGTCATTCATTCTTACTTTTTAGAGAGTTAACCCAGATATTTTATCACTTATTTCAGGCTATCTATACCCGGCGCAAGGCCGGGCAGGGAAATTAGCTCCGATGGACACTCAGCCCGGCAAAAGACTGCGTGACCGGCATCATTTCAAGGGTGTTAATGTTGACATGAGCAGGTAACGAAGCCACCCACCATACCGCTTCTGTAACATCTTGCGGGGTCAACGCAGTGGTATTTTCGTAAGCTTTTTCAGCCTTGGCATCATCGCCTTTGAAACGCACGTTAGAGAATTCCGTACCGCCAACCAGACCTGGTTCAATGTCGGTAACACGAATCGCTGTCCCGTGTAAGTCAGTACGCAAGTTGAGACTAAACTGACGGACAAACGCTTTGGTCGCGCCATAAACGTTACCGCCGGCGTATGGCCAGCTACCGGCGGTAGAGCCGATATTGATAATATGTCCGCGATTGCGCTCAACCATACCAGGCAGCACGGCACGGGTCATATAAACCAGGCCTTTGTTGTTGGTATCGATCATGTTTTCCCAGTCTTCAATGCTGGCCTTGTGGGCAGGCTCGAGGCCCAGCGCCAGACCCGCGTTGTTGACCAGAACATCAATATCGCGCCATTCAGCAGGTAAGGACGCCAGCATCTCTTCAATCGATGCGCGATTACGTACGTCCAGTTGCGCGATATAGAGTCGGTCACCCAGCTCATCTTTAAGTTCCTGCAGGCGCTCCTGACGGCGTCCGGTGGCAATAACTTTATGCCCATTCTCAATAAAACGACGCGTAATGCACTCACCAAAACCTGCGGTTGCTCCGGTTACTAAAACGATCATCTCACTGTTCCTCAACGCTTTTTATGTAGTACTACCATAGCACGTCATTTCTGTTCAGAGCTATTCCTGGTTAACAGGATTGCGGTCGATTCCCGGGAAGTCTACTCTGGTAAACAAATCGTTTTCAGGAGTGAAAGATGTCGTTAACGAATCCTTTTTTACACCACAGCACATTGCCGTATCAGGCGCCGCAGTTTGATCAGATTGACGTGCAGCATTATCGTCCGGCGTTTGATGAGGGCGTGCGGCAAAAACGCGCAGAGATCGAGGCGATTGTACACAATCCTCAGGATCCTGATTTTGCCAATACTCTCCTGGCACTTGAACAAAGTGGCGCATTACTCACGCGCGTAACCAGCGTTTTCTTCGCGATGACGTCGGCGCACACCAACGATGAACTACAGCGCCTTGACGAAGCGTTCTCAGCAGAACTGGCGGGGCTTGCCAATGATATCTACCTTGATAGTGCGCTTTTCGCCCGCGTCGAGGCTGTCTGGCAACGACGTCATACATTAGGTTTGGATAGCGAATCATTGCGCCTGGTGGAGGTCATTTACCAGCGTTTTGTACTGGCAGGCGCCCGTCTGAATGAGGCCGACAAAGCACGACTCAAAGCGCTCAATACCGAGTCAGCCACGCTGACCAGTCAGTTTAATCAGCGTCTGCTGGCGGCGAACAAGTCCGGTGCTTTGGTGGTGGATGATGTCCGGCGGCTTGACGGGCTTAGCGCAGAAGAACTTGCCGTTGCCGCTGAGGCTGCAAAAGAAAAGGGGCTCGAATCACGTTGGGTTATTCCGTTAGTGAATACCACTCAACAACCGGCGCTTGCCGTGTTACGCAATCGACAGATCCGTGAAGAACTGTTTACCCAGGCGTGGACGCGGGCTGAACACGATGACGATAACGATACCCAGGCTATTATTCAGCGTCTGGTCGACATCCGCATGCAACAGGCGAAATTACTCGGTTTTGCCAATTATGCGGCCTGGAAAACCGCCGACCAGATGGCTAAAACGCCTGAAGCGGCACTTTCGTTTATGCGGGCGATCGTTCCGGCCGCGCGCCAGCGTGCGTTGGATGAACAGGCAGAAATCCAGAAAGTCATCGATCAAGAGCAGGGAGGGTTTAGTGTCAGGGCCTGGGACTGGGCATTTTATGCTGAGCAGGTCCGCCGTGAGAAATACGCCCTTGATGAGGCACAGCTTAAACCTTACTTTGCTCTGGATACGGTGTTGAACGAGGGTGTTTTCTGGACGGCCAATCAGCTCTTTGGTATCAAATTCGTTGAGCGATTCGACATTCCGGTTTATCACCCGGACGTGCGGGTATGGGAAATTTTCGACCACGATGGCGTAGGACTAGCGTTGTTTTACGGTGATTTCTTCGCCCGTGAATCAAAAAGCGGCGGGGCATGGATGGGCAATTTTGTTGAGCAATCGGAGCTGAACGAAACCCGACCGGTTATTTACAATGTCTGTAATTATCAAAAACCCGCAACGGGTAAGCCCGCGTTACTGTTGTGGGATGATGTCATTACGTTGTTCCATGAATTTGGCCACACGTTACACGGTCTGTTTGCCATTCAGCGTTATGCCACGCTTTCAGGGACTAACACACCGCGTGATTTTGTCGAGTTTCCTTCGCAGATTAACGAACACTGGGCGAGCCATCCGCAGGTTTTTGCCCGATTTGCCCGTCATGTCGAAACCGGAGAGCCAATGCCGCAGGCGTTGCGGGATAAAATGCAGCGGGCCAGCCTGTTTAATAAAGGCTACGATATGACCGAACTGCTCAGTGCCGCATTGTTGGACATGCGTTGGCACAGTCTGGAGATGAGCGCGTCATCTTCTTCGGTTGATCAATTCGAGCAGCAGGCGCTGGCGGCAGAAGATCTGGATCTTCAGGCCGTGCCGCCTCGTTATCGCAGCAGTTATTTTGCCCATATTTTTGGCGGTGGCTATGCCGCGGGTTATTACGCCTATTTATGGACGCAAATGCTGGCCGATGACGGTTATCAGTGGTTTGTAGAGCAGGGCGGATTAACCCGCGAAAACGGACAGAAATTCCGCGAAGCGATTTTGTCCCGCGGGAATAGCACTGATTTAGCTGAGCTTTATCGCAAGTGGAGCGGGCGCGATCCCCGCATGGAGCCGATGCTGGCACATCGTGGTTTGAGCGCGTAAGCATTTTTAGATCTTGCGCAGAGCCGGGCGTGATGCCCGGTCTTATCTTATGTTCATTACTGAAACTGATAAGGCTTATTCTCAAAATAAAAAATTTACATAAGTTTTCTTTTTTGTCGTTAAGATGATTGCATCAGAAACGTTCGAACAGGGAGGAAGATCGTGATGATGAGAAATACTACGGAAATAGATGCAATTTTGATCGAGTTAAACAAGTCCATTGATGCCCACTATAAATGGCTGGTGAATATGTTCCGTTGCGCAGTAACCTCGAATGCTACGCAACCGGATATCATGGGTGACAACGCGCATTTCGTTTGTCAGTTTGGACAGTGGCTTAATAATCAATCGCTGCGCAATGAAGATGATTGTAGCTATGTGAATAAGATAAATAATGTTCACGAAAAAATGCATTTATCAGGGAAGGATTTGCTATCGGCAATACTGGAGAAACGTAGTTATCCATGGCATTTCACCAAATTCGAGAATGCGTTACTGGCATTTACGTCTGCTGTGATGGGCTATAAAATATATTTGCTGAGTATCCGCAGTAATATCGACATATTAACAGGCTTACCTGGCAGAAGAATGCTCGATGAGTCTTTTGACCAACAGTTAATCGATGCCGGGCCGCTTAATCTTTATATATTGCTACTGGATATCGACCGTTTTAAACACGTTAATGATACGTATGGTCATCTTGTGGGGGACGTGGTATTACGCGCTCTGGCAGCAAATTTTTTGGCATGGACGCGATATGATGAAGTTGCGTACCGCTACGGTGGCGAAGAATTTATTATCATCATCCGAACCAAAACTGACGAGCAGGCCCGCCAGGCAGGGTTGCGATTGTGTCAGCTTGTAGGCCAGCAAAAAATCCCCTACGCAGATGGAGAGATCGCCATCACCGTAACGGCCGGTATCACCAGAGCTCAGCGGGATGAAAAATTAGATACCGCTCTTGGACGGGCAGACAGAGCGATGTACCAGGGAAAACAGAGCGGCAGGAATCGCTGTATGTTTATGGATGAACGCGAGCAGATCACGCTGGTTAACGCCAGTGATGGGCCTTCGTTCCACCTCAGCGCGTGAAATTCATCTAAGCCGTTTTATGTTAGTTGCGTTTCGTTTAGCTTTCATTGGGGTTGCCGATGCTAGGTTAGCAGACTATCCGTTATCTTCGCAGGGAATTGCCAGATAGCGTATAAAGCAAAACACAAATCTATCCATGCAAGCATTTACCGCTGGTTTATCCGGCGGTTTTTTTTATCTGTGGCCAGGGAAAAGGTGCCGGAAAGGCGATGCAGGTAAAAAAATGGCCCCTTGTGCAGTGACGCGACAAGGGGCCGGTTCGGTTCAGGACTATCGCCGTTCATCAATCATCCCATCTGTGGCTAAAATACGCGGCCAGGAAACCGGAAAATAAAATAATTCCCAGAACAGCCATAAAAATATTCATATTACCCAGCATAGTAAATGCTCCTTTATCTGTGAGTTTCCTCTCTTACCTTAAGTTCACCTCGCTTATGACTATAGTAGCAATTGCAACTTAAACAAAGGCTGAACTGTGTGATTATTTCGTCTGAAATGTAAAAAATTGACGCGATTTCGTCGGGGGAAATAAATAATAGTGACAAGGCGCGCTTATCCTTGCGCAAATTAACCACGATTTTATGCTGATTTCCACAGTCATTGCTATGCGAACCCGACGCAAATTGTTGCACGTTTATAATGCAACGCTGTCTCATGGTGGTTCAATTTTCCTGGCGATCCCCCTTC
Organism: Citrobacter sp. EC_71; assembly: GCF_019584005.1. Classification (NCBI taxonomy): domain Bacteria; kingdom Pseudomonadati; phylum Pseudomonadota; class Gammaproteobacteria; order Enterobacterales; family Enterobacteriaceae; genus Citrobacter; species Citrobacter sp. EC_71. Next base: position 105,539 of record NZ_VDAY01000003.1, read on the forward strand.
TTGATGAAATGTTTTCATCCAGTTACTGAGTTATACGATTCTAATGCCTTGATTTTATATGATGTTTTAATATCTGGCATCGTTTTTGCCTTATTACTTCTGAATCCCCTTAATTTGCACCGTTTTGTCTGCCCGGCTGCACCGGAGCTTTCAGCGAATCTAATTTCAGGAGTGAAACTATGCAGCGTCGTACATTTTTAAAAGCTTTTGCGTTATCGGCCTCCGTTATGGCAATGGGCATGAGTTTTAGCGTCCAGGCGGCTGACACTATTAAAGTGGGCATCATGCATTCGTTATCCGGAACGATGGCGATTTCCGAAACGCCGTTGAAAGATGTGGCGTTGATGACTATTGACGAAATCAATGCGCAGGGCGGCGTGTTGGGCAAAAAGCTGGAGCCGGTTGTGGTTGATCCGGCCTCGAACTGGCCCTTATTTGCTGAAAAAGCCCGACAGTTGCTGAGTCAGGACAAAGTGGCGGCGGTGTTTGGGTGCTGGACATCGGTTTCGCGTAAATCGGTGTTACCGGTATTCGAGGAGTTAAATGGTTTGCTGTTTTATCCGGTGCAGTATGAAGGCGAGGAAATGTCGCCTAACGTCTTCTATACCGGCGCGGCACCTAATCAGCAGGCGATTCCGGCGGTTGAGTATCTGATGAGTGAGGATGGCGGTGGTGCGAAACGCTTCTTCCTGCTGGGGACTGATTATGTTTATCCGCGCACGACTAACAAAATTCTCCGTGCCTTTTTGCATTCGAAAGGCGTTGCCGATAAAGACATCGAAGAGGTGTACACCCCGTTCGGACACAGTGATTATCAGACCATTGTCGCCAGTATCAAAAAATTCGCCGCAGGGGGAAAAACGGCGGTGGTCTCAACCATCAACGGTGATTCTAACGTTCCATTCTATAAAGAGTTAGCGAACCAGGGTCTGAAAGCCACCGATGTTCCGGTAGTGGCCTTCTCCGTAGGCGAGGAAGAATTACGCGGTATTGATACGAAACCGTTGGTAGGCAACCTTGCCGCCTGGAACTACTTTGAGTCTGTCGATAATGCGGCTAACAAGAAGTTTGTCGCGGATTACCGGGCGTATGCCAAAGCGCACAAATTACCGAATGCGGATTCGGTTGTGACAAACGACCCAATGGAAGCCACCTGGGTTGGTCTACATATGTGGGCACAGGCAGTAGAAAAAGCCGGAACTACCGATGTGGATAAAGTCCGTGCTGCAATGGCTGGGCAATCATTCGCCGCGCCATCTGGCTTTACCCTCACGATGGATGCCACCAACCATCACCTGCATAAACCCGTCATGATTGGCGAGATTGAAGGCAACGGTCAGTTTAATGTGGTGTGGCAAACCGATGAGCCGGTCCGTGCCCAGCCGTGGAGCCCGTATATCGCCGGCAATGATAAAAAATCTGAACAACCCGTGAAAACCGCCAGCAACTGATCTTATGCCCTCCTGCGGGAGGGCAACGCTTGGGAGAATGCTCATGAAAGCCATGCGCTTTATTCGTGGTGTGATGTTGCTGACGTGGTTTTTGCCGTGGATAGCGCAGGCATCAGATGCCGATACTTTTACCGCTGCCAACCGGACGCAGCAGGCTGTCTTACTTGAACAGTGGGCGACAAATCCTGACCTTAAGCGTTTACCCGTGCTTAAGGCGCTGCGAGATGAAAATCTGCTGACCGATAGCGCGAAAAATGCGTTTGTCATGGATGGGGCGCAAGCACAACCGTTGGGGAGGGCAACAGGTCCTGACGGTGAGCTAAAAAAAGTCCGGCTGACTAACCGGCTGCGCAATCTGGTTGCCGGAACGTTGGCCGTTCATCAACTTTTAAGTGACAGTGTCACGGAAAGGAGCACCGCAGCCAGGATATTACAGCGTGAGGCTCAGCCTGGCATGCTGTCATTTTTGCAGCAACGACTGGCGCAGGAACCGGATGCTAATGTGAAATCTGCCCTGGTTATTGCTCTGGCTAACCTGCGACTGACCAGCACCTCGCCCGAGGTCAGGCGGCAGGCAATTGAACAGCTGGGGGCGTCAAACGACCCTGAAACCCAGGCGAAATTACAACCCTTCACCCGCGCAGAACATGAGCCTGATGCCCGCGTTCGCGCTGCCGCCGACGAAAGTCTGAATTCCATCGCACACCGCATGAAGGTTGGCGATCTTCTTGGGCAAGCCTTTATGGGGCTGTCTCTGGGATCTATTTTGCTGCTGGCGGCGTTAGGGCTGGCGATTACTTACGGGCTGCTGGGTGTCATCAATATGGCGCATGGCGAGATGTTGATGCTCGGCGCTTACTGTACCTGGATGGTGCAACAGCTGATGGGGCAGTTTCTTCCGCAATGGTTAGCCTGGTACCCGGTCATTGCGCTTCCGGTCGCCTTTTTACTTACCGCGGCAGTAGGAATGCTGCTGGAGCGCGGTGTGATCCGCCATTTATATGGCCGTCCGCTTGAAACACTACTGGCTACATGGGGGATCAGCCTGATGCTGATCCAGTTGGTGCGAATGACCTTTGGTGCACAAAATCTCGAGGTCGCCAATCCGACATGGCTTTCCGGGGGGATTCAGGTCTATGCCAATCTGATTTTGCCGTGGAACCGAATTGTGGTGCTTGGCTTTGCCATGCTGGTGCTGTTCTTCACCTGGTTATTGCTGAATAAGACCCGTCTTGGGCTGCGCGTGCGCGCGGTGACGCAAAACCGCAATATGGCGGCTTGCTGCGGCGTGCCCACCGGGCGAGTCGATATGCTGGCCTTTGGGCTGGGTTCAGGGATTGCCGGGCTGGGTGGCGTGGCGCTGTCGCAGTTGGGTAACGTGGGGCCAGAACTGGGGCAAAGTTACATTATTGATTCGTTTCTGGTGGTGGTGCTTGGCGGCGTTGGACAACTCGCTGGGAGTGTGGCAGCGGCGTTTGGTCTCGGGATCTTCAATAAAATTCTTGAGCCTCAGATGGGGGCTGTTCTCGGCAAAATTATGATCCTGGTGCTGATCATTCTGTTTATCCAGAAACGACCTCAGGGACTTTTCGCATTGAAAGGGAGGGTTATTGACTAATGACTATGCCAATGACATTAACGCTGGCACGAAAAGCGCCGCGCGTGACGCGCATCCTGGGGCTGTTTTTGCTGCTGGCGCTCATTATTCTGCCATTTCTGGCGCTGCTCCCGGTGGATCATCCGCTGGCAATCTCCGTCTGGACACTAACGTTGGCTGGGAAAATCCTGTGCTATGCCATTGTAGCGGTCGCACTGGATCTGGTGTGGGGCTATGCCGGAATGCTCTCACTGGGTCATGGCATTTTCTTTGCGCTGGGGGGATATGCGATGGGGATGTACCTGATGCGTCAGGCCTCCGGCGAAGGACTACCGGCTTTTATGTCGTTTCTGTCGTGGACCGAACTGCCCTGGTTTTGGTGGGGAACGCAACACTTTATCTGGGCCATGCTGCTGGTTGTGCTGGTACCCGGCCTGCTGGCTCTGGTGTTTGGCTGGTTTGCCTTTCGCTCAAAAATCAAGGGCGTCTATTTCTCCATCATGACTCAGGCCCTGACTTTCGCTGGCATGTTGCTGTTTTTCCGTAACGAAACCGGGTTTGGTGGAAATAACGGTTTCACCGGATTTACCACTATTCTGGGATTCCCCGTGACCGCGACCTCAACCCGTATCGCGCTGTTTCTGGCGACGGTGATGCTACTGGTGCTGGCGTTATGGCTGGGACTGGCGCTGGCGCGCAGTAAGTTTGGTCGTATCCTGACTGCCGTGCGCGATGCCGAGAATCGGCTGATGTTCTGTGGCTATGATCCGAAAGGCTTCAAGCTGCTGGTATGGACGCTTTCCGCTGTGCTGTGCGGGCTGGCTGGTGCGCTGTATGTTCCGCAGGTGGGCATCATTAACCCCAGCGAAATGTCACCGACCAACTCGATTGAAGCGGCGATTTGGGTCGCCCTCGGTGGTCGCGGAACCCTGATTGGCCCGGTTTTTGGCGCTGTGTTGGTGAACGGCGCTAAAAGTCTGTTTACGGTAATCATGCCTGAATACTGGCAACTGTTTCTTGGCCTGATTTTTATTGGCGTTACGCTGTTTTTACCCCGTGGCGTGATTGGTCTGTTTCGCAAAGGAGACAAATAATGCAGCCAGATGAAGGTCTTTTTACCCGCCAGTTGCCAGGGGACAGATTTCGCAATCAAACCGACCCGGTATTGCAGCTGGAAAAAATCAACGTGAACTTCGATGGGTTTCAGGCGCTAACGGATCTCACACTTGATATTGGCGTAGGGGAACTGCGCTGCATTATTGGTCCTAATGGTGCCGGAAAAACGACGTTGATGGATGTCATTACCGGCAAAACCAGACCGCAAAGCGGCCGCGCGATTTACGATCAGTCGATTGATTTAATGGCGTTTGATTCTATCGCCATTGCGCGTCAGGGGATTGGACGAAAATTTCAGAAGCCCACGGTATTTGAAGCATTAACAGTGGTGGAGAATCTGGAGCTGGCACTGAAAAACGATAAATCCGTTTGGGGGTCTTTACGGGCGCGCCTTTCGGGTGAACAGCGGGACCGCATCGATGAAATGCTGGTGCTGTTGCGCCTGGGAAACGATCGCGAACGCCGTGCCGGGCTGCTTTCGCACGGGCAAAAGCAGTTTCTTGAGATCGGCATGTTGCTGGTCCAGGAGCCGCATTTGCTACTGCTGGATGAGCCGGCGGCGGGGATGACGGATGCGGAGACGGAATACACCGCGGAACTGTTTCGCCAGCTTGCCGGGAAGCACTCGCTGATGGTGGTTGAGCATGATATGGGATTTGTCGAGACAATTGCTGACCACGTTACGGTATTGCATCAAGGGCGAGTGCTGGCTGAAGGGAGCCTGCGCGATGTGCAGGCCAATGAGCAGGTTATTGAAGTTTATCTTGGACGGTAAGGAGGGCTGATGCTGCAGGTAAATGAACTGAATCAATATTATGGCGGCAGCCATATTCTGCGTGGCGTGAGCTTTGAAGCGCGTATCGGTGAGGTGACGTGTCTGCTGGGGCGTAACGGCGTGGGTAAAACAACGCTCTTAAAATGCCTGATGGGGCTTATCCCTGCCCGTAGTGGAAGCGTGCTGTGGCAGGAGAAAGATGTCACGTACTGGAAGCCACATCAACGGGTCAGAGCCGGTGTAGCGTACGTGCCGCAGGGACGCGATATTTTTCCGCGTCTGACAGTGGAAGAGAACTTGCTGCTGGGCCTTTCCCGCTTTTCAGCACAGGACGCCCGGCGAGTGCCAGATGATATTTACGCGCTATTTCCAGTGCTACAGGAGATGAAGTATCGACGGGGCGGAGATTTGTCCGGTGGACAACAACAACAACTGGCTATTGGACGGGCGCTGGCCAGTCGGCCGCAGTTGTTGATCCTTGATGAGCCCACCGAGGGGATCCAGCCGTCAGTAATTAAAGAGATTGGTCAGGTTATTTCTCACCTGGCGCATCGGGGTGATATGGCCATTTTGCTGGTGGAACAGTTCTATGATTTTGCGCAGCAGCTGGCTGACAAATACCTGCTTATGTCGCGCGGAAGTATTATTCAAAGCGGTTCCGGCGAGAATATGGAATCCGAGGGAGTACGAGGGCTGGTGGCCATTTGAGATAAGCGACAGAACCACTATGGATCTGTCGCGATAACAATCAGCAGACCGCCGTCTGATCCCAGGGTTTGGCGCGCATACCCTTTATCATTAACGCCCAGGCAAGGACAATCGCCACGATCAGCGCCCCAAACAGCGACCATGGCGGTAATGTGGTCAAAATGACGCCGCTGACCAATGGGTTTACCGCGGCACCAAGCCAGCCCAGCGACTGGGCGGAAAAATAGCTGGCTTTCATGCCGGCCGGGGCGATGTTATCGATCAGCATATATTCGCCCGGGGCGTAAATGACTTCACCGATCGTGAAAAGGGCCGCAGAAATACCCCAGAACCATAAGCTATTGCCGGAAAACATGAAACCAACCAGGCCGAGCACAAAGAAGATTGTGCCTACTGTCATCAGCGGTCGAATGTTAGCGGCAGTGATCCTGCGTCCAAGGGCATATTGCAGCGATACCACAATGGCGGCATTGACGGGCAGAACGACCGCTACCACTTTTTCGGCAAAATCACCGTTGGCGACTACCATCACGTATTGTGAAATACAGGAGGCAAATGCGCCGCCAACAAATGACGCCAGAAATGCCGACAACGTAAACCAACATAAGGCTCTGTCGCGCAGGAGCACCGAGGGTGACCAAACCGCGGCGTTTGAACCTTCTGATACTACCGTTGAACGTTTTACCCACGTCTGGATAAACACCAGTGGTAAAGCCGAGCAGGCGGCCGCCAGCCAGAACGGTAAGTTAATACTTTGCATCACCAGCAGGGTGCCCAGCGGGGGGCCAACGGTCCAGCCGATGTTCAGCACGGTATAGTTAAGCGAGAAAATTTTCGTTTTGTTGGTGGCAGAGAGATTATCGGCAAACCAGGCCTTCAGCACCGTTGCGAAGACGGAGTAGGCGCAGTTGATCAGGGCGAAGAGCAGCACCACCACCACGACGTTATGCACCAGTGGGATCGCAATAAAACCAGAGGCAAAGCCGCAGATAGCCAGCAGCATGTAGCGTTTTTTATCGAACTTGTCGGCCAGAATACCAAAGCCAAGGCTGAAAACGACGCCAATAGTCAGGGCGACCGTCATCGCATAACCGATCAGATCGACGCTCAGGTTATACTGCCGACTGAGGTAAATCGTCATGAATGGCAGCGTAGCGCCGCGCCCAATGGTTAATAACAAGGATGATGCAAGTAACGCGAGAGTGGACCGTCTCAGAGAGATATTCATTTTCCTGCCCGACAATGCATGTTGTTATGTTTTTTTTAGATATCAGAAACAAATAGCATGGTAAAAGTGTGATGTACACTCAATAAGTTGTCGGAAAATGCCCTCAATAGCCTACCTGAATTAATGATCTGTTCCGGTACAATGATTTCCGTTACCTTAACTTGTTTACAAAAATTTAATATTTGCAAGGGCGGTGGTATGTCACGTAAAGACGGGTTGTTAGCGTTGCTGGTCGTTGTCGTTTGGGGCCTGAACTTTGTCGTCATTAAAGTTGGCCTGCACAATATGCCGCCATTGATGCTGGCAGGATTGCGATTTTTACTGGTGGCATTTCCGGCGATATTCTTTATTGCCCGCCCGAAAATCCCGCTTTCGCTGTTACTCGGTTATGGCCTGACCATCAGTTTTGGGCAGTTCGCGTTTCTCTTTAGCGCCATCAAATTCGGTATGCCTGCCGGGTTAGCTTCGCTGGTATTACAAGCTCAGGCGTTTTTCACCATCATTCTGGGGGCATTCGCTTTTGGCGAGCGTTTGCAGGGGAAACAGCTGGTAGGGATTGCGCTGGCCGTCTTTGGCGTACTGGTATTGATTGAAGCTAGTCTGAACGGGCAGCATGTCGGCATGCTCGGTTTTATGCTGACGCTGGCGGCGGCGCTAAGCTGGGCCTGCGGCAATATCTTTAACAAAAAAATAATGCAGCACACGTCGCGTCCGGCTGTGATGTCCCTGGTCGTGTGGAGCGCTTTAATTCCCATTATCCCGTTCTTTTTGGCATCCGCACTGCTTGATGGTCCGACACAAATTGTGCAGAGCCTGGTGGCGATAGATATGATCACCATTTTGTCACTGGTTTATCTGGCGTTTGTGGCGACCATTGTGGGTTACGGAATCTGGGGTTCATTACTTGGGCGTTATGAAACCTGGCGGGTAGCGCCGCTGTCGCTGTTAGTGCCCGTTGTCGGTCTGGCAAGTGCAGCTGTGTTGCTGGATGAAACGCTCACGGGTTTGCAACTGCTGGGTGCGCTGCTGATTATGGCTGGGCTGTATATTAATGTATTTGGCTTTCGTTTGCGCAAGATAGCGCAGGTGAGAGGGTAATAAAAAGCCCCGCCGTGGCGGGGCAAAAACGAATTACAGGTTGCGTGTATTGTAATAAGGCACCCCCAATTCGTCGGACTTATCACTGCCGGCACCCATATGATTAAAATCGAACGGGGACTGATCGTGCGCAGGGGGCATAATCATTGTGTCACGACTGTTCTGGGTGGCGGGTTGCGCAGTCTGTTCCGCCATGCTCTGGCCCGAAACAACCAACAGCAGGGCCAGCATCGCATAAGACAGAATTTTCATCATTTCCTCGGTTACGTCGTTAACTGGCGATTAGCAATTACACTGATTGAGCGGAAGCAAGTAGCGTGACTCGCCGTGCATATTGGTCATACGGTATTTATGCGGCGGAACATCAAAATAGTTTTTGAACGTTCTGGTCAGCGTTTGCTGAGATTCAAAGCCGTAACGCTCCGCCAGATAAAGAATCGGCTCGTTACTTTCTTTTAATTTTTGCGCTATTTCAGTCATTTTACGGCTGCGGATGTATTGACCCAGTGAATGACCGGTTTCTTTTTTAAACATCCGTTGCAGGTGCCATTTGGAGTAACCTGAACGCTCAGACACTTTTTCCAGCGAGAGCGGTGATTCAAGGTTATTTTCGATCCAGTCCAAAATGCTATGAATAGTGATTGTGTCAGTATTGCGTCTGGACATCGTCATACCTCTTTTCTGTTTACGGCAGGATTCTCTTAAGCAAATGCTCAAGCGTGGCTACTTCATCCGCCGTTAAGTTTTTTGTTAGTTCCTGGTGCAGGTCTTGCCCGACTAATTGGTGACACTGCTCGCAAATTGCTGCGCCATGCTCGGTGAGTTTCACCAGCACGCCACGCTTATCATGTGGATTCGGAAGCCTTTCTATCCAGCCTTTACAGGCCAGCCTGTCCAGCATCCGCGTCAGGGCGCCAAGATCGACAGACAGCACTTTTTTCAATTCGACAGGGGTAATGCACACCGCACAACGGATGGAGCAGAGCACTTTGAACTGTGATGCTGTGATATCCAGCGGTGACAGATAGTCGTTTAGCAAACGATCTTTTTTCTGATTAACCATATAGATCAAACGACCCAGTGGGATGATTTCGTTAAACAGATCACTGGTGCTTTTCACAATGGTTGCCCTGGCAAGTAGTTAGTCACGGCTGATATTATTGCTTAGGCAAATATAAGTCAAATGAATGGGTCGGCAAATGCCACGTTTTGCTAAATCAGCAGGCTCATCAACTGACGTATATAATTTTAACGGTCTGATAATTATGGGTTATAGGTGCGGGCGAAAAATGAATCCTTACACCGTGAAAATGGCTTATCACTCGGCTTTCACCTTATACTTGCCGTTGACGATTAACGCACAGGAAAGATGACATTATGATGGACTTGTTTAAAGCAATAGGGCTGGGGCTGGTAGTCCTGTTACCGTTGGCAAACCCGTTAACCACCGTGGCGTTGTTCCTTGGCCTTGCCGGTAATATGAACAGCGCAGAGCGTAACCGTCAGTCCCTGATGGCGTCTGTGTATGTGTTTGCCATCATGATGGTGGCGTACTATGCCGGGCAGCTGGTGATGAATACCTTCGGGATTTCGATCCCCGGATTACGTATTGCAGGTGGGTTAATCGTTGCGTTTATCGGTTTTCGGATGTTGTTTCCACAGCAGAAGGCGCATGAGTCTCCAGAGGCGAAAAGCAAATCAGAGGAGCTGGAAGACGAACCGACTGCCAATATTGCATTTGTACCGCTGGCAATGCCAAGCACTGCCGGTCCGGGTACGATAGCCATGATTATCAGCTCGGCATCAACCGTACGTCATGGCTCCGAATTTCCTGATTGGGTAATTATGGTTGCGCCGCCGATAATTTTTGCGGTTGTCGGCGTGATCCTGTGGGGTTGTTTACGCAGTTCCGGTGGGATTATGCGTTTGGTAGGCAAAGGCGGTATAGAAGCTATTTCGCGCCTGATGGGCTTCCTGCTGGTGTGTATGGGCGTGCAGTTTATTATTAACGGCGTGCTGGAAATTATTAAAACTTACGCTTAAATAAACGGGCCCGGTATTGTCTTATACCAGGCCCGTTTTTTATGAATGCTGTGGCTGCTCTTCGAGCGATATCGGCCATTTGCGAAAGATTATCACCGACCATACCAACGCAACAACGGCAGGTACTGCGCCTGTATAACCAATCGTTGACATCGACCAGTGTAAACTCACCTGATTACCCACCAGCGCGCCAGCGCCAATGCCGATATTAAAGATACCGGAGAACAGTGCCATTGCGACATCGGTGGCATCCGGGGCCAGCGCCAGCACTTTTACCTGCATGCCAAGACCGATCAACATAATAGCAATGCCCCAGAAAATACTGAGGATGGCGAGGTGCATTTCGCTGTCAGCGGCTGGCAATAGGAGCACCAGGCATACCGTCAGCAGGGCAATGGCGCTACTGATGAGTATGGAAGCATGTAGATTACCCAGTTTGCCAAATATCACACTACCAATAATACCCGCGCCGCCCAGAATCAGTAGCAGCACGGTAGCAAAGTTGGCGCTCAGTCCGGCGACGGTCTGTACAAACGGTTCAATGTAGCTATAAGCCGTGTAGTGGGCGGTGACCACAATCACCGTCAGCACATACAGGCTCATCAACGCCGGACGGTGGAATAACACCGGCAAACTTTTAAGTGAACCGGAGTGTTCGCTGGGTAATTTAGGCAGTAACTTAATCAGGCAGAGCAGGGTGACTAACGCCCCCATGCCGATGGCAAAGAATGTGGTGCGCCAGCCAAAATACTGACCGACGATACGCCCGATAGGCAGACCCAGCACCATTGCCAGCGCGGTGCCGGTAGCAATCAGGCTAAGCGCCTGCGCGCGTTTTCCTGCCGGGGCCAGACGAATTGCCAGCGATGCGGTAATGGACCAGAAAATAGCGTGTGCAAAGGCGATACCAATACGGCTAATCACCAGCACGGTGAAATTCCATGCCAGGAAAGAGAGCACATGGCTGGCAATAAACACCACAAACAGACAGATCAGGAGCTTGCGTCGTTCCATCTGGCTGGTAAGCAGCATGAAGGGAAGCGACATTAAGGCAACAACCCAGGCGTAGATTGTCAGCATGATCCCGACCTGCGCGGTCTGCATATTAAAACTTTGCGCGATGTCGGACAGCAAACCGACAGGGACAAACTCTGTGGTATTGAAAATAAAACCGGCAATGGCAAGCGTAACTACACGTAGCCACGCCACCTTGCGGGAAACAGTGTCTGTTGTCATATCGATAAATCGGGTTAACTGCGAAAAGGAGAGGCATCGATCTTAAAACGTTTTCTGGCGAAAACACAATCATTTTGTGATGCGGATCTCATTTTTACAGCTGCGGGTTCAATACCTCAATAAAGGCTTCCAGCTGCCTTGTCATCGCACCTCTTCGCCAGACCAGCCACGTATTCAGCCAGCGCCAGTTTTCGCTCAACGGCCAGGCGTTGACCTGATGGTGTCCGGGCATACTTTCCAGCATCGAACGTGGAATTAGCGCGATACCCGCACCGGCAATAACGCAGGCCAGCATCCCATGGTATGACTCCATTTCATGAATGGTACCCGGCATTGCGCGATCGGCATGAAACCAGCTTTCAAAATGTCGGCGGTAGGAACAGTTGGCGCGAAACGCGTAAATACTGCAGCCGTTGACGTCGCTGGCCCGCTGGATGGGAGGGTGACCGTGCGGGGTGACAATCATCATCTCTTCACGATAGACCGGAATACCCTCAAGTCCGGGGTGGGCAACGGGACCATCGACAAAAGCGGCGTTCAACGTGCCGTCCAGCACGCCGTCCAGCATGGTGCCTGAGGGACCGGTCGCCAGGGCAAACTGAATTTTTGGATAACGTTGGTTATATTCAGCCAACGTAGCAGGGATCCGTACCGCGGCGGTGCTTTCCAGCGATCCGAGTGAAAACAAGCCCTGTGGTTCATCCCCGGCGACGACCATTCTCGCTTCCTCTACCAGCGCCAGGATCCGTTGGCTGTAGCGTAAAAAGTTGTGCCCGGAGGGCGAAAGCCGCAGACGCTGGTTTTCACGAATAAACAGATCGATGCCAAGGTCGGCCTCAAGTTGGCGTATACGGGTAGTGAGATTGGACGGCACGCGATGCACCTTCGCGGCGGCCTGTGTAATGCTGCCGGTCTCCGCGACGGCATTGAACATTTCCAGTTGCGTCAGATCCATAATATTCTCTAATCGTGAATGGTATGGTTAATATTATTCATTTTTCAGAAAGAGTAAATATGCTCATGATATGACCATACCCTGCGATAAAGAGAGGCATCTATGACTATCACAGCAGCAACACATGCTATTTCGGTTGATCCTACCAGCGGTGAAAGACTAACGGCGATGCCGTGGGCCGGCACTGAAGAGATTGCTCAGGCACTGAGTCTTGCCGCGAGTGCCTACAGTGAATGGAAACAGACTACCGTCGCGCACCGTGCGCATACGCTGCGTCAAATCGGCCAGGCCCTGCGTAATCGCGCGGAAGAGATGGCGCAGTGTATTTCACGTGAAATGGGCAAACCCATTAAACAGGCTCGGGGTGAAGTCGCCAAGTCAGCCGCGTTGTGCGACTGGTACGCTGAACATGGACCTGAGATGCTTAACCCGGAACCGACGCTGGTAGAAAATAACCAGGCGGTGATTGAGTATCGTCCTGTTGGAACTATTCTGGCGATCATGCCGTGGAATTTCCCGCTGTGGCAGGTACTGCGTGGCGCCATTCCGATTTTGCTGGCTGGTAATGGCTATTTGTTAAAGCATGCGCCTAACGTAACCGGCTGTGCTGCGATTATCGCGCAGGTTTTTGCTGATGCAGGCGTTCCTGCCGGTGTTTATGGTTGGGTAAATGCCGATAACGCCGGAGTCAGTCAGATGATCAACGACCCGCGTATCGCAGCGGTAACGGTAACGGGTAGCGTACGTGCCGGTGCGGCGATTGGTGCACAGGCGGGTGCGGCGCTGAAAAAATGCGTACTTGAACTGGGTGGTTCCGATCCGTTTATTGTCCTCAATGATGCCGATCTCGATCTGGCCGTTAAAGCGGCAGTCACCGGACGTTATCAGAATACCGGGCAGGTTTGTGCGGCAGCGAAGCGCTTTATCATCGAAGAAGGGATTGCTGAAGAATTTACTGCGCGGTTTGTGGCGGCCGCGAGCGCGCTCAAAATGGGCAATCCGTTAAACGAAGAAAACGATCTCGGACCGATGGCGCGATTTGATCTGCGTGATGAGTTGCATCAGCAGGTTGAAGCATCCCTGGCCGAAGGGGCGAAGTTACTCCTTGGGGGCGAAAAAATAGCAGGTCAGGGCAATTACTATGCCGTGACGGTACTGGGCGGCGTAACGCCAGAAATGACGGCTTTCCGTCAGGAGCTGTTTGGTCCGGTTGCGGCGATCACCGTTGCCAGGAATGCGGAACATGCCCTGGCACTGGCGAATGACAGTGATTTTGGTTTATCCGCCACGGTGTTCACTGCGGATGACGCGCTGGCCCAGAATATGGCCTCTCGTCTGGAGTGTGGAGGCGTCTTCATCAATGGTTACAGCGCCAGCGATGCCCGTGTAGCGTTTGGCGGCGTGAAGAAAAGTGGTTTTGGTCGCGAGCTTTCGCATTTTGGCCTGCATGAGTTTTGTAATGTGCAGACCGTCTGGAAAAACCGCCTCTGAAGGTGAGGGTGCCTCCGTCGGGGGCACCTGCCTTATTTCTGCAAATTTTCTGTCATTGACTCTTCGTACACTGATACCTAATGGTCTGACGCAGCGTATTCAGCTCTGTTATACTCGCAGGCCTTTCATACCTGCGAGCAAGGAGCATGTTGTGGCCAGGGCCATGGACAATTCAATTTTAGAGACCATTGTGCAGCAGGTTCGTCCGCTGATCGGTCAGGGTAAAGTCGCTGACTATATACCTGCATTAGCCTCTGTCGACGGTTCCAAACTGGGTATCGCCATCTGTACCGTCGATGGACAACACTATCAGGCGGGGGATGCGCAAGAACGCTTTTCTATTCAGTCGATTTCGAAGGTTTTAAGCCTGGTCGTGGCGATGCGTCACTATCAGGAAGAGGAGATTTGGCAACGCGTCGGCAAAGATCCATCCGGTCATCCTTTTAATTCCCTGGTGCAGTTGGAAATGGAGCAGGGTATCCCGCGTAATCCCTTTATTAACGCCGGGGCGCTGGTGGTTTGCGACATGCTGCAAGGGCGTCTGAGCGCCCCACGTCAACGGATGCTGGAAGTGGTCCGGGCATTAAGCGGCGTCCCGGATATCGCCTACGATGCGAGGGTGGCGCGATCTGAGTTTGAACATTCCGCACGTAACGCCGCTATCGCCTGGTTGATGAAATCGTTCGGCAATTTTAACCATGACGTGACCACTGTTTTGCAAAACTATTTTCACTACTGCGCATTGAAAATGAGCTGTGTGGAACTGGCGCGAACCTTCGTATTTCTGGCGAATCAGGGCCATGCCTTCCATCTTGAGGATCCCGTGGTTACGCCGATGCAGGCCCGACAAATCAACGCGCTGATGGCGACCAGCGGTATGTATCAGAACGCGGGTGAATTTGCCTGGCGGGTTGGCCTGCCGGCAAAATCTGGGGTGGGTGGCGGTATCGTGGCCATCGTTCCACACGAGATGGCGATTGCTGTCTGGAGCCCGGAACTGGATCCAGCGGGAAATTCGCTGGCGGGTATCGCCGCGCTGGAGCAACTAACGCAACAAATGGGGCGCTCGGTTTACTGATGAATACGCTCGACCCTCTTTTTGCCCGGCTGGCGAAATCGACGTTTCGCTCGCGGTTTCGCCTCGGCCAGAAAGAAAGGCAGTATTGTCTGGATAAAGGCGCGCCGGTTATTGAACAACATGCAGCCGATTTTATTGCCAAACGACTGGCTCCCGCTTTTCCCGCTAATGATGGGAAGCAGACGCCAATGCGTGGTCACCCGGTATTCATCGCACAACACGCGACGGCGACCTGTTGTCGGGGGTGTCTGGCAAAATGGCACGATATTCCTCAGGGTGTGGCGCTTAACGAACAACAGCAACGTTACGTTGTCACGGTTATATATCACTGGTTAGTGATCCAAATGAATAAGCCATAGATAACATAATCCTATGATACAGCCTCTTGTGTTATGCAATTGTTAAAAACATGCTAAGGGGGTCTATCTAAGGAGAAAAAATGGCTTCCTGCAAACCCTGCTTCGTGCTGAATGCAGCACAGATTGTGTCGAGAATCGACGAGCTCAGCGATGTCCTTGAACAGTGCGTCAATGACGGCGCCTCCGTCAGCTTTATGCTGCCTTTTGATCGTGAGAAATCACGGCCTTTCTGGATGAACGTCGCGCAAAGCGTTGCCCGTGGGGAAAGACTTGTTCTTGGCGCCCAGAATGCCCAGGGAACGCTCGTCGGTACCGTCCAGCTCATTATCGATCAACCGGAAAACCAACCTCATCGCGCCGATGTCGCTAAGCTGCTGGTTCATACCTCTGCACGGCGGAGCGGCGTTGCCCGGGAACTGATGAATGAGCTGGAAAGTTGTGCGCGTCAACAGGGCAAAACGTTGCTGGTGCTTGATACGGCGACAGGCAGTGGCGCGGAGTTGTTCTACCACAAGTGCGGGTGGCAAAAAGCAGGAGTAATACCTGACTATGCCAAAATGCCTGACGGGACGCTGACCGCGACCACACTTTTTTATAAAACTCTCTAATTTGTGGCTGGGGATTGATCAAAACAGGGTTTCAATGTATTAAAGTTTGCTAACCTATTAGACCAATTCAATCAGGTTGTATGACTAATCAAAAAGGGAACCCATTGTGCAAACTTTAAATCGTCGCGATTTCCCCGGTGCTCAGTATCCTGAACGCATTATTCAGTTTGGTGAAGGAAACTTCCTGCGCGCCTTCGTTGACTGGCAAGTCGATCTGCTGAATGAGCATACCGATCTTAACTCTGGTGTGGTCATTGTCCGACCTATCGAAAGTACTTTTCCTCCATCACTGAGTACACAGGACGGCCTCTATACCACCATCATTCGTGGTTTGAATGAGAAGGGCGAAGCCGTGAGCGATGCCCGTTTAATTCGTTCGGTTAATCGCGAGATCAGCGTCTATAGTGAGTACGATGAGTTCCTGAAGCTGGCGCATAACCCTGATATGCGTTTTGTTTTCTCTAATACCACCGAAGCTGGCATCAGCTACCACGCTGGTGATAGGTTTGAGGATACGCCTGCGGTGAGTTATCCGGCCAAACTTACCCGACTGCTGTTTGAGCGCTTCAGCCATTTTAATGGCGCATCGGATAAAGGCTGGATAATCATTCCTTGCGAACTGATTGATTATAACGGTGATGCGCTGCATGAACTGGTCCTGCGCTATGCTCAGGAGTGGGCGTTACCGGAAGCATTTATCCAATGGCTGGATCAGGCCAATACCTTTTGCTCCACGCTGGTGGATCGTATTGTTACCGGCTATCCACGTGACGAAGTCGCGAAGCTTGAAGCGGAATTGGGTTATCACGATGCGTTTCTGGACACCGCTGAACACTTCTATCTGTTTGTTATTCAGGGTCCGAAATCATTAGCCGCTGAGCTGCGTCTGGATAAATATCCGCTGAATGTTCTGATTGTTGATGACATCAAACCGTATAAAGAACGGAAAGTGGCTATTCTCAACGGCGCACATACCGCATTGGTTCCCGTTGCCTGGCAGGCTGGATTGGATACCGTGGGGGAGGCCATGAATGACGCGGAGATTCGCGCCTTCGTGGAAAAAGCGATCTATGAAGAAATTATTCCAGTGCTGGATTTACCACGCGATGAGCTGGCGTCTTTTGCCAGCGCGGTGACAGGTCGATTCTGCAACCCGTATATCAAACATCAGCTGTTGTCGATTGCCCTGAACGGCATGACTAAATTCCGCACTCGCATATTGCCGCAACTACTGGCGGGGCAACAGGCTGGCGGTAAACTGCCTGCGCGTCTGACATTTGCGCTTGCCGCGTTGATTGCGTTCTACCGTGGAGAGCGTAACGGAGAGTCTTACCCGGTTCAGGATGATGCGCACTGGATGACGCGTTTTCAACAGCTTTGGTCCCAGCATCATGACTGCCAGATAAGCACTGAAGATTTGGTTAAAGCTGTGCTGGCCGTTACAGAACACTGGGAACAGGATCTGACGGAAGTTTCTGGATTGGTGGAACAGGTGACTGCCGATCTGGATAGCATTCTGCTAAACGGCATGCGAGAAGCTGTTAAACCTCTGTGCTAATACGCTGACCCGGCTCAGGCCGGGTTTTTTACAGGCATATCTTAGTTACAACATACTATGGATTTCTGCTTTTAGGGTGACAGTCTGTCGCTTCAACGCATCGTCCGTTCAGCAGGAGGGAAAGATGTTTAAATAGTGTTACGATGAGCTTGCAACATTGATCACGTTCGCGTTTAATGTGACGAGTTTCACATTTTTTCGAAGATAACCATGATCGTTCGCCCCCAACAACACTGGCTACGCCTGATATTCGTCTGGCATGGGTCGGTACTATCTAAAATTTTTTCACGCCTGCTGCTGAACTTCCTGCTCTCCATCGCCGTTATTATCATGCTGCCGTGGTATACGATGCTGGGCATCAAATTTACCCTGGCGCCGTTCAGCATTCTCGGCGTGGCGATTGCAATCTTTTTAGGCTTTCGCAATAACGCCTGTTATTCACGTTATGTTGAGGCTCGACACTTGTGGGGGCAGTTGATGATTGCTTCCCGATCGCTGCTACGTGAAGTAAAAACCACCTTGCCGGACGACGTCGAACTGGGTCAATTTGTTCGTCTGCAAATCGCCTTTGCCCACTGTTTACGCATGACGTTACGCCGTCAGCCCCAGGCTGAGCCGTTAGCGAAATATCTGAGTGAGGCAGATTTACAGACCGTGTTCGCCTCACAGTCGCCTGCAAACCGCATTCTGTTGCTGATGGGGGAATGGTTGGCTGTACGTCGGCGCAATGGTCAGCTGTCAGATATATTATTCCATAGTTTAAACAATAGGTTAAATGATATGTCGGCGGTACTTGCAGGGTGCGAGCGGATCGCGAATACCCCAGTGCCATTTGCTTACACTCTGATACTTCATCGAACGGTATACCTGTTTTGCATTATGTTACCTTTCGCGTTGGTGGTAGATCTGCACTATATGACGCCGTTTATCTCAGTGCTGATTTCCTATACTTTTATTTCGCTCGATACGCTGGCAGAAGAGCTGGAAGACCCGTTTGGCACAGAAAACAATGACCTGCCGCTGGATGCGATTTGCAATGCGATTGAAATCGACTTGCTGCAGATGAACGATGAAACAAACGTGCCAGCAAAACACATTCCAGATAAGCATTACCAACTCACTTAGTTACATTCTTTTGCCACCATGTAGGTTGCATATCTGAAAAAGAATGAAATTCCGGCGCCAGGTCTTCATCGTCAGGATCGTCAAAAGCGCCAGCTAACAGTGCAATAACCGGGGCGTCATCAATGGCGCCTACGGAACTGCCGCACTGTGGACAAAATGCCCGACTTGACGCCTCAGAAGAGCGCCAGGTTGTCGGTTTTCCGCCTTGACCCGTCCACGTTACATTTTCTGCATTAAACTCAATCCAGACGACGGTCGGTGCACCCGTATGTTTCCGACATATATCGCAGGAGCAGGTATGGGAATTATTTGGACTGCTGGCCGCGAAACGAATCGAACCACACAGACAGCCACCAATGTAGACTTTAGACATGACAACTCCCGTCAGAAACACGTTGCCAGACACTAGCAGATGACGGGCTTTGCCACTAGATCCTCATGATAAAAAGGCGAGGGCGCGCATGGCAGATAGTTATCTCCTGTGATGCACTTATAATAAACGCTTAATCATTGCGTCTGGCTACGATAAATAACCGCGGAAAGGCCAGCAAAATTTTACCGTTTTCCTGCAGAGGATATTGTTCCTGAAGCAGTTCATGATAACGTGCCAGGTAAAGATGTTGCTCATTTTCGCTCAAGTCCTGTAACCAGGGCCGCAGGCCCGTTGAACTTACCCAGTCGATAATCGACTGATGTGATTCCATAACGTGATAATACGTTGTGCGCCAGATATCCACCTCACAGCCCGCTTCAGCCAAAATGTCATAATAGGCGTGTACACCAGGAAGCGGCGAGCGGCCCCGGTCAGGGTAACCTTGTTCATAAGCCACTTCACGCATCAAAACATGCGTTGGCTCCAGCCAGTTATCCGGCATTTGTACAGCCAGCACGCCATTGTGAGCCAGTAGCGATACCAGATGCGGGAACAAATCATAGTGATCGGGAACCCACTGCAACGAAGCATTTGCATATAGCAGTTCAAGAGGCTGCTCTGTCTGGAATTTACAGATATCCGCTTCAATAAAGCGGCATGTTGGTAATGCCTTGCGCGCCTCATTAAGCATGGCGGGTGAGGTATCAATCCCGGTTATTACAGCCGAGGGCCAGCGCTGATGCAGTAATGCCGTACTATTTCCCGGACCACAGCCAAGATCGACGACTGAATGGACATTCTCTAACGCCACTCTGCTGAGTAAATCCGCAGCGGGCCTTGAACGTTCAGTTTCATATTGCAGATAAAGCGAAGGATTCCAGTCGGCCATGAATGAATCTCCAGTATGAGAGAAAAAGGCGGAAAGGGTTACATAAGTCCTTGCCGATGAGCCATTTCTTTTAGAAGATTATATGAAAATACAGGAGAAGGGCAGAAATATGCTGGAAACATCAAGACTGATTTTACGCCCGTGGGAAGCCAAAGACAAAGCCCCGTTTGCCGCGTTAAATGCCGATCCGGACGTGATGCGTTTTTTTCCGGCTCCGCTGCAACGAACGGAAAGCGACAACCTGGCTGCCAGATTCCAGGAAGGCATTACAGAGCGCGGCTGGGGATTCTGGGCCGTTGAACTTAAAGAAACACACCAGTTTGTGGGGTGTGTAGGTTTACATCCACAACCTGATAAATTTCACTTTTCACCCTGTACCGAAATAGGCTGGCGTCTTGCTAAATCCTACTGGCATCAAGGGTTTGCATTGGAGGCCGCCGAGGCGTGCCTGACGTTTGCTTTCGAGGAACTGGCGTTAAGTGAGGTGGTTTCATTTACGTCGGTGCTGAATAAACCGTCAGAGCGTCTGATGATACGGTTGGGCATGAATAAAACTGAAGAGTTCGTGCATCCCGCGTTGCCCTCTGATCACCGGTTAGCACAACACATCCTGTATCGGAGGGGGCAATTTGATTACCGTTTTTCGGAAAGTAAGCGATGTCTCAGATGACTCTTGGTAAAGTACTATCCCAAATTCATCATATTGGTAGCACCTCGGTGCCGGGATTATCAGCTAAACCAGTGTCGATATATTAATCGAAGTTACTAATCTTGATGAAATGGACAGCCTGAATCAGGCGATAGAGCGTGTCGGATATACTGTACGTGGTGAAAATGGCATTTCAAATCGTAGGTACTTCACAAAAGGTGGAAATCAGCGCAGTCATCACATCCATGCTTTTACCACTGGGGATGCTCAAATAATAAAACATCTAGCAACCGGCTTTAACCATAAGCGACCGGACAGTTTCTTTGGACAGATGGACATCGTGCAGTTCTACGAGTTTCCCGCATACCCGCGTCGGCCCAAAGCCGGTATAGCTCTCGCGGATTATGTTGAGTGTGTATCGGGCAAGATCAACAGGCACCTGATAATTGCTTAGCCATAGGAAGTCCTCAATCTGAACCAGAGGGCGCAAGACAATCCAACTGTTATGCGAACTAACTAGAACTACTGCACCAATCTGGCTACAATTCTCGCTACCTGACGTTAGTGCGCATAATGTATATTATGTTAAATTAAGTGATTCGCATAAAGTCATAGAATTAAGTCCCCATTAGTCTTTCGTTTGCTGGCATTTGGACATTGGTTGACACCACTACTAACTTATCGCTTCTGAAGAGTTCTTCCATCGCGATTAGCCAGAAGTGTCAGGCTTGTCCACCCTCCTCTTTTTACAGTTTCAGCGAACGTTCCTTGGAAGAACAGTGCCGATTTGGGCCATTGCTGGTCGTTCCGCTTTCTTGTAATCTGTCTCGTTGCATAACTGACAAAATCTGGAAATACCGAACTGGACTTCATATGAATGCTCATACTTCAAAAGACCCTTTACATGGCGTAACGCTAGAAATGCAGGTCAATGCGTTGGTCGATCGTTTTGGTTGGGCTGAGCTTGCTCAACGCATTAACATCAACTGCTTTAAAAATGAACCGAGCGTTAAATCCAGTTTAAAGTTTCTGCGCCGTACGCCGTGGGCGCGTGCTGAAGTTGAAGCGCTCTATCTTGATTCGCTGCATGACGTGACCCCGTACAACAACACCGCGCCTGCTATTGATCCCTGGGCTAACAGCCGCAACAAGAAACAATAAGAGCAAAGTCTGATGCCAGCATCCGGTTTCTTTTCAGGAAAATATCAGAAAAAACTGGCGAATATCTTCGTCCGTTGCCATGCCAGATTACCGCGAACCAACCTGAAATGGTTCGCGGTACTTGTGGGCAGTATGTTGTTACTGGGCAGTTGCTCTTCACAGCCGCCCGCTCCCAAAGTCACCCCACTACCTCCGGTGAATAAACCGCAACAGAGTAAGGAGCCGGTGCGTGGAATCTGGCTGGCGACGGTTTCTCGTCTGGACTGGCCGCCGATCTCATCAGTGAATGTCAGTTCCCCTGCCATCCGTATCAGCCTGCAGCAGAAAGCGTTGACGGATAAGCTGGATAACCTGAAACGTCTTGGCATCAACACCGTTTTTTTCCAGGTCAAACCCGATGGTACCGCATTGTGGCAATCTAAAATCTTGCCTTGGTCAGATACGCTAACCGGCACGATTGGTCAGGATCCGGGTTACGATCCGCTACAGTTTATGCTCGATGAAGCGCATAAACGCGGCATGAAAGTCCATGCCTGGTTTAACCCCTACCGTGTGTCCGTTAATATCAAACCGTCAACGATCACCGAATTAAACAGCACGCTGTCGCAGACGCCTTCCAGTGTTTATGTCCTGCATCGGGACTGGATCCGCACCTCGGGCGAGCGTTTCGTGTTAGATCCTGGTATTCCCGAAGTGCGCGACTGGATCACCAGCATTGTGGCGGAAGTGGTGGAACATTATCCGGTCGACGGCGTGCAGTTTGATGACTACTTCTATACCGAGTCTCCCGGTTCAGCGCTTAACGACAGCCAGACCTTCAGAAAATATGGTCAGGGATTTGATTCCAAAGCTGACTGGCGGCGCGATAACACGCAACGACTGATCGCCCAGGTTTCGCGGACCATCAAGAAACTTAAGCCTGAGGTGGAGTTTGGCGTCAGCCCCGCGGGTGTGTGGCGCAATCGCTCTCACGATCCTGCGGGTTCCGACACCCGTGGCGCGGCAGCGTATGATGAATCCTATGCCGATACCCGCCGCTGGGTGCAATTAGGCTTGCTGGACTACATCGCCCCACAGTTGTACTGGCCTTTTGCCCGTGATGCGGCACGATACGATGTGCTGGCGAAATGGTGGGCAGATGTTGTGAAATCAACCAATACCCGCCTCTATATTGGTGTGGCGCTGTATAAGGTCGGCGAACCTTCACGAAAAGAACCGGACTGGACAGTCAAAGGCGGCGTGCCAGAACTGAAAAAGCAGCTCGATCTGAACGAGTCCGAACCACACATCAACGGCACCATCCTGTTTCGCGAAGATTATCTTAATCAGCCGCAAACGCAGGAGGCCGTAACCTATATTCGCAGTCGTTGGGGGCGTTAATGGTTATCTTTAGGTCTGTGTAGCGACTGAACCTGCATCACCGGGACAGTAACCGGCGGACATTATCATTAATTTGTTTCTGGATCGTATCCAGCGTGGTTTGCGTTATCTGATCGGGGTATTTGTCACTGGCGATAGCGCTCAGCCCTATCGCAGAGTGGCAGATCTTTTCGATTATGGCGTTCACCTCGTCAGCAGAGAGCTCAGCTTCCTGAACGCCAAGCAACTGAAGGTGCTTTCTTTCGATATCCAGCGCTTCCCCCAGCACGTCCATTTGGTGGTACCCGCCGGGTCCTTCAAACCAGGTGACGTCGTAAGCCGGAGCCAGAGTCCAGTTTCCATCGGCTGACATTAAATAAGCAAAATTCTTCGGATGATCGTCACGATTGTTGAATGCCACGTTGAAAACCACGCGTTCGAACGCTTTCGCCTTTTCTCTGACATCATTGGTACAGATCTGCGTGGCGCGCAGAAAATCCCGGTAATCTAAAGCACCGGGTAACTGGTAATTTGCGCCGGTTAGAGCCGCCAGACTCTGCATTGGAATACGTATTGACTGGTCACGGTCGAAACGGCGGGTGGCAAAGGCCGCCTGCCCACCAGGCAGATCAAAATATGCCGTATCGGGCGTGCTAATCCCACATTGACGCAAGCATTCAGCATAAACAGCTTCGATGGCGCATACTTCAGCATGCTCATGCCTGGCGGGAAATTTAATCAGCCAGCTTTCGCTCCCGGGCAGCGGAGCAGTGGTGAATTTTGACGTGACACTGTCACGATAAAGTAGCGCTTTTGGCCTTGCCCCTTGCGGCGAACCGCCCATCTGAAGCAATTTTTGCAAGAATTCCCCGCCGTCTCCACTCAAGACTTCCTGCACCTCTGCGGCCAGTTGTTCGAGAGGAACATCCTCTTTTGAAATCTTCTCGACATCTGACTGAACGGGCTGGAATGTCATGGCGCCCATCGCGTTGTTGCCGACCCAGGTTAACCGCTCCAAAGGACCTATGCGCGCTGCGTTTAGTCCGCGACGTTTAAATAATCGGTCCATCAACAGCATACCCCAGCCATCAGGTAGCGAATCATAGACTGGTCCAGGTAATCCCAATTGATGAGCCGGAAAATCCCTGCGTAAACGTGGGCCGTTCAGCGGTAACATCAGCCGGGACAGTTCCAGTCCCTTACGTATGGCGTCTTCACTGTATTCAAAGGCGATCAACGGGCGTCCGGTCAGGGCTGTGGAAGACACCAGTTTTCCCCACAGCCATTTTTCACCCCAGCCTTCATAAAAGACATCAACTTGTTCAGGCATCAGAATTTTTCCTTTTCACCCGCTGGCGTGCCGCGCTCTTCTCGTAACGCAAAATATCATCCAGACTGTCAATCTTGGGTTTGAATAAACCCTCCAGCGCATCGCCATAGCCTAACACCATTGCGACTTTGACCAGATTCTCAAATCCCACATTCTTACCTGTTTCCAGATTCGAAACGGTATTCACACCGACACCTGAACGCGCGGCAACCTCAGCCTGCGTCATTTGCCGCGCGAGTCGTTCTTTACGTAATCTGTTACAGAGCAGTTTGACGATGTCAGTAGCTGTATTGAGCGTTAAATCCATAATATTGGGCCTTATTTGGATAAATGCCAGTTTACACACAATATTATAGAGTTAAGTCGAGATTAATACAAAGCGGATAACATATGTTTTAATGGATTTAACGCCACAAGTCCGCGATAAAACCCATTATAATGTATTTAAATCATGGTCGGGTGCGGTGATTAATCTGCCGCTATGCAGACTAAATGACCACGGTGCAGCTGGATCGCGCCCTGTCGTTTTAACCGGGCAAGCGTATCCATAATGGTGCTGCGAGAAAGTCCGGTTCGCTCCCTGATATATTGTACCGCCGGGATTCTTTTTTTGATGTCATCAGGCTCTTGTTGTAAAAGTTCAAGATGTCCCCAAACCATATCAGTTGCGGTTCGACTGGTGATCAGGCGATCGCGCTGGCTCATTACCTGAATAATATAGGCTTCAACTATTGCCACAGATTCCCAGAGTCGCTCACGGTTAACGATAGTCATGAAATCCGTTTTCTTTACTACATGAGTAGTACATGGGCTGACCGCTTCAATATCATAAAAGTTATGCCCTGTAGGAAGAAAGAACTCGGCCATTCCCAGCATCATCGGTGCCTGCTGACTGGCCAGGATTAGCCCATCAGTGCGTCGGCGAATGACGATTCTACCTTCGGTCAACAACCAGATCCCGTTCTCCCCCTGAGAATCCATAATAAAAGAACCGCTACGATATAGCGATTGGGCTTCAGAAAGTGGCAGTAATGCCTTGAAAAGTTTGGTTATATTAGTCGCAAGGAGTTCTTCGCTGCTACCGGTTTGTTCAGTATTGCTGGTCATAGAAGGCTCAGTATAATTCACTAAATAATCTTATTAATGATTATCGGTAATAGAGAAAAAATCAAACCTGAAAAGTCCATTTTTGGATTTGATTATTAACATTAGCCTTACAAGAAAGTCTGATTTTATACTTGCAATACATTAAAACTACTTGCTAATAAAAATGCAGCGATAATGTCGGCCAATAAAAATGGTTCTTATTGGAGTTCCTATGTTGCTCAATTATTTATCATTAGCAATACTCATCCTGGTGTTCTTAATTATTTTTTATGGCGTATTAATCTTGCACGACATCCCATACGAGATCGCTAAGAAACGCAACCACCCTCACCTCGATGCCATACATGTCGCGGGTTGGGTCAGTTTATTTACGTTACATGCGATTTGGCCATTTCTCTGGATTTGGGCAACATTATACAATGATAAGCATGGCTGGCATGGAAATACCTCAGGACATAATATCGCTGAGCTAAGCGCGCGGATTGCGATACTGGAAAAAACACATGAACAAACTAATAGCGCATACAGCCCGCAGGATCCAAAGGTAAATTAATCGTGGAAATATTATTAACATTAACCTACGCCGCTATCGTTTACGTCATTTTTAAAGTATTTAAGGTTCCGTTGAATAAGTGGACATTACCCTCAGCGGTATTGGGGGGCGTGGTCATGCTTGGGGCACTGATCCTTACCATGAATTATAATCATCCCTATACAGAAGATGCACAAAAATTGGTTGTGGGCATTCCCGTTGTTCCGCAAGTTACCGGGGTGGTTTCAGAAGTAACGGATAAAATTAACACACCAATAAAAAAAGGAGATGTACTGTTTAAAATCGATCCTGCCCGTTATAAAGCTAAACTGGAAAAGCTTGAAGCGGACATTGTTACGGCAAAACATGACGTTCTGGCCCTTGAGGAGAAACGCAATAGCGCGCGACTGCAGCTAGAACAGGCCAG
Source organism: Citrobacter sp. EC_71 (assembly GCF_019584005.1). NCBI lineage: Bacteria > Pseudomonadati > Pseudomonadota > Gammaproteobacteria > Enterobacterales > Enterobacteriaceae > Citrobacter > Citrobacter sp. EC_71. Next base: position 131,792 of record NZ_VDAY01000003.1, read on the forward strand.
GGCTGAACGTGATAAATATTACAAAAACTATCAGCGCTACCAGAAAGGCAGTCAGGCAAAAGTGAACCCATTTACTGCCAATGATATTGATACTGCGCGCCAGGATTATCTGGCTCAGGACGCGGCGATGAACGCCGCCAATGCTGAACTGAACAGTATCCAGAAAGAACTCGACAGCACCATTCATGGACAAAACTCGCAGATCGCCAGTCTGCAAGCTCAAATTGATGAGGCTCGATTTAATTATGAGCAAACCATTGTTCGCGCCCCCAGCGACGGTTATGTCAGCCAATTACTGGTTCGTCCTGGAACCTATGCGTCGAGACTGCCTTTTAAGCCTGTTATGGTGTTTATTCCTGCGCACAAAAACCAAATTGTTGCGGCATTTCGTCAAAATTCGATCTTACGTCTTAATGTGGGGGATGACGCTGAGATTGTCTTCAATGGCTTGCCGGGACAAGTAATACAAGGAAAAGTCGTCAGTGTTGCCCCCGTGATCCCTACCGGGGCTTATTATGCCCAGGGAACATTGCAATCCTTAAACGTCACACCGGGCAGTAACAAAGTGCTGGTCAGTATCGAAGTTGATAATAATCAGGCTGAACAGCAACTCCCAGACGGTGTTGCCGCTCAGGTTGCCGTCTATTCAGCTCAGCATTTTGAAGCATTATCATTGCTACGGAAAATACTCTTGCGCATGACCAGTTGGATGCACTACCTGTACCTTGATCATTAATCGACTGTCCGGGTGCGATAGCTGCACCCGGACTTCACTCGACGCTCAGACAGTAGCGGGTTCTGGTAATCTAAACGACGAGACCAGCAGCGCCAGTTGTTCCGCCTCCTCTTTCAGGGCCTGTGTACGTGCGGCGGCATCATCAATTAACGAGGCATTCTGCTGAACGGTGCTGTCCATTTCGGTAACGGCCAGCGTGACTTCGGAAACGCCTTTACGCTGTTCTTCGCCTGCAACGCGTATTTCTCCCATCAACTGACGCACCTGCCGTACGTTACTGACCAGTTCTCCCAGCCGTTCGCCTGCATTGTGAATTTGCTGACTCCCGCTACCAACATGTGATACAGATTCATCAATCAATGCTTTAATTTCCTGCGCGGCAGTGGCGCTACGCTGGGCCAGCGTACGTACTTCAGAGGCGACAACCGCGAATCCTCTACCTGCATCGCCCGCTCTGGCGGCTTCAACGGCGGCGTTCAGGGCGAGAATATTGGTCTGGAACGCAATGCTGTCAATCACCGCGACAATTTCTACCATTCTCCCGGATGACGCGCTGACGTTATCCATTGTTGAGATCACGCCCTGCATGACATCACCGCAACGGTTGGCCGTTTGCGCGGTGCTATCGGATAGCTCATCTGCCAGTTGTGTATTACTCGCATTTTGGTGAACGGTCGCATTTAACTGTTCCATCGCCGCCGAACTCTCTTCCAGCGCAGCGGCTTGCTGCGTGACGCGAGATGAGAGTTCCATATTGCTGTCAGCCAGGCTGACGGCATTATTCGCCACCACCACGCTGCTGCTTCTGACGGTGATCAGGATGGCTGATATTTTATCGACGAAAAGATTAAACGCCTCGGCGATAGCCGAAATCTCATCTTTACCGCGTACATCCAGACGACGTGTAAGATCGCCTTCGCCCTGCGCAATATCATCGAGTGCCTGGCGGGTATCATCGAGACGCGAAATCAGTCGGCGAACCACCAGCCAGGATCCCACCAGCAATAGCGTCATAATTGGGATCAACACTTCCAGCACGTCCTGCATCATCACTTTGGCGAGACCGACGATGCGTGATTCAGGCGTCACCAGCCCCACGACCCAGCCGGTATCCGCCATCGGGAATAGCATTACCCGGGACGGCGTATTCAACACATTGTCATTGGCAAGCGTAATCGTTTTCACTCCATCTGCCGGACGTAAAGATTTAAGACCGTTTTCCACCGGGATAAGCCATTGCGCGCTTTGCGCTAGCTCGTTAATGGTTTTGTGTTTTGTCAGGTCGGCCTGCGGGAAATAGAGAAGTTGTCCCTGTTTATCCACCACGAACGCGTAACCGCCGGTGCTATTTCCCTGCTGTTGCATAAAGGTGGCAACGTTATCCAGACGAATATCGGTAGTGGCGACGCCGGCAAACTTACCGGCCAGTTGGTAAGGAACGCTGCAGGTTACCATGTTGACCCCGGAACTGGCGTCCTGGTAAACATCAGACCATAAGCAGCTGTTTTGTGAATGACCTTTGGCATGCTGATACCAGCTTTCATTGTGGTATCCGCTTGATCCTTCGACGTTATAGTCGTTGGAATACATCAGCTTTCCTTCAGCGTTACGCGCCCAGAAAAAGCTGCGCTTTTCTACGCCTGCTGTGAAAGCGTCTGGCTCTGGCCAGATGCCGCCGCCGGTAATGATCGACTCTTTATCTTCACCAATCAAATGCGGAACAACGCTTTGGTACAGCGATTCATCGTTGGGCAGCACTTCGGCCAGTCGCGACAAACCGACGGTCTCACCTTCAATTCGCGACAACACGGTACTTAACTGACGGGTTAAACCTTGCCCCGTTTCTTCGATCAGGGCGGTATTGATTTCAACCACGCGCGGCTGCCCTCGCCAGAGCATAATCGCAACAATAACAAGTGTAGTGACTGCAAGCAGCAGAATGCCGCCAATGGTTAAACGCGTTGAAATACGAGTAGGATACCAGACCATACAAACTCCTTCTGCAAAAGGCTAACTTTTACCCAGTATCGGCACCGGCATTTTTATCTTTATAAACTTTCCTTAAGTATTGCAAAATAAATAAGTGACAGCGTCACAAATAGCAAAACCCAGCACTTTGGCCGGGTTTTAATAACGCTTTAATTTTATTTTGATAATTCTTTTTTGATTTCGTCTTTTATTTTGCTTAATTCACTCTGCGGATGTTTTTTACAAAGTTCTACGGTCAGAGGTACTGCGGTCGTGACGGTTTCGTTATAGTCGACGTAATCACCACCTTTGAAATCTTCATCTTCATTGAGCACCCAGAAAGCCACCGGAGCCATGGTCTGCGGGTTCAGATCGATGAACTCCTGGCAGCTCATGCCTTTCGGTGTCACTTCAGTTTTCGCGCTATCAGTGGCTGCATTGACGCTAACACTGGTTAACAGCGCTGCGACCAGAATACCTGCTGTAGAAAGGGAGAATTTATTCATTGTAGTACTCCATTTATAATATAGATAATATCTACACTCGCGCTTCAAACCGTTAATGTAGTTCGCAAAAAATAATACCCCTACCGTAATAAGAATAAAGATTGCCATTATTCATTTGGCTGAAAGTTATATTTACCATTACTGATTCTGATGTTTGAGAGGAAATGTTGTCGACAATGTGATCGTTCCGACGAAATCGGCATATTCATACCCCGCTCTGCTGTCGCTGCACCAAAACTGAACTACGCTGCACAAATGTTGATCATTAGTTAATGAATATGGTTTGTGTTTTAACAAAAACAGCCTGCGTGCAGCTGTTAGCGACCTGGCACGCGTCCTGCATTGTTAATTCACTAACAGTGAGCGGTAATCTGACAGACAACTAACAGCGAGAAGGTAATGACAGCGAAACCTGAATTATTTACCCGCATAGAACAGACCTTCAGCCAGCTTACGCCGAGCGAAAAGCGCGTAGCCGGATGGCTGTTAGCCCATGGTGTACAGATCCCTTTTGAAACTGCGGATGGCATCGCTAAAGCGGCAGGAACCAGCGGTATTACCGTAGGGCGCTACCTGCGTAAACTGGGCTTTCGCAATCTGGAGGATGCAAAAGCCAGCCTGCGTGAGCTGCCCGTAGTCCCCTATCAACCCTGGGGAATGAACGAGCGGCTGGATTCCTGGCACCAGCAACAAACCCTGCCAGATCGCGCGCAGCAGTCGCTGTTACTGGAAATCGACGCCATTACCCACGTCTATCAACTCGCGCAAAGCGATACATTTTTACGCATTGCGCAGCAGCTGGCGCATGCGGAAGCGGTTTACATCCTCGGAATCCAATCTACGCGTGGGATTGCCAACGCCTTTTTTAGTCATCTTGAATACCTGCGGCCTAAAGTCAGCTACTCCGAGGGGCTTTCCGGCAGTTGGGTCGAGTCGCTGAATTCGGGATTTAACCAGCCATACGTGGTGATCACCGACATGCGCGCCTACTCCGCCATCTCCCGACAATATTGCCGCGTCGCGACAGAACGCCAGATTCCACTGGCGCTGATCACCGATGTGTGGTGTCCGTGGGCCAGAGATTATGCCCTTGATTTACTCCAGGTAAAAACTGACACCGGACATTTCTGGGATTCTCTGGCTCCCGTGAGCTGTCTGTTCAACTTATTACTTTCTGCGGTGGTGGAGCAACTTGGTGATTCCCTCGCAGGACGCCTGCAAACCAATCGCCAGTTACAACAACAGTTTGGTCAATTCGAACAATAAACAGGAAATGTGCTATGTCAGAAACCCCAGAACTGGTCGATCTGTCGGTGATATTCCCGTCGCTGCATATCGATCTCAAATACGCCACTGCCGACAACATTACCGGCGCGCCTATCTACCGGGAAGCGCGCTGCCTGTTACACCGCGAGGCGGTAACCGCGCTGGCTAAAAGCATCAGTATCGCGCAACTGGCGGGCCTGAAGCTTGTAGTGTATGACGCGTATCGCCCCCAGCAGGCGCAGGCGGTGCTGTGGAATGCGTGTCCGGATCCCCAGTACGTCGTCGATGTGGCGATTGGATCCAATCACAGCCGCGGAACAGCCATCGACGTTACGCTGATGGACGATCGTGGCAATGTCCTCGATATGGGCGCTGATTTTGATGAGATGCACGACCGTTCCCATGCCTGGCACCCTTCTGTTCCACCGGCCGCGCAGCGTAACCGGTTGCTACTCAACGCCATTATGTTCGGTGGCGGTTTTGTCGGCATTAACAGCGAGTGGTGGCATTTTGAATTGCCTGATGCCGCCCGTTATCCGCTGCTTGACGACCAGATAGCCTGTTTCCCTGTTCCCCCCATAACAACACAACATCCCTTTTAATTCTGGAGCCTGGTTATGAAGACTACACCTGCGTTAAATGCGTTTTTTCGCCCCGCTCTGATCGCCGTTGCGCTGGCATTTGCCCTGCCTGCCGCGCAGGCCGCCGTGCCTAAAGATATGCTGGTCATCGGTAAAGCCGCCGATCCGCAGACGCTCGACCCGGCCGTGACCATCGATAACAACGACTGGACGGTCACCTATCCCTCTTATCAACGTTTGGTTCAGTACAAAACCGAAGGCGGTAAAGGCTCCACGGAAGTTGAAGGTGATTTAGCCAGCGGCTGGAAAGCCTCTGACGATCAGAAAGAGTGGACGTTTACCCTGAAAAACGATGCCAAATTCGCCGACGGTACGCCGGTGACAGCTGATGCGGTGAAACAATCCTTTGAGCGCCTGCTCAAAATTGGCCAGGGACCCGCTGAAGCATTCCCGAAAGATCTGAAGATTGAGGCCATTGATGACAACACGGTGAAATTTACCCTCAGCCAGCCGTTCGCACCCTTCCTGTATACGCTGGCAAATGACGGGGCCTCAATTATCAATCCGGCTGTCTTAAAAGAGCACGCGGCAGATGATGCCCGCGGATTCCTGGCGCAGAACACAGCAGGCTCCGGTCCTTTCATGCTGAAAAGCTGGCAAAAAGGACAACAGCTGGTGCTGGTGCCAAACCCGCATTATTCCGGGGCCAAACCAACGTTTAAGCGGGTTTCGGTAAAAATCATCGGTGAAAGCGCTTCCCGTCGCCTGCAATTGTCGCGTGGCGATATCGACATTGCCGATGCGCTTCCTGTCGACCAGCTTGCCGCTTTAAAACAGGAAGGCAAAGTTAACGTAGCGGATTATCCCTCACTGCGCGTGACCTATCTGTATCTGAACAACAGTAAAGCGCCGCTCAATCAGGTGGATTTACGCCGCGCCATCTCGTGGGCCACCGATTATAAGGGCATGGTGAATGGGATCCTCAGTGGCAATGGTAAACAGATGCGCGGTCCGATCCCTGAAGGAATGTGGGGTTTTGATGACAAGGCTATGCAATACAGTTTTGATGAAGCCAAAGCGAAAGCTGCATGGGACAAAGTCACGAGCAAACCCGAAAGCCTGAGCTTCTTGTATTCAGATAATGACCCTAACTGGGAGCCGATTGCCCTCTCAACCCAGGCCAGTCTCAACAAGCTGGGTATTAAGGTGAAGCTGGAAAAACTGGCGAATGCCACCATGCGTGACCGTGTGGGTAAAGGGGATTACGACATTGCTATCGGCAACTGGAGTCCGGATTTCGCCGACCCGTACATGTTTATGAACTACTGGTTTGAGTCAGATAAAAAAGGTCTGCCGGGTAACCGTTCGTTCTACGAAAATAGTGAGGTCGATAAGCTGCTGCGTAGCGCATTAGCCACCACCGATCCGGTCGCCAGAACCAATGATTACCAGCAGGCGCAAACCATCGTGATTGATGAAGCGGCCTACGTCTATTTATTCCAGAAAAACTATCAACTGGCGATGAACAAAGACGTCAAAGGATTTGTATTTAACCCCATGCTGGAACAGGTCTTCAACATCTCCACCATGAGTAAATAAGCCACGTTGATGCGGAGCCACTCAGGCTCCGCAAGGGGAAGCTAATGACGTTCTGGAGCATTTTACGCCAGCGATGCTGGGGTCTTATTCTGGTGGTTATCGGTGTTTGCGTGATCACCTTTATTATTTCGCACCTGATCCCAGGCGACCCCGCGCGGTTGCTGGCGGGCGATCGCGCCAGCGATGAGATAGTCGAAAATATTCGCCAACAACTGGGGCTGAACCAGCCGCTATATGTGCAGTTCTTTCGCTATGTGAGCGATATCTTTCACGGAGATTTAGGCACATCCATTCGCACCGGTCGTCCGGTACTGGATGAGCTGCGTATCTTCTTTCCCGCTACTCTGGAGTTGGCTTTCTGCTCTTTGCTGCTGGCGCTGGTGATCGGTATTCCGTTAGGTATTTTATCTGCGGTCTGGCGCAACCGTTGGCTTGATCACCTCGTTCGCCTGATGGCGATTACCGGCATCTCCACGCCTGCATTCTGGCTGGGGCTGGGGGTTATCGTGCTGTTTTACGGTCATCTGCAAATTTTGCCCGGCGGTGGTCGGTTAGACGACTGGCTGGATCCACCGGCTCATGTCACTGGGTTCTACCTGATTGATGCCCTGCTGGAAGGCAATGGTGAAGTCTTTTTCAATGCGCTCCAGCACCTGATCCTACCATCACTGACGCTGGCTTTTGTGCACTTAGGGATCGTTGCCCGCCAGATTCGCTCCGCTATGCTGGAGCAACTGAGTGAAGATTACATTCGTACCGCGCGCGCCAGCGGGCTGCCGGGCTGGTACATCGTGTTGTGTTACGCGTTGCCGAATGCGCTTATCCCATCAATAACGGTTCTCGGCCTGGCATTGGGCGATCTGCTCTACGGTGCGGTACTAACCGAAACGGTATTCGCCTGGCCGGGAATGGGCGCCTGGGTAGTAACGTCGATTCAGGCGCTCGACTTCCCGGCGGTGATGGGATTTGCCGTAGTGGTCTCTTTCGCTTATGTGCTGGTCAACCTGGTGGTGGATTTACTCTACCTGTGGATTGACCCACGAATTGGACGCGGGGGTGCTGAATGATGCTCACCCAAGAAACGCCGACCGCCCCGCAGACATCACGCCGTCGCACGGACTGGGCGAAATTGTTCTGGATGATGAAAAGCAGCCCGCTGACGCTGGTAGGCGGGGTCATCATTGTACTGATACTGTTGCTGATGGTGCTGTCACCGTGGATTACGCCTTACGATCCTAATGCCATCAATTTAAGTGCGCGCCTGCTGCCACCATCTGCCGCTCACTGGTTTGGTACCGATGAAGTGGGCCGCGATCTGTTCAGCCGCGTACTGGTCGGAAGCCAGCAGTCGGTCGTCGCTGGTCTGGTGGTGGTGGGAATTGCCGGTGGATTGGGTTCGCTGCTGGGTTGTCTGTCTGGTGTCATGGGCGGACGCGCCGATGCCATCATTATGCGAATAATGGACATCATGCTGTCCATCCCTTCGCTGGTGCTGACGATGGCACTGGCCGCCGCGCTGGGACCCAGCCTGTTCAACGCCATGCTGGCAATTGCAGTCGTACGTATTCCTTTTTATGTGCGCCTTGCCCGCGGCCAGACGTTAGTGGTGCGTCAGTTTACCTATGTGCAGGCTGCGCGGACCTACGGCGCTTCACGCTGGCATCTGATTAGCTGGCACATTTTACGTAACTCTCTGCCACCGCTGATTGTGCAGGCATCGCTGGATATCGGCAGTGCGATCCTGATGGCCGCCACGCTCGGGTTTATTGGTCTGGGCGCACAGCAACCCAGCGCGGAATGGGGGGCGATGGTGGCGATTGGCCGCAACTACGTGCTTGATCAGTGGTGGTATTGCGCCTTTCCCGGTGCCGCAATTTTGATTACCGCCGTGGGCTTTAATCTTTTTGGCGATGGTATTCGCGACCTGCTGGATCCAAAAGCCGGAGGAAAACAGTCATGACACAACCCGTACTGGAAATTGAGGATTTGCATCTGAGTTTCCCCGGCTATAAAGCTGACGTGCATGCGCTGAATCATGTTTCGCTGCATATCAACCGTGGAGAAATTGTCGGCGTGGTCGGTGAATCCGGTTCCGGCAAGTCCGTGACGGCGATGCTTACCATGCGGCTGCTGCCGGAGGGCAGTTATCATATTCACCAGGGACGCGTTTCGCTGCTGGGTGAAGATGTGCTCAACGCCAGCGAAAAGCAGATGCGCCAATGGCGTGGCGCACGCGTCGCCATGATCTTCCAGGAGCCCATGACCGCGCTTAATCCCACGCGACGTATCGGCCAGCAGATGGTGGAAGTTATCCGCCATCACCAGGCGTTAAGCCGCGCGGATGCTCGCCAGAAAGCCATCGCTTTACTGGAGGAGATGCAAATTCCGGACGCGGCGGAAGTGATGAAACGTTTCCCGTTTGAGCTTTCCGGCGGTATGCGCCAGCGGGTGATGATTGCGCTGGCCTTTTCCTGCGAGCCGGAACTGATCATTGCCGATGAACCGACCACCGCACTTGACGTCACGGTACAACTGCAGGTGCTGCGTTTGCTGAAGCTAAAAGCGCGCGCCAGCGGGACAGCGGTGCTATTTATCAGCCATGATATGGCGGTGGTTTCACAATTGTGCGACCGGTTATACGTCATGTATGCCGGAAGCGTGATTGAGAGCGGCCCTACACCAACCGTTATTCAGCATCCGACGCACCCCTATTCCATCGGCTTGCTGAAATGTGCGCCGGAACACGGCGAACCGCGCGCATTGCTGCCTGCCATTCCCGGCACCGTACCGAATTTAACCCGCTTACCGACCGGATGCGCATTTCGTGAGCGCTGTTTTGCGGCTGGCCCTCGCTGTGACGAGACGCCTGCATTAAGCAGTCAGGGAGGCGCGGATCAACAATCTGCCTGCTGGTATCCGCAACTGGAGACAACACATGTCTGAATTTTTACTGGCCCTGCAGGATGTTCATGTCAGCTTTCCCGCGCGTAAAAACTGGCTCGGCAAGGTTACCGAACGGGTGCATGCGCTCAACGGTCTGGACTTACAGATTCGTCAGGGAGAAACGCTGGGGATTGTCGGTGAGTCGGGCTGCGGAAAAAGTACGCTGGCGCAACTGCTGATGGGGATGCTGCAACCGAGTCAGGGAAACTACTCTCGCCACAATGACAAGCAGCACAGTGGCATGCAGATGGTCTTTCAGGACCCGCTTTCATCGCTTGATCCGCGTTTGCCGGTGTGGCGAATTATCACCGAACCGGTGTGGATCCAGAAACGAAGCTCCGAGCGTGAACGCCGTATTCTTGCCGAAGATTTGGCGCAACAGGTAGGGATCCGCCCTGAATATCTCGACCGTCTGCCGCATGCGTTCTCCGGCGGGCAGCGTCAGCGTATTGCCATTGCCCGGGCGTTGTCGTCTGAGCCGGACGTGATCGTACTGGATGAACCCACTTCGGCGCTGGATATTTCCGTGCAGGCGCAAATTCTTAATCTGCTGGTGTCATTGCAGGTCCGCAGAAATCTGACCTATGTGCTGATATCGCATAACGTGTCGGTGGTTCGCCATATGAGTGATCGCGTGGCGGTGATGTACCTTGGGCAAATTGTTGAACTGGGTGAAACGCAGCAGGTTCTTACTCATCCTGCCCATCCCTACACGCGATTATTACTGGAATCAGTTCCGAAAACGGGAGCACCGCTGGCGGAGGATTTAGTGTTACGGAAAACCGAACTACCGGGGAACCGAACGCTGCCCGAGGGCTGTTTTTTTCGTGACAGATGTCCGTTGGCGATCCGTGGCTGTGAGAATAAACAGGCCTTGCTGACCAGCGAAACGGGAAGTGAAGTTCGCTGCTGGCGGGCGGTTAACATGCGCTGAATGCGGCGGAAAATCAGGTGCAATACGCCTTTTTCAGTGTTTCCACCAGCACTTCGGAGGCGGTAGATAACTTATGATGTGCCGAACGCAGAACGCCGATCCGACGCTGGATCACCGGCGTGTCCAGATCGATACAGGTTGCGCCTAATTCAGTCATTTGCGTACGGCACAGCGCAGGTACCGCGCTGCCGCCCAGGCCCTTAGCCACCAGCCGGCCAACGGTCACCAGCTGATGGCTCTCCAGCGCCACCTCCAGCGAATGCCCGCTTTGCACCAGCTGTTCTTCCAGCATCAGACGCACGGCGGAAGGACGTTGCAGGGTGATGAAATCCAGCGTCAGCAGTTCACGCCATGCAATACGATCCCGCCCTGCCAGTCGGCAGGTTGGCGGGACAATCGCAATAAAACGATCCACGCCAAGCGGGGTGAAATGCAGATGCCCGGAATAGTCCGGTTCGAAGGCAATACCCATCTCTACCCGCCCTTCACTCACCATCTCAATGACCTGTTCGTTAATCACATCGTGAACCGTTACGTTGATACCAGAATAGGAATCACGAAACGTTTTTAGTACCGATGGCAGGACGTTAGCGGCAAATGAAGGCATGGCGGCAATAGAGATTTTACCGCGTTGCAGCGTGAATCGCTGGCGCATTGCCTCTTCCGTGTTCTCCCAGTCCGCAAGCAGCTGTCGCCCCATATTCAGCAACGTTTCCCCTTCCTGCGTAAGGGTCACTTTGCGGGTAGTTCTCAACAGTAAAGCTCCACCTAACGAATCCTCCAGTCCTTTAATCGCCAGGCTTAATGCGGGTTGCGACATATTCAGTCTTTCACTGGCATGAGCGAAATTCAGAGTGTGAGCTACCGCTAAAAACGCGCGTAACTGTTTGATGCTCATTCCCATTTCGCATTCCTTTAACCTGTTGAATACCTTTAATTAACATTAAATTGATAAAAAAACCCAATGAGTGAGTCACAAATTTAAAATTAACAAATCATTTTTCTCCCCCAATGATGTCGGCAAGGACAACAGGAGGGGCAAGTATATGGCTGGACTGGATAAACGGGTCGCCACGTATCAAGAGGCGCTGGAAGGACTGACCGACAACATGACGCTGCTGGCGGGCGGTTTTGGCTTGTGTGGGATCCCTGAAAATCTGATTGCCGAAGTACGTCGTCGGGAAGTTCAGGGACTTACCGTGGTGTCAAACAACTGCGGCGTGGACGGTTTTGGCCTCGGCGTGCTGCTGGAAACGCGTCAGGTGCGCAAAGTGGTCGCATCTTATGTGGGGGAAAACGCGCTGTTTGAAAAGCAGGTGCTTAGTGGCGAACTGGAAGCCATCCTGACGCCGCAAGGCACGCTGGCGGAGCAGTTGCGCGCTGGCGGCGCGGGGATCCCCGCTTTCTTCACCGCGACCGGATACGGAACCCCCGTGGCCGAAGGAAAAGAGGTGCGCGAGTTTGCCGGACGTCCGTACATTTTAGAGCAGGCCATAACCGGGGATTTTGCGCTGGTCAAAGGCTGGAAAGCCGACTGGTACGGCAATGTTATCTATCGCCATACCGCACAGAATTTTAATCCGCTGATGGCCGCTGCCGGGCGCATTACCGTAGTGGAAGTCGAAGAGATCGTCCCCCCTGGCGAGTTGGATCCCTCTGCGATTCATACCCCCGGAATTTTTGTTAACCGCATTATTCAGGGGCAATTTGAAAAACGTATTGAACAACGCACCCTGCGCCAGAAAGGAGCCTGACCATGTTAACGCGTGAACAAATGGCAATGCGTGTCGCCCGTGAGCTGCGCGACGGTTATTACGTCAACCTTGGGATTGGTATTCCCACTCTGGTGGCGAACTACATCCCCGATGGTATGGACGTGATGCTGCAATCGGAAAACGGTTTGCTGGGTATGGGGCCGTTTCCTACTGAAGACGAGATTGATGCGGACATGATTAACGCCGGAAAACAGACCGTGACGGCGCGCAAAGGCGCAGCGATTTTCGACTCGGCGCAATCCTTCGCGATGATCCGCGGCGGCCACGTTGACCTGACGGTGCTCGGCGCGTTTGAAGTCGATGTTAAGGGCAATATCGCCTCGTGGATGATCCCCGGAAAAATGGTGAAAGGCATGGGCGGCGCAATGGACCTGGTGGCCGGAGCCGACAACATCATCGTGGTAATGACCCATGCCTCCAAAAGCGGTGAGTCAAAATTGCTTCCTGCATGCACTCTGCCGCTGACCGGCGTGGCCTGCATCAAACGCGTGCTTACCGATCTGGCGCTGCTGGAGATTGCCGATGGGGCGTTCATTCTGCGTGAACGCGCCCCGGGTATCAGCGTGGATGAAATCGTCGCCAGAACCGCCGGCAAGCTGATCGTGCCTGAAAATGTCCCCGAAATGCAATTTAACTGAGGAGCTGACCATGCAGGATGTTGTTATTGTCGCGGCAACGCGCACCCCGATTGGCAGTTTTCATGGCGCGCTGGCGCCGCTTTCGGCGGTTGAACTCGGTTCGGTGGTGATCCGTTCCCTGCTGGAAAAAACGGCGTTGGCACCAGAGCAAATTGATGAAGTGATTTTGGGTCAGGTACTCACGACGGGCTGTGGTCAAAACCCTGCCAGACAGACGGCGGTACGTGCGGGTTTGCCGGTCACTACGCCAGCGCTAACCATTAATCTGGTGTGCGGCTCGGGTCTGAAGGCGGTGCATCAGGCGGTACAGACGATTCGCTGCGGTGATGCGCAAATTGTGATTGCCGGTGGGCAGGAGAGCATGAGCAACGCGCCCTATTTTCTCGACGGCGCGCGGGCAGGTCTGCGCCTGGGTCATGCCAGCCTGAAAGACAGCGTAGTACATGACGGTTTGTGGGATGCCTTCAACGACTATCACATGGGCATTACCGCGGAAAATCTCGCGGATAAGTTTGTTATCAGTCGTGAGCAACAGGACGCATTTGCTTTGCACTCCCAGCAAAAAGCGGCTGCCGCGATTGAAGCCGGTCGTTTTAGTGCGGAGATTACCCCAGTCAGCGTTCCGCAGGGGAAAAAACCGCCGCGTGTAGTGGACCGTGACGAACAGCCTCGCCCGGATACTCAGGCCGATAAGCTGGCGCAGCTCAAGCCAGCGTTTCGGCCAGGAAACGGTACGGTGACCGCCGGGAATGCTTCTTCAATCAATGATGGCGCCGCGGCGGTGATGCTAATGAGCGCCGCCAAAGCCGCAGAACTCAATTTGCCGGTTCTGGGACGGGTGGCGGGCTACGCGGTTTCCGGCGTCGATCCGGCCATTATGGGCATTGGGCCAGTAGAAGCGTCACTTCAGTGTCTGAAACGGGCTGGCTGGACGCTGAACGATGTTGATCTCATTGAAGCCAATGAAGCATTTGCCGCACAAGCGCTGGCGGTTGGCGAATCTCTGAACTGGGACAGCAGCAAAGTTAACGTCAATGGCGGCGCGATCGCGCTGGGTCATCCGATTGGCGCGTCCGGGTGCCGGATTCTGGTGACCCTGCTGCATGAAATGGCCCGCAGCAACGCCGCCAAAGGGTTGGCCACACTGTGCGTAGGCGGTGGTCAGGGGGTCGCACTGGCAGTAGAGCGTCCAGAGGGGGTATCTCATGCAAAATAATTCTATCTGCGTACTTGGCGCAGGTTTAATGGGCGTTGGCATCGCCACCCACTTTGCCCGCTTTGGTCACGATATCTGGTTGTACGACACCGATAGCAGCCGAATTGCGGAAATTAGCCATATTGCCAGCGATATTGTGGATGAGCTTATTGCTACTGAACAATTTGCTCTAAGCGAAAAAGCATCGGTTATGAACCGTCTACACGGTACGACGTCGCTACAGGATATTGCCGCGTGCGGCTTGCTGATTGAAGCCATCCCGGAACGCCTCGAACTTAAACATGCGCTGTATGCGCAACTGGAAAAGCTGATCGCACCGGAGGCGGTGATCGCCAGTAATACCAGCGGATTGCCACCCGATGCCCTGGCAGAAAAACTTGTCCATCCCGAGCGGTTGCTAATCGCCCATTTCTGGAACCCGCCGCACTTTATTCCGCTGGTTGAAATTGTGCCGGGGACTGCAACGAAGGCGGAATATCTTCATGAATTACAACAACTACTGCTGTCGATGCAACTGGAAGCGGTCGTGCTCGATCGCGCCGCGCCAGGGTTTGTCGGCAACCGTCTGCAATTCGCCCTGCTGCGTGAAGCGTTGCATATCGTTAAAAGCGGTATCGCCAGCGCGGAGGTGGTGGATCAGGTAATGCGTGCCTCGCTCGGACGACGCTATGCCATGGTTGGCCCGCTGGAGGCGGCTGATATGACCGGTCTTTCTACGGTACAGGACATTTGTCGGCATCTGTTACCGGAGCTGGCAACAGGTAGCGACATGATGTCGCTGGTCGCTGACAAGGTCGCCAACGGTGATACCGGGTTGCGCAGCGGCCAGGGATTTTATCGCTGGGATGATTCGCGCAAAGAGTACATCCAACAACGCAGAGAGCATCAACTGCGCTTTGCCCTGAAACCGTAACTTCTCTTTCTGTACCCCACTATAACAATGATATTGAGGAGTCATGATGAGTGTATTAATCGCCCTGGCAGCGCTGGGCCTGCTGATGCTTGCAGCCTATCGCGGATATAGCGTCATCCTGTTTGCCCCCATCGCGGCATTAGGTGCTGTATTGCTCACCGAACCCAGCGCCGTCGGCCCTGCCTTCACCGGCCTGTTTATGGAAAAAATGGTCGGTTTTGTGAAGCTGTACTTCCCGGTGTTTTTGCTGGGAGCGGTGTTTGGCAAGTTAATCGAGTTATCTGGTTTTTCCCGCTCTATTGTTGCCGCCGCCATCAATATCCTCGGGCGGCGTCACGCCATCCCGGTGATCGTGCTGGTGTGCGCGCTGTTAACCTACGGCGGGGTATCGCTGTTCGTCGTGGCGTTTGCGGTGTATCCATTTGCGGCGGAGCTGTTCCGCCAGAGTAATATTCCTAAGCGCCTGATCCCGGCCACCGTCGCGCTGGGCGCGTTCTCCTTCACGATGGACGCCTTACCTGGCACGCCGCAGATCCAGAACATTATTCCGACCAGTTTCTTTGGGACTAACGCCTGGGCCGCACCGTGGCTGGGGCTGATAGGCTCACTGTTTATTATTTTCGTCGGTCTGGTTTATCTCGAACGTCAGCGTCGTAAAGCGCAGGCTAAGGATGAAGGCTATGGCACTGAACTGTTAAACGAGCCGGAAACGCCGGATAACATTAACCTGCCAAACCCGATAATCGCTATCTCTCCGCTGATTCTGGTTGGGGTGTTTAACCTGCTGTTTACCCGTTGGATCCCACAGTGGTATGGCGCAACACATCAACTGGAACTGCCAGGCCTTGCCAAACCGATTACCACCGAAGTCGGTAAAATCACCGCTATCTGGGCAGTGGAAGCGGCGCTGATTTCAGGGATCTTACTGGTGGTGCTGTTCGGCTATCGCAACATTAAAGGTCGCCTGGCGGAAGGCAGCAGAACGGCGGTTGGCGGCGCGATCCTCGCGGCGATGAACACCGCGTCGGAGTATGGTTTTGGTGCGGTGATCGCTGCCCTGCCGGGTTTCCTTGTGTTGTCAAAAGCGCTGGCGGCGATCCCTGACCCGCTTCTTAACGAAGCCATCAGCATCACCACGCTGGCCGGGATCACCGGCTCGGCATCGGGTGGGATGAGTATTGCCCTTGCCGCCATGTCTGACACTTTTATTGCCGCTGCCCATGCCGCCAATATTCCACTCGAAGTCTTCCACCGCGTGGCGTCAATGGCTAGTGGCGGCATGGACACCCTGCCGCACAACGGCGCGGTCATTACCCTGCTGGCTATTACCGGCCTCAGCCATCGTCAGGCATATGGCGGGATTTTCGCCATCACCGTGATCAAAAGCCTGGCCGTGCTGTTTGTTATCGGCGTCTTCTACACCACCGGAATTGTTTAAGGAAAATTATCATGAACTTAACGGGAAAAACCGCCCTGGTTACCGGCTCGACCAGCGGTATTGGATTAGGCATCGCTCAGGTGCTGGCACAAGCGGGCGCTACGTTGATCCTCAACGGGTTTGGTGATGTTGAAGCCGCCAAAGACGCCGTGGCGCAATATGGCAAAACGCCAGGCTATCATGGCGCGGACCTGAGCGATGAAGCGCAAATTGCTGACATGATGCGCTATGCCGCAAGCGAATTCGGCGGCGTGGATATTCTGATCAACAACGCCGGGATCCAGCATGTGTCTCCGGTAGAAACCTTCCCGGTTGAAAAATGGAACGCGATTATTGCTATTAACCTCTCATCCGTTTTTCACACTACGCGGCTGGCGCTGCCGGGTATGCGCGCACGAAACTGGGGACGCATCATTAATATCGCCTCGGTTCACGGCCTGGTAGCTTCAAAAGAGAAATCCGCTTACGTGGCCGCAAAACACGGTGTGGTGGGATTAACCAAGACCATTGCACTGGAAACCGCGCAGACGGGCATTACCTGCAATGCGCTGTGCCCCGGTTGGGTACTCACGCCGCTGGTTCAGCAGCAGATTGATAAACGTATTGCCGAAGGCGTGGCGCCTGACGTCGCACGTGACGCCCTGCTGGCGGAAAAACAACCGTCGCGTGAATTCGTCACGCCGGAGCAGTTAGGGGAACTCGCGTTGTTTTTATGTTCAGACGGTGCGGCACAGGTGCGCGGCGTTGCGTGGAATATGGATGGCGGCTGGGTGGCGCAATAACATCATCGGGTGCCGGATAAGACGTAGTCGCATCCGGCACGCCAC
The DNA here is from genome assembly GCF_019584005.1 of Citrobacter sp. EC_71. Taxonomy (NCBI): domain Bacteria; kingdom Pseudomonadati; phylum Pseudomonadota; class Gammaproteobacteria; order Enterobacterales; family Enterobacteriaceae; genus Citrobacter; species Citrobacter sp. EC_71. Next base: position 149,132 of record NZ_VDAY01000003.1, read on the forward strand.
GATTAAGACTTCAGCTGATAATCCAGTGTAATTTCCGCGTTCAGCACCTGCGAAACAGGGCATCCGGCTTTCGCTTTCTGGATGATGCCGTCAAACGTGGCGGCGTCTATCCCCGGAACGCTTACTTCACTGTGCAGCGCTACTTTGGTTATCGCAAAACCCGCATCCACCTTATCCAGAGAAACATCGGCAGTGGTATCAATAGCATCTGGCGTAAAGCCCGCTTCACCCAGCATTAACGAAAGCGCCATTGAGAAGCAAGCCGCATGAGCCGCGCCAATCAACTCTTCAGGATTGGTGCCTTTTACCCCTTCAAACCGGGTATTAAACCCATACGGTTGCTGATTTAGCACGCCGCTTTCAGTCGATACGGTACCTTTACCGCGCTTAATGTCGCCTTCCCAGTGTGCCTGACCTTTCTTATGGATAGTCATTACCGTTCTCCTGTGTTGTCGTTGAAGTTACAAGTATAGGACGCCTGAGAAAATGCATGACACATACGGGATAGTTCTGCATTTACCGCTTAAGCATTGACCTTTCAGATAAAATGACCGACCATCCGGAAAGCCGTTATTTTAAACATCGGCTTTCTATCAGGTTGTATTTCGTCCGTTTTTATACGGACTCGCCCTTGAAACCAGAAACAGGATTAAGGAGTTAGAATGAAATCGAACCGTCAGGCCCGTCATATTCTTGGACTGGACCACAAAATCTCAAACCAACGTAAAGTCGTGACCGAAGGTGACAAAACCAGTGTGGTCAACAATCCTACCGGAAGAAAGCGCCGCGCTGACGGCAAATAGTCTTTCGCTGGTCTGACTGAATAACGAGATAAACACCATTGCAACCGCAGTGGTGTTTTTGCTTATAAAACCCCTTAACCCATTCACAATGCTTTATACTTCGCCCGTTTCCCTGGCGGACAGGCCACACTCGATCATAAAGAACGCCAGGGACGGTTATTCAAAAAAGAGTGAGTGACATGGAAAACGAAACTAAAAAACTGCGTTCCCTTTACATCCCCTACGCTGGCCCGGTACTGCTGGAATTCCCTTTACTGAATAAAGGGAGCGCTTTCAGTGTGGAAGAACGCCGTAACTTCAACCTGCTGGGGTTACTGCCGGAAGTGGTCGAGACGATTGAAGAACAGGCTGAACGCGCCTGGATCCAATATCAGGGATTCAAAACCGAAATCGACAAGCATATTTACCTGCGCAACATCCAGGACACCAACGAAACCCTGTTTTACCGACTGGTGCATAATCACCTTGATGAGATGATGCCGGTTATCTATACCCCAACGGTAGGTGCTGCCTGTGAGCGTTTCTCTGAGATCTACCGTCGCGCGCGCGGCGTATTTATCTCTTATCAGAACCGCCACAATATGGACGATATCCTGCAGAACGTGCCTAACCACAATATCAAAGTCATCGTCGTTACCGACGGTGAACGTATTCTGGGCCTTGGCGACCAGGGGATCGGCGGGATGGGTATTCCGATCGGTAAGCTGTCGCTGTATACCGCGTGTGGTGGGATTAGTCCGGCCTACACCCTGCCGGTCGTCCTGGACGTCGGTACTAACAATCAGCAACTGCTGAACGATCCGCTGTATATGGGCTGGCGTAATCCGCGTATCACTGATGATGAATACTACGAATTTGTCGATGAATTCATTCAGGCTGTGAAGCATCGTTGGCCGGACGTGCTGCTGCAGTTCGAAGACTTCGCGCAGAAAAATGCGATGCCGTTGCTGAACCGCTATCGCGATGAAATTTGCTCGTTTAACGACGATATTCAGGGCACCGCAGCGGTTACCGTTGGTACGCTCATTGCCGCCAGCCGCGCGGCGGGTAGCCAGTTAAGTGAACAGAATATCGTGTTCCTGGGAGCGGGCTCAGCCGGTTGCGGGATTGCCGAGCAGATCATCGCGCAAATCCAGCGTGAAGGTTTAAGCGAGGAAGCGGCGCGTCAGCGCGTGTTTATGGTCGATCGCTTCGGCCTGTTAACCGACAAAATGCCGAACCTGCTCTCCTTCCAGACCAAGCTGGTGCAAAAACGCGAAAATCTGCAGCACTGGGATACGCAAGAGGATGTGCTGTCGTTACTCGACGTGGTGCGTAACGTTAAGCCGGATATCCTGATTGGTGTTTCCGGACAGACCGGCCTGTTTACCGAAGAGATCATCCGCGAAATGCACAAGCATTGTCCGCGCCCCATCGTCATGCCGCTGTCTAACCCAACTTCACGCGTGGAAGCTACGCCACAGGATATTATCGCCTGGACCGAAGGTAACGCGCTGGTTGCGACCGGTAGCCCGTTTGCGCCGGTAGTGTGGAAGGAAAAAGTCTTCCCGATTGCCCAGTGTAACAACGCCTATATTTTCCCGGGTATCGGGCTGGGTGTTATTGCTTCTGGCGCATCGCGCATTACCGATGAAATGCTGATGTCAGCCAGTGAAACACTGGCGCAGTATTCTCCGCTGGTGCTGAACGGCGAAGGATTGGTATTACCGGAACTGAAAGATATTCAGATCGTTTCCCGCGCGATTGCCTTTGCCGTGGGTAAAATGGCCCAGCAGCAAGGCGTGGCGGTGAAAACGTCCGCCGAAGCGCTGCAACAGGCGATTGACGATAATTTCTGGCAGGCGGAATATCGCGACTACCGTCGTACTTCTATTTGACGGTTTGCCCGGCAGACTCAGCTGCCGGGCGTTCAAAGCTTGCGCAACTGCGTAACTTGCGATTACACTTTCATCACCGATTAACTTTCTGAAAAACAAAAGGAGGATACTTATGCTGTACTGTGAACGTTTTATCGTTTCACATGCTTTTGGCGATCGCCAGTGCTCAAGCGTTATCGGTATCGTGCTGCGATAACTTCTGCTTGAGCGAAGCTAACTTCTCAATCCCCTTCTCTCGGGCTTACCGGGTTATCGTCAGCGATGTTTGACGAGGCGTTTTTACGCCTGTAACTCTTGAGTAAGCAACAATGAGCACATTACTAACCGCACAATCCTTACACGTTGATACGGCATTCGGTACGCTATTCGAAGATCTTTCCTTCACCCTGAAAAAAGGCGACCGCATCGGGCTTATCGGTTACAACGGCTGCGGCAAAAGTACGCTGTTAAAACTACTCGATGGCACGATTTCACCCACCAGCGGGACAATTGCGCAGGCGAATCACTGTCATCTTGCGCGTGTGGAGCAACATTTACCTGACGATATACTGCCGCTGACGCTGCAAGAGGCGGTGCTTGCTCAACTTCCCGAGCATGAACGCGCGAGCCAACAATGGCGAGTTGAAGCGTTGCTGGCCGAAATGGGTTTCACGCCGGAGAATTTATCTCTGACAGCACAAACGCTGAGCGGCGGACAACACACGCGTCTGTTATTAGCGCGGGCGCTGATGCGAAACCCTGACCTGCTACTGTTGGATGAGCCAGGTAACCACCTGGATTTGCCCACGTTACTGTGGCTGGAACAGTTCTTACAGAACTGGTCTGATAGTTTTGTGGTTGTTTCCCACGACCCGCAGTTGCTGGATGCCGTGACTCACGGAACCTGGATCCTGCGCGATCGCACCCTGCATGCCTTCGATCTCCCCTGTAGCCCGGCGCGTCAGGCTCTGGTAGACAGAGACACCAGCGATGCCTTGCGCCATAAGGCTGAACAAAAGGAGATCGATCGCGTCACCGCCAGCGCCAAACGGTTGGCGACCTGGGGACGGGTCTACGACAACGAAGATCTTTCCCGTAAAGCCAAGCAGATGGAAAAACAGGTGTTGCGCCTGAAAGAGGTACAGACCGAAGTAACCTCGGGAAGTCAGTGGACACTAACATTGCAGGGTGATGCCCTGCGTGCGGATCGTTTGCTGGAGATGACTCATCTGTCCGTAGCCCCTGCTCCTGGCGCAGATTCGCTGTTTTCGATAGCCGGTATCCGCGTAAAAAGCGGCGATCGCGTGGCGATTGTCGGGCGCAATGGTTGTGGGAAATCATCGCTGTTAAGGCTTATCTGGCAACAGTTTCACTCACAGCTGGCATCGCCTTCATTGGTGTTACATCCGCGCGTTACGCTGGGGTATTACGATCAGACGCTGCACCAACTCGCTGATGACGACTCGCTGTTTGACGCGCTGGAAGCATTTGCTCCTCAGCCTGATATTCGCAAAATGGCCTTGATTAGCGCGGGCTTTCCATGGGTTCGTCACGCGCAGCGGGTCAGTACATTAAGCGGTGGCGAGCGTTCCCGGTTATTGTTTGTTGGACTGACTCTGGCGCGTTATAGCCTGCTGATGCTCGATGAACCGACCAACCATCTGGATATGGAAGGCAAAGAGGCGCTGGCTGAAACGCTGCAAAGCTATCACGGAGGCGTGCTGCTGGTAAGCCACGATCGCCAGCTTATCAGCAAAAGCTGTAACCGGTTCTGGTTTATTGATAACGGCGAACTCAGCGAATGGCACGATCTGGACGCGATCAACGCGCGAATTCGGGAAACATCTGCTGAGATACCTGTCCCGAAAACGGTGGTCGAAGCGAGAAATGAAATAAGCTGCGACAGTGATGCGTTACTGGAACAACTTCTCGAACTGGAGCAGCGGCTGGCCGACGCTCTCTCTCGTAAGCCGAAGCATCAAAAACCGCTGTTACAGGCGCAATGGCGTAAGGAGATTGCGCGGCTGAACTCACAACTGGAGTAAACCGCATTGCCGGATGGCGGCCTACATCAGCAAAATGCGCCTTTAGGCCCGTCATCCGGCAATTCTTGCGTGACGCTTTCCAGATATTCCCCTTCTCCCTTTTTCTTTTTGCACATTCGCCGCAAAATTTAAAATATCGCAATCCTGGTGTTGCGCTTAAAGGAACATTAATGGTACCGTTCCTCTTGAGGGAACAAGGAAGGTATGGATGATCATGAACTTCAGACACAAAGGATTGCGCGACTTGTTTCTTCATGGGCGAACATCAGGCGTTATGGCGAAGCATGTCCGACGATTACGACACAGGCTTGCTGTTATTGATGCGGCAAGTAAGGTTACAGATATCAATATGCCCGGTTATAAGCTTCATTCTCTTATAGGCGAGCGTGATGGAGTTTGGGCAATTTCTGTTTCAGGTAACTGGCGTATTACGTTTGAATTCGTCAATGGCGATGCGTACATACTGGACTACGAGGACTATCATTGATGAAAATGGCAAATCATCCCCGCCCTGGGGATATCATTCAGGAAGCACTGGACGAACTCAATGTCAGTCTGCGCGAATTTGCCAGGGCGATGGAGATTGCACCTTCGACGGCAAGCCGACTATTGACCGGGAAAGCGGCCCTCACGCCTGAGATGGCGATCAAACTCTCTGTCGTAATTGGTAGTTCACCCGAAATGTGGTTAAACCTGCAAAATACCTGGAGCCTGGCAGAGGCCCAAAAAAACGTGGATACTTCACGCCTGCGCAAACTGGCAGTGCAGTGATAAAAGTTGAATGCCGGATAAACTTTTGCCATCCGGCATGCCATTTATTACTTTGGTTTTTTCTCTTTCCAGGCATCCCAGGCCTGTTTGATCTCTTGCTTAGCCGTGGCGGCGTCGTTGAAACCGTTTAATTCGACCTTCTTGCGCCCTTCCGGCAGATCTTTGTACACGCGGAAGAAAGATTCCAGGCGTTGCACTTCAATCTTGGGCAGATCGCTCAACTCTTTGATGTCATCATAAGTCGGGTCAATTTTACTGGCCGGAACGGCGACAATTTTGTCGTCTTTTTCTCCGCCGTCGATCATCTTCAGCACGCCAATGGCGCGCAGCTTAATCAATGTTCCAGGGGCCAACGGCGCACGGGTATAAAAAATGACGTCCAGCGGGTCGCCGTCACCGGCTAAAGACTGGGTTAGTGAACCGTAGTTGGCGGGATAAGCAACCGGCATAGACTGGAAACGGTCAGCAACGATAAACCCCGTTTTGGCGTCGGTTTCATATTTAATCATTCCACCTGCCGGAATTTCAGTTACGGCATAAAACTCTTCCGGGTTATTTTCCGGCTGAGGAAATTCGAGGATGTTCTGCGCCTGAGCGGACGCACAAAGAAACACGCTAACTGCGAGTAATTTTTTCACCAGATGCATTGTCTTTTAACTCTTCTATTAATGGAAAGACAACACCTTACGTTTAGCAGATGACAGTAACATGACGTTTTTTTGGCAAAAAAATGGCGCTACCGATGTAGCGCCATTACGTGGAGAACGTCTGGGATTAATTAACCCCTTCCTCGCTCTCTTTTTTCGCTTCTTGTCTTTCGACTTCGCGATACCAACGCGGGTGATGCTTCTTCGCCCAGCGACGGCTCACTTTCCCTTCGACCATGCCTTTAATCGAACCTTTCACCCAGAATGCCATATACATATGGATGAGGATGGCGTGCATCAGGATAATGCCCGCCGCAGCATGGATCAGCAGGCTGTAACGCACGACCTGCATCGGGAAGAACTGCGCAAAGTACGGACGCCAGATAATAATGCCGGTAATCAGCAGCACGAAAATCATGCTCATGATCGACCAGAACATCATTTTCTGTCCGGCGTTGTACTTGCCCACATCCGCCACTTTATGTTCATTGCCTTTCAGCACTTCCACAATGTTTTTCAGCCACGGTATATCTTTTTTATCCGGGATGTTGTGGTGAACAAATCGTACAAACATGAACATTAACGCCACGAAGATCAGCAGTCCGAAGAACGGGTGTAAAATACGCCCCATCTGCGGTGTACCGAAAGTCTGCGTCAGCCATTGCAGAGTCGGGAAGAAAAAGGAAATTCCCGACAGCGCCACCAGGAAGAAGCAGATCACCACCGTCCAGTGACAGGCGCGGTCGATAAACTTCGTGCGCACAATCATTTTCGACTTACTCATGATGATCCTCCTCGTCGTCGTCCACTTCCTTATTCGGACCAATACCAACGTAGTGATAAATAAGTCCGGCGAAGGTGGCGATAAATCCGGCAGCAGCCAGCGGTTTCAGCGCCCCTTTCCACAGATTGATAGAGGTATCGATCTGCGGTTCTTTCGGCAGGCCGTGGTACAGCTCCGGCTGGTTGGCATGGTGCAGAACGTACATCACATGCGTTCCCCCAACACCTTCCGGGTTGTAGAGACCGGCGTGTTCATAACCGCGTGCTTTCAGTTTGGCCACCCGCTGTTCGCCCATTTCCAGCATTTCCTGCTTAGTGCCGAAATGTATTGCCCCTGTCGGACAGGTCTTGACGCAGGCAGGTTCCTGCCCGACGCTGACGCGGTCCACACACAGCGTACATTTATACACGCGGTTATCCTCTTTATTGAGGCGCGGAATATTAAATGGACACCCGGCAATACAGTAGCCGCAGCCAATGCAGTGCTCTGACTGGAAATCGACAATCCCGTTGGCGTACTGAATAATCGCCCCGGCAGACGGGCACGCCTTCAGGCAGCCCGGATCTTCACAGTGCATACAGCCGTCTTTACGAATTAGCCACTCCAGCTTGCCGTTCTGTTCGGTTTCGCTAAATCGCATTACCGTCCAGGATTTGGCGCTGAGATCGGCGGGGTTGTCATACACCCCGACGCAATGGCCGACTTCATCGCGGATATCGTTCCACTCTGAACATGCCACCTGGCAGGCCTTACAGCCTATACAGGTGGACACATCGATCAGTTTCGCGACCTCTGCTTTGTAATCACGGGCCTGAGGCGGCGGCGTGATGGAGTTTGTTGCGGACCGTTTGATGATGTCCTGCGTTTCCATAGACATATATTCGCCCCCTTACGCCTTCTCGATGTTAACTAAAAACGCTTTGTATTCAGGCGTTTGCGAGTTTGCATCACCGACATTCGGCGTCAGGGTGTTGGCGATGAAGCCTTTACGCGCGACTCCTTCAAAGCCCCAGTGGATCGGGATCCCAACCGTTTCGACCTGCTGACCGTTGACATTCAGAGTACGCAAACGACGTGTCACCACCGCAACTGCGCGAATAAATCCACGTTTGCTGCTGACTTTCACGTGATCGCCGTTATTAATACCTTTCGCTGCCGCCAGCGTTTCGCTGATTTCCACAAACTGTTCTGGTTGGGCAATCGCATTCAGCAATGCGTGCTTGGTCCAGGTATGGAAGTGTTCGGTCAGACGATAAGTCGTCCCAACGTACGGGAAGTCCTGTTTCGTGCCCATGCGTAGCTTATCCGCCTCGTACAGACGCGCTGCCGGGTTGGAGATCACATTCGGGTGCAGCGGGTTAGTGCCCAGCGGCGTTTCCATCGGCTCGTAGTGTTCCGGGAACGGCCCTTCCGCCATTTTATCAATGGCGAACAGACGTCCCAGACCTTCCGGTTGCATGATAAACGGATTGGTGCCGCTGCCTGGTGCCGCGGTGTTGAAGTCCGGGATGTCATTCCCCGTCCATTTCGTACCGTTCCACTGGATCAACATGCGTTTTGGATCCCACGGTTTACCCTGCGGATCCGCTGACGCGCGGTTATACAGAACGCGACGGTTCAGTGGCCATGCCCATGCCCAACCCAACGTATTACCCAGCCCTGACGGGTCGGCGTTATCGCGGTTGGCCATCTGATTGCCCTGCTCGGTCCAGCTCCCGGTATAAATCCAGCAGGAAGATGACGTAGTACCATCATCACGCAGCAGCGCAAAGCTATTGAGCAACTGGCCTTTCTTCGCAATCAGCACACCGTTGGCATCATAGAGATCTTCCAGCGCGTAGCCGTTGTTCTCTTTCGCCACTTCCTCTGAATGCGGTTCGTCCGGCTGCTTATAATTCCAGCTCATTTTCAGTACAGGTTCTGCGGCTTTACCGCCTTCGGTGCGATACATATCGCGCAGACGGTGGTATATACCGGCCAGAATTTCGCCGTCGTTACGGGCTTCGCCCGGCGCGTCCTGACCTTTCCAGTGCCACTGCAACCAGCGTCCGGAGTTGGCAATTGAACCGTCCTCTTCCGCAAAGCAGGTTGACGGCAAACGGAAGACTTCGGTCTGGATAGATGCCGGATCAACGTCGTTTGATTCGCCGTGGTTTTGCCAGAACGTTGAAGTTTCTGTCACCAGAGGATCGATAACGACCAGATACTTCAGTTTGCTCAGGGACTGCACCACTTTGTTTTTGTCCGGGAAGGACGCAACCGGGTTAAAGCCCTGACAGATGTAGCCGGTGACTTTTCCGCTGTCCATCATGTTGAAGTATTTGATCACGTCGTAGGACTGATCCCACTTCGGCAGCCACTCAAAGCCCCAGTCATTCTCTTTCTGCGCCGCATTGCCGTAGAAGGATTTCATCAGGCTAACGAAAAACTTCGGATAGTTGCCCCAGTAGTTAACCTGATCGGCCAATGTCGCTTTTGGCGTGTTCGCGGCCAGATAGGTTTGCAGATCTGTCTGTTTCTCTGACGGCAGCGTCAGGTAGCCCGGCAGGCTGGTAGAGAGCAGACCTAAGTCGGTTAACCCCTGAATGTTGGAGTGACCGCGCAAGGCGTTGACACCACCACCGGCCATCCCCATATTACCGAGCAGCAGCTGGATCATCGCCATGGTGCGGATGTTTTGCGCCCCGACGGTATGCTGCGTCCAGCCCAGCGCATACAGGAAGGTGGTTGTGCGATCGACCGCACTGGTGGAAGCCAGCACTTCGCAGACTTTCAGGAAGTCTTCTTTTGGCGTACCGCAGATATTTTCCACCACATCTGGCGTGTAACGGGATACATGCTGTTTCAGCAGGTTCCACACGCAGCGCGGATGGCTTAATGTTTCATCGCGTTTGGCGTAACCGTTTTCATCGAACTGATAGTTCCAGGACGATTTATCATACTGACGTTTTTTCGCGTCATACCCGCTGAACAGACCCTCTTCGAAAGCAAAATCATCCCGCACCAGCAGGCTAGCGTTGGTGTAATGCTTAACGTATTCAGCGTTGATTTTGTTATTTTCAATCAGGTACAGCAAAACGCCGGACAGGAACGTAATGTCCGTGCCGGAACGAATCGGTGCGTAAATATCCGCCACCGAGGCTGTACGTGTAAAACGTGGGTCAACAACAATCAGCGTAGCGTCATTGTTGTTTTTAGCTTCCATCGCCCAGCGGAATCCCACCGGATGTGCTTCAGCGGCGTTACCGCCCATCACCATCACGACGTTAGCATTTTTAATATCAACCCAGTGGTTGGTCATCGCACCGCGACCAAATGTTGGAGCAAGACTTGCTACCGTTGGTCCGTGTCAGACGCGCGCCTGGTTATCTACTGCCAGCATGCCGAGTGAGCGCACAAATTTTTGCGTCAGCATGCCGGTTTCATTACTGGCTGCAGATGCACACAGCATCCCGGTGGAAAGCCAGCGGTTAACCGTTACGCCCTGCTCATTTTTCTCAATAAAGTTGGCGTCACGGTCAGTTTTCATCAGCTTCGCGATGCGGGAGAAAGCTTCATCCCAGCTGATACGCTGCCATTTGTCGGAACCTGGAGCGCGATATTCCGGGTAACGCAGACGGTTTTCACTGTGTACGTAATCCAGTAATCCTGCGCCCTTAGGACATAACGCACCTCGGCTCACCGGATGATCCGGATCCCCTTCAATATGGTAAATCGACTCTTTGGCGTTTTTTGCTCCATCACCCAGGCTATACATTAATAGCCCGCAACCTACGGAACAGTATGTGCAGGTGTTTCGGATCTCTTTGGCGCGTAATAACTTATAGTTTCGCGCCTGAGCCAGTGCCATTTTGGGTGCAAAACCCAGAGCGGCTACTGTTGTTCCCGCCATACCGCCCGCGCAGATTTTAAAAAATTGTCTGCGGCTGACGTCCATTGCTTTCCTCTTTTTTGCAGGGATTCGTACAAGAAATCTCTCAAAGCGCGTAATCGAGGCAGCCTGAAAGATGACATGTACAACTTCGCGACGAAACTATCAGCTATATCCATATTTTTTTTGCGTCAAATCAAAAACGAAACGGTTCCGCTACTAAATAGTGCACTTTGTTTAACCCTTGTACCTATAAGGAGGTACGTAAAAGGTAATTAATTAGCGCGCTACGGTGTAAAAGTGCTATAAATTTCAGCTTATTTTTTGCCAGTGGCATGGACAGAGAAACAGAATGACAAAACAAAAAGCAACGTTAATTGGTCTGATTGCCATCGTACTCTGGAGCACGATGGTTGGACTTATTCGGGGAGTGAGTGAGGGACTGGGACCTGCTGGCGGCGCAGCGATGATTTTTTCATTAAGCGGCCTGTTGCTCATATTTACCGTCGGATTTCCAAATATCAGAAAAATTCCTGTTCGTTATTTAATCGCCGGTAGCGTGCTTTTTGTGAGCTATGAAATTTGTTTAGCACTGGCCCTGGGTTATGCCGCTACCCGTCATCAGGCTATTGAAGTGGGAATGGTAAATTATCTTTGGCCAAGCCTGACGATATTGTTCGCCATATTATTTAATGGTCAAAAATCAACCTGGTTGGTCATTCCTGGATTAATTATCGCATTGACCGGCGTTTGTTGGGTACTGGGCGGTGAAAATGGTCTCAATCCAGGCGAAATTATCAGCAATGTTGCCAGTAGCCCACTCAGCTATTTTCTCGCCTTTCTGGGAGCTTTTATCTGGGCCACATATTGCACAGTGACCAATAAATATGCAAAAGGCTTTAACGGCATCACGGTGTTCGTTTTACTGACCGCCGCAAGTCTGTGGATTTACTATTTTGTCACCCCACAGCCGGAGATGGTTTTCAGCACTCCGGTGACGATTAAGATGTTCACTGCAGCATTAACATTAGGATTTGCCTATGCTGCGTGGAATATTGGTATTTTGCACGGTAATGTCACCATTATGGCGGTAGGTTCTTATTTTACTCCCGTACTGTCCTCCGCGCTGGCTGCCGTGCTACTCAGCTCCCCGCTCTCACTTTCTTTCTGGCAAGGCGCGCTGATGGTCTGCGCTGGCTCACTGCTCTGCTGGGTGGCAACTCGCCGCGCCTGAAAAAAACCGGGTTTTATCACAAACAAATAAAATCCGGCTATACTTTAGCCAGACTGATGGATAATTATGCTCATTGCACTTGTGTTTTATGTTTATATTTGTTTAATTAAATGTTAAATATATGATTATTAGTTAACGCGTGAAAGTATTTCATGTTTATCTATAACCCTCCGCATGTATATATTATACAAGCGAAACTAACACCATTTAAACCATAGCTGCCATAATAGTCCCCTGCGTAAATATATCTCATCAGATTTGTCACATATTAAGATTAATACAATCAGCTGTATTATATAGATCTGGATCACACAACTTCAAATATTTCGCAATATTATGAAACTTATTATTGAACTTATACCACTGCGTCATTTAAAAATGGTTTGCCATTGACGAACCCCTTCGTTTAGCAATGGTTTAGGAAACACACCAAGAAAAAATTATAAGGATTATTTAGAATGAAACTTAAATTAGTTGCAGTGGCAGTGACTAGCCTGTTGGCGGCAGGTGCAGTAAACGCGGCTGAGGTATATAACAAAGACGCAAACAAACTGGATATCTACGGTAAAGTTCACGCTCAGCATTATTTCTCTGATGACACCAGCAGCGATGGCGACAAAACCTACGCACGTCTGGGCTTCAAAGGCGAAACTCAGATCAACGACCAGCTGGTTGGTTTTGGTCAGTGGGAATATGAATTCAAAGGCAACCGTTCTGAAGATCAGGGTTCCGAAGCAGACAAAACCCGTCTGGCATTCGCTGGCCTGAAATTCGCTGAATACGGTTCTTTCGACTACGGTCGTAACTACGGCGTAGCTTACGACATCGGCGCATGGACCGACGTTCTGCCAGAGTTCGGTGGCGATACCTGGACCCAGACTGACGTATTCATGACTGGCCGTACTACCGGCGTTGCAACCTACCGTAACACCGATTTCTTCGGTCTGGTTGAAGGTCTGAACTTTGCTGCTCAGTATCAGGGCAAAAATGACCGTACCGACGTGAAAGAAGCAAACGGCGACGGCTTCGGTCTGTCTACCACTTATGAGTACGAAGGCTTCGGCGTAGGTGCTACCTATGCAAAATCTGACCGTACTGACCGCCAGGCTGTGGGTGACTCCAGTTTCATGGCTTCCGGTAAGAACGCTGAAGTATGGGCTGCTGGTCTGAAATATGATGCGAACAACATCTACCTGGCGACCACCTACTCCGAAACTCGTAACATGACCACCTATGGCGGTTCTGGTGTTAAAGGTATTGCAGATAAAGCACAGAACTTTGAAGCTGTTGCTCAGTACCAGTTCGACTTCGGTCTGCGTCCGTCCATTGCTTACCTGAAATCCAAAGGTAAAGACATCAATGGTTACGGCGACCAGGATCTGGTTGAATACGTAGACCTGGGTGCTACCTACTACTTCAACAAAAACATGTCTACCTTCGTTGATTACAAAATCAACCTGCTGGATGACAATAACTTCACCAATGCAGCAAAAGTTTCAACTGACAACATCGTGGCTGTTGGTCTGAACTACCAGTTCTAATTTTGTTGTAGTCTGAATACAAAGCCAGTCCTTTCAGGGCTGGCTTTTTCTCTTGATGTAGTCTCGGTCATAAGGAGTATGCCGTGCAGACGTTCACTGGTCGTTGTCTTTGCGGACAGAGTCATTTTACCGTTGACGTCGAAATGCTGGATGTCTATGCCTGCCACTGTACGTTGTGTCAGAAATGGTCGGGTGGCATCGCTATGTATCTGGAGGCCAGCGCTCATCCGCAGATGTCGCCGGATTCAGCCCAACCCTCGCACTTTCCTTCTTCAAATCGTGGTGAACGTTTCTTCTGTTCAGGCTGTGGGTGCCCGCTGTGGTTTACCCTGACGGGTAGCGAACGCTATTTTGTGCCGTGGACGCTACTGGAACTTAACGAGGTAGATCGCCGCCGCCTGGTGTTAGCGGCAGAGATCTATACGGAAACTCAACCTGCATTCTGGAGACTGACGGGGCAATACGCTCGCTTGAGTGGAAAAGAAGTCGAAGAGATGGATTACCCCTGTCATTTAGCCCACTAGTTATTGACGCTGTATCTTTGCCAGACTGAACCACATCCCTATCGCTAATACGATAAGCATACTGCCAGCGCTGCTTAAGGCCACGCTATGTGACCAGGTAAAGGCTTCTCTGGCAGCCGCCAGCAATGCCTCACTCAGCGACGACGGGAGCGAATGCGCCAGTTGTACCGCTTCACCCATTGATGATGAGGCGCGCTCTATCTCCTGCGGATTGAGTCCGGCTGGCGGCAGAATTGAGGCAGAAAAGCTACGGCTCAACAGTAAGCCAAAGATAGCGATGCCAAGCCCGGCGCCAAGTTCATAAGCCATCGTCTCAATGGCGCCAGCCGCTGCCGCTTTTTCTGCCGGCGCTGCTGCCATGATTGCCGCAGTTGAGGCCAAAAGCGCACTTGCCGCACTGAATCCGAGCAAGGCCATCAATATCCACGCTTGTATTTGCTGCGTACTGAAATCCGTCATCGCCAGACCGTAAAAACTGACGGCGCTGAGCGCCATGCCTGCCGTTGCCACACAACGTAGTCCCAGGCGTGACACCAACATGCCGGCAATGGGGCCGCTGAAACCACTTGCCAGCATTACCGGCAGCATAAACAACCCAGCCTGATACGGCGTCAAACCGTGGACAAACTGGAGCTCCTGAGCCATCAGCAATTCGAAACCAACCAGCGTAATCATCGCAGTCATCGCCATTACTACGCCGCTTAAGATAATGCGGTGCGTAAACAGCCGCATATCAATCATTGGCCGGGAAGCCGCTAGCTGGATACGGACAAACTGCCCCAACAGCAATGCTCCGGCTAACAATGTCAGCACGATGACAGTGGTCGCCATATGACCTTTCAGTGCGGTTTTGGCGCTATAGACCAGCAGCAGAATAGCGACAATCAGCATTACCGCATGACCGAAATTTAACGATTGATCGCGACGTCCAGCCTGGCGCGGTACGAAACGAGCCGTCAATGCCATTACCACCACAACAATAGGCACATTGATTAAGAACACGGATCCCCAATAGAAGTGCTCCAGCAGTATGCCGCCCACTAATGGCCCAAACGCCGCGCCGCCGGACCCAACGGCGGCCCAGACGCCGAGCGCCATATTGCGATGACGCTGCTCGGCAAAGGTGGCACGAATACCCGCCAGCGTAGCCGGAACAATCATCGCCGCCCCGATCGCCAATACCGCCCGCGTGGCAATCAGCCAACTGGCGCTGTGGGCAAAAGCGGCGGCCAGCGATGCCAGACCAAATAAGCCCCCGCCCAACAGCAGCAGACGTTTAAAACCGATGCGATCGCCCAATGCCCCCATTGGCAACACCATGCCGGCCATTACCAGGGAATAAATATCAATAATCCACAGCAGCTCGTTACCACTGGCACCCAGCGTCATACTCAGCGTGGGCGCGGCAACGTGCAGCACCGTTGCATCAATCGCAACAGGGATGTAGACCAGTACAATAATGACTAACGTTAACCACTGACGAAACATAAAACTCCCTAACGAAACCAAAACTGGACACATGTCCAGCTTTAGCGATCCTACGGAAAATTGAACATATGTCCAACTTTTTGTTAGACTGCGTGCTATTGAGATACAGGAGGAATGATGAGTTATCTGAATCGGGATGAACGTCGGGAAGTGATTCTGCAAGCGGCAATGCGCGTTGCGCTGGAAGAAGGGTTTACTGCCATGACCGTACGACGTATAGCGGCGGAAGCCCACGTGGCGACGGGCCAGGTGCATCATCACTTTACCTCTGCCGGTGAACTCAAGTCTCAGGCTTTTGTGCGCCTGATCCGTACCCTGCTTGATGCGGAACTGGTCAGTGAGGATGCCAGCTTCCGTGAGCGACTGCATGCCATGCTGGGCAGTGAAGATGGCGGCTTCGAACCCTACATTAAGCTGTGGCGTGAAGCGCAGGTTGTAGCCGGTAAAGATCCAGAAATCAAAAGCGCCTATCTGCTAACCATGCGGATGTGGCATGAGGAAACGGCCAATATCATCATTCAGGGACAGAAAGCCGGTGAGTTTTCATCCACCCCAGATGCCGCCGACGTCGCATGGCGTTTAATCGCACTGGTGTGCGGCCTGGATGGTATGTATATGTTGGGCATCGAGGAAATGGCCGATCCTGCTTTTGATCGCCACCTGGATCGTATGATTACGCTGGAGTTATTTAGCTAATGTTATAGATGAATAAACAATACCTCTTTTAAGTTTACAATTAGTAACACTTAACCAACATGTAATTCTCCCCTCATCCCGCGTTATTGCACTTTTTTATCTATTCTTTCAATCAATATTCCCAAAACCTTTCAATAGTTTCTAAAAAGAAGCCGCGCGGCCTGTATGCGTTTATTTCTTTTTCATGAACGGCATGTGCATGGAGAATAATATGTCATCATCAAATGAGAAAAATAATCGTTATCTTTTGACTGACTGGAAACCAGAAAACCCCGCCTTTTGGGAAAACAAAGGCAAGCACATTGCCCGTAGAAATCTTTGGATATCAGTAAGTTGCCTTTTACTTGCCTTCTGCGTCTGGATGCTGTTTAGCGCCGTAGCCGTCAATCTGAATAAAATTGGTTTTAATTTCACCACCGATCAACTGTTTTTATTAACGGCATTACCCTCCCTTTCTGGGGCAATATTGCGCGTCCCCTACTCCTTTATGGTACCTATATTTGGCGGTCGCCGTTGGACCATTTTTAGCACGATTATTCTGGTTATTCCCTGCGTCTGGCTGGGATTTGCCGTGCAAAATACCGCTACTCCGTTTGGAGTATTTATTATTATTGCGCTGATGTGCGGTTTTGCTGGCGCTAACTTTGCCTCCAGCATGGGCAACATCAGCTTTTTCTTCCCCAAAGCAAAGCAAGGCAGTGCGTTGGGGGTTAACGGCGGCCTTGGCAACCTCGGCGTCAGCGTGATGCAGCTAATCGCGCCGCTGGTGATTTTTCTGCCCATATTTACCTTTTTGGGCGTCCAGAGCGTACCGCAAGCTGACGGCTCGTTACTGTCGCTGGCCAATGCCGCATGGATTTGGGTTCCACTTCTGCTGATAGCCACCCTGGCGGCAGGCATGGGAATGAATGATATTGCCAGTTCGAAGGCTTCTATTGCTTCCCAGCTACCGGTCCTCAAGCGTTTTCACTTGTGGCTGTTAAGCCTGCTGTATCTCGCGACTTTCGGGTCATTTATCGGCTTTTCGGCTGGTTTTGCCATGCTGGCGAAAACCCAATTTCCTGACGTGAATATTCTGCAACTGGCGTTCTTCGGCCCCTTCATCGGCGCGCTTGCGCGATCGGCGGGCGGCGTTATCTCTGACAAGTTCGGCGGTGTACGCGTCACGTTAATTAACTTCATCTTTATGGCACTGTTCAGCGCCCTGCTGTTTCTTACTCTGCCGGGCTCAGGAGAAGGAAACTTTGTCGCCTTCTATCTGGTGTTTATGGGGCTGTTCCTGACCGCGGGTCTGGGAAGCGGGTCGACCTTCCAGATGATTGCGGTGATCTTTCGCAAAATCACGATTTACCGGGTGAAACTGCGCGGTGGCACAGAGGAACAGGCTCAGCGTGAAGCGGTAACTGACACCGCCGCAGCGCTTGGATTCATCTCTGCCATCGGCGCTGTGGGGGGCTTCTTCATTCCCAAAGCGTTTGGTTCATCCCTGGCGCTTACCGGCTCTCCGGTGGGGGCTATGAAAATATTTCTGGTGTTTTACATCGTCTGCGTGCTGGTGACCTGGCTGGTCTATGGTCGCCGTAAGCCTAAACAAAAATAACAACAAGTTTATCGCAGGATCGGACGTAGGCCTGATAAGCGCAGCGCCATCAGGCAATAACTGCGCCGGATGGCGGCTTACGCCTTATCCAGCCTACAAGACCGCCTGGCACATTATCGAAGCAGGAGTTATGTCATGAGTAAACTGTTAGACCGCTTTCGCTACTTTAAACAAAAGGGCGATACGTTTGCCGAGGGGCATGGGCAAGTGATGCACACCAACCGGGACTGGGAAGACAGCTATCGTCAGCGCTGGCAGTTCGACAAAATTGTGCGCTCTACCCACGGCGTGAACTGTACCGGCTCATGTAGCTGGAAAATCTACGTCAAAAACGGACTGGTAACCTGGGAAACACAGCAAACTGACTACCCGCGTACTCGACCTGACCTGCCTAACCATGAACCCCGCGGCTGCCCGCGCGGCGCCAGCTACTCCTGGTATCTTTACAGCGCCAACCGCCTGAAATATCCGTTAGTGCGTAAACGTTTGATCGAACTGTGGCGCGACGCCCTGACCCGCCAGTCCGACCCGGTGCTGGCCTGGGAATCGATTATGAACGACCCGCAAAAATGCCAGAGCTACAAGCAGGTACGCGGTCGAGGTGGTTTCATCCGTTCCAACTGGAAAGAACTTAATCAGCTGATTGCTGCCGCCAACGTCTGGACGGTGAAGACCTACGGCCCGGATCGCGTGGCCGGCTTCTCCCCAATCCCTGCGATGTCGATGGTCTCCTATGCCGCAGGCACGCGTTATCTTTCCCTTCTTGGCGGCACCTGCCTGAGTTTTTATGACTGGTATTGCGACTTACCGCCTGCGTCACCGATGACCTGGGGCGAGCAGACCGATGTACCTGAATCCGCCGACTGGTATAACTCCAGTTATATCATCGCCTGGGGATCTAACGTCCCACAGACCCGTACGCCTGACGCGCACTTTTTTACCGAAGTGCGCTACAAAGGCACTAAAACCATTGCCATTACGCCAGACTACTCGGAAGTCGCCAAACTGTGCGACCAGTGGCTGGCACCAAAACAAGGCACCGACAGCGCGCTGGCGATGGCGATGGGCCACGTCATCCTGAAAGAGTTTCACCTCGACAATCCCAGCGATTATTTCCTCAATTACTGTCGCCGTTATACCGACATGCCGATGCTGGTTTTACTGGATACCCGGGAAGATGGCAGCTACGTGCCTGGACGTATGATGCGCGCCTCAGACCTTGTCGATGGTCTCGGCGAAAGCAACAATCCAGAGTGGAAAACCGTGGCCTTTAACAGTGAAGGTGAGCTGGTCGTGCCGAACGGCTCCATCGGCTTTCGCTGGGGTGAAACAGGCAAATGGAACCTCGAGTCGTTGGCCGCTGGGGCAGAAACAGAACTTTCCCTCTCGTTGCTGGGTCAGCATGATGAAGTGGCTGGGGTAGCATTCCCCTACTTTGGCGGCAACGAAAACCCTCATTTTCGCAGCGTCAAACAAGAACCTGTGCTGGTACGGCAACTTCCGGTAAAACGTCTCACCCTCGCCGATGGCCGCAACTGTCCGGTAGTGAGCGTTTATGATCTGGTGCTGGCGAATTATGGCCTCGATCGTGGTCTGGATGACGTTCATAGCGCACAAGATTACAGCGAAGTGAAAGCCTACACCCCGGCCTGGGGCGAGCAAATTACCGGTGTGCCACGCCGTCATATCGAACAAATCGCCCGTGAATTCGCCGATACTGCGCACAAAACACATGGTCGTTCGATGATCATCCTCGGGGCTGGCGTCAACCACTGGTATCACATGGATATGAACTACCGTGGGATGATTAACATTCTGGTGTTCTGTGGTTGCGTGGGACAAAGCGGCGGAGGCTGGGCGCACTATGTGGGGCAGGAGAAACTGCGTCCGCAAACCGGTTGGTTGCCGCTGGCCTTTGCGTTGGACTGGAACCGTCCACCGCGTCAGATGAACAGCACTTCATTTTTCTACAACCACTCCAGCCAGTGGCGTTATGAAAAACTCACCGCACAGGAACTCCTCTCTCCGCTGGCCGATGCGTCGAAGTTTAGCGGACATTTGATTGACTTTAACGTACGCGCCGAAAGGATGGGCTGGCTGCCGTCCGCCCCGCAGCTTAACCTCAACCCATTGACCGTGAAAGCAAAAGCCGAACAAGCAGGGCTATCTCCTGCGCAATACACCGCACAGGCGCTGAAGTCAGGTGAAATTCGTTTTGCCTGCGAACAGCCGGACAGCGGCCACAACCATCCGCGAAACCTTTTTGTCTGGCGCTCTAACCTGCTCGGCTCCTCCGGTAAAGGGCATGAATACATGCTCAAGTATTTACTGGGTACCGAAAGCGGGATCCAGGGAGAAGCGCTCGGTTCAAGCGAGGGTATTAAACCTGAAGAGGTGGAATGGCAGTCCGCTGCGATTGAAGGCAAGCTTGATCTGCTGGTCACGCTCGATTTCCGTATGTCGAGCACCTGCCTGTTCTCCGATATCGTTCTGCCGACCGCGACCTGGTATGAAAAAGACGATATGAACACCTCGGATATGCATCCGTTTATTCACCCGCTGTCAGCGGCGGTCGATCCGGCGTGGGAATCGAAGAGCGACTGGGAAATTTATAAAGGCATCGCCAAAGTGTTCTCAGAGGTCTGTGTCGGGCACCTTGGGCAAGAAACAGACATCGTCCTGCAACCGCTGCAACACGACTCACCGGCAGAACTGGCACAGCCGTTTGACATCCTCGACTGGCGCAAAGGCGAATGCGATCTTGTTCCAGGAAAAACCGCGCCTAATATCGCCGTCGTGGAGCGTGACTACCCTGCCACCTACGAACGTTTTACCTCGCTCGGCCCGCTAATGGACAAACTCGGAAACAGTGGCAAAGGTATCTCCTGGAATACCCAGGCGGAAGTCGATTTCCTCGGCAAGCTGAACTACACCAAGCGCGAAGGCCCGGCAAAAGGCCGACCGCTGATTGACACCGCACTGGATGCGTCGGAGGTGATCCTCGCCCTGGCGCCGGAAACCAATGGTCAGGTGGCGGTCAAAGCCTGGAAAGCGCTGGGGGCGATGACCGGACGCGACCATACGCATCTGGCGTTGAACAAAGAAGATGAGAAGATCCGTTTTCGCGATATTCAGGCGCAGCCGCGCAAAATTATCTCCAGCCCTACCTGGTCCGGCCTTGAAAGCGAACATGTCTCCTATAACGCAGGCTATACCAACGTCCACGAGCTGATCCCATGGCGCACCCTGTCCGGTCGCCAGCAGTTGTATCAGGATCACGCGTGGATGCGTGCATTTGGTGAAAGCCTGGTGGCGTATCGTCCGCCAATTGATACCCGCAGCGTCAGCGACATGCGTGAAGTTCCACCAAACGGCTTCCCGGAAAAAGCGCTCAACTTCCTGACGCCGCATCAGAAATGGGGCATCCACTCTACCTACAGCGAAAACCTGCTGATGCTAACGCTGTCACGTGGCGGACCGATTGTCTGGATCAGCGAGACCGATGCCAAAGAGTTGGGTATTGAAGATAACGACTGGATCGAAGCCTTTAACGCCAATGGCGCGCTCACCGCGCGTGCGGTGGTGAGTCAGCGCGTACCACCGGGAATGACCATGATGTATCACGCTCAGGAGCGAATCATGAACATTCCCGGCTCCGAAGTCACCGGAATGCGTGGCGGGATCCATAACTCGGTCACCCGCGTATGCCCGAAACCGACGCATATGATCGGTGGCTATGCGCAGTTGGCGTACAGCTTTAACTATTACGGTACGGTCGGCTCTAACCGCGATGAGTTCATCATGATTAGAAAAATGAAAAATATTAACTGGCTGGATGATGAAGGTCGCGATCAGGTACAGGAGGCGAAAAAATGAAAATACGCTCACAGGTAGGCATGGTTCTTAATCTGGACAAGTGTATCGGCTGCCACACCTGCTCCGTCACCTGTAAAAACGTCTGGACCGGGCGCGAAGGGATGGAATATGCATGGTTTAACAACGTCGAGACCAAACCAGGGATTGGTTATCCGAAAAATTGGGAAGATCAGGAAGAGTGGCAAGGCGGCTGGGTTCGCGATGTTAACGGCAAGATAAGACCGCGTCTGGGCGGCAAGATGGGGGTGATTACCAAAATTTTCGCCAACCCGGTGATCCCGCAAATCGATGATTACTATGAACCGTTTACCTATGATTACCAGCATCTGCATAGCGCACCGGAAAGCAAAAACCAGCCCACTGCGCGTCCACGTTCGTTGATTGACGGCAAACGAATGGACAAGATTATCTGGGGCCCCAACTGGGAAGAACTGCTCGGCGGCGAATTCTCAAAACGCGCCCGTGACCGTAACTTCGAGAAAATGCAGAAGGAGATGTACGGTCAGTTCGAAAACACCTTCATGATGTATTTGCCGCGACTTTGTGAACACTGCCTGAACCCAAGCTGTGTCGCTACCTGCCCGAGCGGTGCCATCTATAAGCGTGAAGAAGACGGCATTGTGCTGATCGACCAGGACAAATGCCGCGGTTGGCGCTTGTGCATCAGCGGCTGTCCGTACAAGAAAATCTATTTTAACTGGAAGAGCGGTAAGTCAGAGAAGTGCATTTTCTGCTACCCGCGTATTGAATCCGGCCAGCCGACGGTATGTTCGGAAACCTGCGTCGGGCGCATCCGCTATCTCGGCGTATTGCTGTACGACGCCGACCGCATTGAGGAAGCGGCCAGCACCGAGCATGAGACCGATCTGTATGAACGTCAGTGCGATGTGTTCCTCAATCCGCACGATCCGGCAGTTATCGAAGAGGCGTTAAAACAAGGCATTCCGCAGAATGTTATCGACGCCGCCCAACGTTCGCCGGTCTACAAAATGGCAATGGACTGGAAGCTGGCGCTGCCGTTACACCCTGAGTATCGCACCCTGCCAATGGTCTGGTATGTGCCGCCGTTGTCACCGATTCAGTCGGTGGCTGATGCCGGTGGTCTGCCACACAATGGCAACATTTTGCCGGCGGTGGAATCACTACGTATCCCGGTACAGTACCTCGCTAACATGCTCAGTGCTGGCGATACCGGTCCGGTATTGCGCGCGTTGAAACGTATGATGGCGATGCGACACTATATGCGCTCACAAACCGTCGAAGGCGTGACGGATACCCGCGCCATTGAGGAAGTCGGTCTTACGGTTGAACAAGTCGAGGAGATGTATCGCTATCTGGCTATCGCTAACTATGAAGACCGCTTCGTGATCCCGACCAGCCACCGTGAAATGGCGCGCGACGCTTTCCCGGAGAAAAACGGTTGTGGTTTCACCTTTGGCGATGGCTGTCACGGTTCGGATACCAAATTCAACCTGTTTAACAGCAGCCGTATTGATGCCATCGACATCACCGAAGTGCGCGATAAAGCGGAGGGTGAATAATGCAAATTCTGAAGATTATCGGACTGCTGCTGGAATATCCGGACGAGTTGCTGTGGGAGTGTAAAGACGACGCGCTGGCGCTGGTGTCCAGCGATGCCCCAATGCTTACCGAATTTAGCCGGGGACTACTCAATGCCCCATTACTGGATAAGCAAGCCGAATGGTGTGAGGTGTTTGATCGGGGGCGCGCCACCTCACTGTTGCTATTCGAACATGTCCATGCCGAGTCACGTGACCGCGGCCAGGCGATGGTTGAGCTACTGGCGCAGTATGAAAAGGTCGGGCTCCAGCTTAACTGCCGCGAGCTGCCGGATCATCTACCGTTGTATCTGGAGTATTTAAGCGTGCTGCCGGAGGCCCAGGCTAAAGAAGGATTACAGAATGTCGCCCCCATTCTGGCGCTGCTTGGCGGTCGTTTAAAACAGCGCGATACGCCATGGTATCAGTTGTTTGATGCCCTGTTGCTGCTTGCCGGAAGTTCCCTTTCAAGTGACAGTGTCACCAAACAGGTTGCCGCAGAAACACGTGACGATACCCGTCAGGCGCTGGATGCAGTCTGGGAAGAGGAACAGGTGAAGTTTATCGAAGATAACGCCACCGCTTGTGAAAGTTCACCGTTACAAAACTATCAACGACGCTTTAGCCAGGACGTGGCGCCGCAGTATGTCGACGTCAGCGCGGGAGGTCCGAAATGATACAGTATCTGAACGTCTTCTTTTACGATATCTACCCGTATCTGTGCGGCACGGTGTTTATCCTCGGTAGTTGGTTGCGATACGACTACGGGCAATACACCTGGCGCGCCTCTTCCAGCCAAATGCTGGACAAACGCGGTATGGTGTTATGGTCAAACTTGTTCCATATCGGCATTCTGGGGATTTTTTTCGGTCACCTGTTCGGCATGTTGACCCCGCACTGGATGTACGCCTGGTTCCTGCCGATTGCGGTGAAACAGCAAATGGCAATGATTCTCGGCGGTGTCTGCGGCGTGTTAACGCTGGTTGGGGGCGCGGGTTTGCTGGTGCGCCGCCTGACTAATCCACGCATTCGCGCGACATCATCCACCGCCGATATTCTGATCCTGTGCATTCTGCTGGTTCAATGCATTCTCGGTTTAACCACTATTCCGTTCTCCGCACAACATCCTGACGGCAGTGAAATGCTGAAACTGGTCGGTTGGGCGCAGTCGGTGGTGACTTTCCAGGGCGGCGCATCTGCGCATCTGGATGGCGTGGCGCCGATATTCCGTGCTCATCTGGTGTTAGGCATGACGATATTCTTACTGTTTCCGTTCACACGTCTGGTCCACGTGTGGAGTGCGCCGTTTGAGTACTTCACCCGCCGCTATCAAATTGTGCGCTCGCGCCGCTAATTGTCTCTGATGTCTTATCCGGTCAGTAGACCGGATAAGACGCAGGGCGTCGCCATCCGGCATTTTGCACGCTATGATGCTTCTCCATCCCAGGGAGAACGCTAATGAAACCACAGGTTTACCACGTCGATGCCTTTACCTCGGTCCCCTTTCGCGGCAATTCAGCGGGAGTGGTGCTGCATGCTGACGGACTGAGCGAAGCGCAGATGCAGCTGATTGCCCGCGAGCTGCGTCATTCGGAAACCGCATTCCTGCTGACCAGCAACGATAGCGATGTACACATCCGCTATTTCACGCCGACGGTTGAAGTCCCCATCTGTGGACATGCTACCGTCGCGGCACACTATGTGCGGGCCAATGTGCTGGGGCTGGGCAACACTACCGTCTGGCAAACCTCGCTGGCCGGACGTCATCGGGTGAATATCGAAGCCATCGGGGATGACTATCGTATTAGCCTTGAGCAAGGAATACCTGGATTTGAGCCTCCGCTGCAAGGCGCTGTTCGTACTGCAATTATCCGCGCGCTGCATCTGAGCGAAGACGATATGCTGCCAGGACTACCGATCCAGGTTGCCACCACCGGCCATTCGAAAGTGATGATTCCGCTAAAGCCTGAGGTAGACCTGGACGCCCTTTCCCCAGATTTACAGGCGCTGGCGACAATCAGCCAACAAATTGGCTGTAACGGTTTCTTCCCTTTTCAAATCCGCAATGGCGAAAACGCCACCGATGGACGCATGTTTTCTCCCGCAATTGGTATTGTGGAAGATCCAGTCACGGGCAATGCCAACGGGCCGATGGGCGCGTGGCTGGTTCACCACCGGCTGATGGCGCATGATGGCAAAACGTTACGTGTTCAGGGGCATCAGGGCCGTGCGCTGGGTCGTGACGGTATAGTTGATGTGACGGTCGCTATTCGTGATAACCAGCCGGAAAAAGTCACCATTACTGGTTCGGCGGTGATCCTGTTCCATGCAGAGTGGGCAATAGATTTTTAATCTATTCCTGTGGGCCGGATAAGACGATTACGCCGCATCCGGCACTATTCCCGATGGCGTTATTTCCCTGCTTCCGGGTGCGTATCAAACGCCGCCATTACCGTCGCCAATTCTGCTTCAGTAAATCCATGCTTCACATCATCCACGCCCAATCCAAACCGCGCCTGCAATAAGGCGTACAGGCTGGCGACGTCGGGCAGATTAATCTGCTCTACCGCATGGCCATCCTGATAATGGGTAAAATGAAAATTGGTTAACGTAAATTTACCGCCGTCTGGCAGATGACGACACATCAGCAGATGATGACGAAAATGCGACTGCGGCCAATGTGCCGACCAGAAGTTGCCCATCAGATAATCGCTCTGATGCTGCATAACCAGATCAAAACGGTACATTGATTGCCAGTGTTCGTGATGACGGAACTGCAAAATCCAGTCTTCACCGTCCTGAATCAGACGATACTCCCCGTGTGGTGTGTGCTGTGCAACATCTGCCTGCAGACGAATCGGTGCGGTCAGCGTTTGCCCACCAAATCCGACGTCAGCGATCCACTGTTCTCCCTGTAGCTCAACCAGCAGCAGACGATGCGTGCGTGGCGGTAGGCTTGACGGATTTGCCAGCACCACACGTCCAAGTAAACTGCGGACGGTAAAACCGATTTCGCGGAGCGCCCGCTCAAATAACCCATTTTGCTCAAAACAATAACCGCCGCGACGCGCCGTCACCAGCTTCTCTTCCAGCGATGCGTCGTCGAGTTGCATTTCGCGTGGCAGCAGCACATCGAGATTTTCAAAAGGAATGGCGCTGTTGTGCAGTAAATGCAGCGCTCGCAGGGTTTCAATGTTGGCGTTGGCCGAACCTGACCAGCCAATACGGGCAAAATAAGCGTTTAAAAAAGGCGTCATACCAGCTTCCTGTTTGTGTAATGTTGTACTTATAACGCATTTTTAATTTTACGCCGTCGATTTTGTGCGTTGTTCTTCCTCACGAGGCGACAAAATCGCTAATACCGTTAATATCTAAGTTAATTGTGGTGTGTTATCTCTCAGCCAAGGAGCATCCATGAGCCATTTTCGTCCTCTCGAATTAAAACATGCCAGCCGACTGCTAAATCACGGCCCGACCATTTTAATAACCAGTCGGGACGATCATACAGAGCGGCGGAACGTGATGGCTGCAGCGTGGTCGATGCCCGTTGAGTTTGAACCACCGCGTATCGCGATTGTTGTCGACAAGACAGCCTGGTCACGTGAGCTAATTGAACGCAGCGGCATGTTTGGCATTGTTATTCCGGGAGTTGCCGCCGCCAACTGGACCTGGGCCGTTGGCAACGTTTCCGGCCGTGTGGAAGATAAATTCAACTGCTACGGCATTCCTGTGGTGCAAGGACCGGTGCTGGGTTTACCGCTCATAGAAGCAAAATGCCTGGCCTGGATGGAATGCCGCCTGCTTCCTGCCACAGCGGCTCAGGACAAATATGACACCCTGTTTGGGGAAGTGGTCTCCGCTGCCGCTGATGAGCGAGCCTTCGTGGAGGGACGCTGGCAGTTTGATGATGACCAGCTCACTACATTTCATCATCTTGGGGGCGGAACGTTTGTCTCCAGCGGAAGACGCATTACCGCATGTGAATAATTGTCTGCTAACGGATGGCAACTCATGCTTTCCATCCTTCACCGTGTTCTTAAAACTTCTGAAAAACCAGTCGGATGAATCGCTGTCCTTCCTTGCTGAATCATTTGCGTGAATTATATATAGTTAATCTTGCTCTAACTCAAATATCTCTTCCAACCCCAATCAGTCAAAGCAGCATCCCCCAACTGTACTTATAAAGTGTCAGAGAGGTTTTACGATGCAACTGAATAGAATCGCACAAAGTTTTATCCTTGCCGGGTTACTCACCTCTGCCTCTGCTCCCCTGATTGCCGCTGAAGCGCCAAAAGACGCGACCGCTTCCACGCAACAAGCGAACAATGCGCTCTACAACCAACTGCCCTTCTCCGATAACACCGACTTTACCGATGCTCATAAAGGCTTCATCGCCCCTATTCCTCAGGATGTGATCAAAGGTGAGCAAGGAAATGTCATCTGGAATCCGCAACAATATGCGTTCATTAAAGAAGGTGATAAAGCCCCGGATACGGTAAATCCGAGTCTGTGGCGTCAGTCCCAGTTGATCAACATCAGCGGACTGTTTGAAGTGACGGAAGGCGTTTACCAGATCCGTAACCTCGATCTGTCCAACATGACGATCATTGAAGGTAAAGAAGGCGTCACCGTTGTTGACCCGCTGGTATCAGCAGAAACGGCCAAAGTCGGGATGGATCTTTACTTTAAAAACCGCGGTCAAAAACCCGTTGTCGCGGTGATTTATACACACAGCCACGTTGACCATTACGGCGGCGTGCGCGGCGTTGTTGACGAAGCCGATGTTAAAGCGGGCAAAGTGAAGATTTATGCACCTGCTGGCTTTATGGAGGCGGCGGTGGCTGAGAATATCATGGCCGGCAACGTTATGAGCCGTCGCGCGAGCTATATGTACGGCAATCTACTAAAACCTGATGCCAAAGGTCAGGTTGGTGCCGGACTGGGAACCACAACCTCCGCGGGAACCGTCACCCTGATTGCGCCAACCAATATAATTGAAAAAGACGGGCAAAAAGAGGTCATTGATGGCCTGACCTATGACTTCATGTTGGCCCCAGGCTCCGAAGCGCCTTCGGAAATGCTGTGGTACATCGAAGAGAAGAAACTGATTGAGTCTGCTGAAGACGTCACTCACACCCTGCACAACACCTACTCCCTGCGCGGGGCCAAAATTCGTGAGCCGTTGCCCTGGTCCAAATACATCAACGAAGCGATTGTACGCTGGGGAGATAAAGCAGAAATCCTGATGGCGCAGCACCACTGGCCAACCTGGGGTAATGACAAAGTCGTGAACCTGCTGAAAAGTCAGCGGGATCTGTATCGTTACATTAACGACCAGACGCTGCGTATGGCTAACGAAGGTCTGACCCGCGATGAAATCGCCGCGAACTTTAAACTGCCGGGCTCGCTGGCGCATACCTGGGCTAACCGCGGCTACTATGGTTCCGTCAGTCATGATGTGAAAGCGACCTATGTGCTCTATCTCGGCTGGTTTGATGGCAACCCGGCAACACTGGATGAACTGCCACCGGAAGAAGCCGCGAAGAAATTCGTCGATTATATGGGTGGAGCGGATGCCATTCTGCAGAAAGCAAAAGCCGACTATGACCAGGGTAACTATCGCTGGGTGGCTCAGGTGGTGAGCAAAGTGGTGTTTGCCGATCCCAATAACCAGGCCGCGCGCAATCTGGAAGCTGATGCGCTGGAACAGCTAGGATACCAGGCTGAATCCGGCCCGTGGCGCAACTTCTACCTGACCGGTGCGCAAGAGCTGCGTAATGGTGTGGTTAAAGGCCCAACCCCGAACACCGCCAGCCCGGATACCGTACGCGCCATGACGCCGGAAATGTTCTTCGACTATCTGGCGGTACATATTAACGGGCAGAAAGCGGGTGATGCCAAATCGGTGTTTAACATCGACCTTGGCAGCGACGGCGGTAAATACAAGCTTGAGCTGGAAAATGGCGTGCTAAACCATACCGCCAATGCCGAGGCAAAAGAGGCTGACGCCACGATCACGCTGAATCGCGACACGCTCAATAAAATCATTCTTAAGGAAGTGACGCTGAAACAGGCTCAAGACAGCGGTGACGTGAAGATAACCGGCGACGGCGCTAAACTTGACGCTATGCTCGGCTATATGGATAAGTTCGAATTCTGGTTTAACATCGTTACACCGTAAACCTGTTGAAAACGGGCGGAAAATTCGCCCGTTTTATCTTACATGCTGTAGCCAGGTTTTTTAATTAACGTTGCCATCTGCGGCTTAATCTCCGCATCCCACACGCCCTGCCACGCCTCTGGCTCAACTTCAGTCAGCGCCACGCTTATCGAGCTGTCTTTGCTTTGCAAATGACGAATAATGACTTCGGTAATATCCGCCGCCAGCGCGGATTTTTGCTTGTCGCTCAGATCGCGGGGAAAACATTTAATATCAACGTGCGGCATAGCAGGTTCCTTATTGTTTTGGTCAGAAAGCGTGTTTTCTCAAATAATCTTATTGTTTTTCAGCACAGTACGTAGCCTCGGATGCTGACAAACCGCATCGGCGATGGCGCTAATATTCGGCGTATTGTCCTGGAACCAGTCATGTCCCGGCCCCCAGCTGCGCATCACGCAAATATAAACGTCCAGCAAGGTTAACTGCTCTCCGAACGCGTACGGCTCGGCGCTTAGCTGGTTATTCAACCACATATAGAGAGATTTTCGGTACTCAATACAATTTTTTTTCAACTGCGCCGGAGCATCCGGCACCCAGCGTTCAGGATAATCGGCATAAGTAAACGTGGGATAGACATTTGCCACCAGCCATATCAACAGACGCTGGAACTGCTGACGCTCGCTGCGCCCAACAAAGGGCGAAAGCTCGGGACAACGATCGAGGATCATCAGGGCGATCGCCGCTGTTTCCGTCATGACTTCGCCATTTTCCAGTACCAGTGTGGGCACCTGGCATAGCGGATTCATTGTCTTAAGCAGTTCCCGCGAAGGACCATCGCTATCAAAGCCGTCGACATTAATAAAACTGTAAGGGATCTCCGCCAGTGTGAGCATCACTTCACTGATGGCCGATCCCCAGCCCGGCACCCCATAGACCTTAATCATGCTGCAACCCTCAACGTTAAAACCCTAAGTGTAGAGCAGCATTCAACAACCTATGCAGACATGATTATTACTCTCATAATAACAATGATCGGATACCGGGAGATAATAAGCGATGCGTTCGAGTATGTTTGAATACATGACCATTTTTATACAGGTTGTTGAGCAAGGGGGATTTGCCAGAGCTGCAGACGTGTTACACCTGCATCGCCCCGCAGTGACCAAAGCCATCCAGCACCTTGAAGACGAGCTGGGGGCCAAGTTGCTTAACCGCACAACCCGTAAAGTGTCGCTGACCGATGAAGGTGACGCTTTTTATCAACGTACAAAAATACTGCTCAGTGACGTTGATGACATCATGGCCTCTTTCTCGCCAACTCGCCCGCCACGCGGAAAACTCAGGGTTAATGCACCTCTGTCGCTGGCGCACTCCGTGTTAGTTCCTGCGCTGAAAGATTTCCAGTCGCGGTATCCTGATATCGAGATGGTGCTCACCTCCACCGACCGTAGAATCGATATGCTTGCCGAAGGCATCGACTGCATGATCCGTATCGGCGAGTTACAAGACTCTTCCCTGATATCCAGGCAGCTTGGTGAAGTAAAGATGGTGACCTGTGCGTCACCGGATTATCTGCAACAACATGGCGTACCGCAGACGCCAGAGGATTTATCCCGACACCAGGCGCTTAACTTTTTCAGCGAGCGTCACCGCGAAGCGCTGGAGTGGACCTTCATCAGCGGAGGTGAAATTTTATCATTCACGCCCACCGGACGGATTAGCGTTGATAACTCCGATATATTGCTGACCGGCTGTTTATCGGGGCTCGGCATCATCCGCGGTGTGCATGCCGTGCTGGCCCCCTACCTCCAGTCGGGTCAGCTCGTTGAGGTACTGGCCGATTACACCGGGGAATCAAAACCGGTTTCAGTGCTTTACCCGGACAGACGTCATCTCGCCCCTCGGGTACGGGTATTCATTGACTGGCTGTGCGAACTTTTTAGCCAACAAAAACTGCGGCTTCAGGGATTATTACAAAATCAGTAATAGTGAAGTTCCGCAACTGCGGTTTTTCACTCTCATCTGAATCGTTAAATTGTGCGGACCCAATACAGAACAATTTACTGAGGTCTGCTATGTCTAAGGTCGTAGTTTTTAATCAAATTGGTGGCGCTGACGTCTTGAAGATTCAGGACATGCAGGTTCCCGCGCCTGGTGCGAATGAGGTTCAGATCCGCGTACGGGCTATTGGTATCAACCGTGCGGAGATTATGTACCGCACAGGCCAGTATATTTACCAACCTAATTTCCCGGCACGGTTGGGTTATGAAGCTGCCGGAGTCGTTGAATCCGTAGGAGACAACGTACGTGAGTTTGCACCTGGCGATGATGTTAGCGTCATCCCGGCTTTCAGCTTTCATCAATATGGTATGTATGGAGAAGTCGTTAATGCCCCGGCACACGCGGTCGTAAAACATCCGCAAAACCTCAGCTTTGCCGAAGCTGCCGCCAGTTGGATGATGTATGTGACCGCATTTGGTGCGCTGGTTGAATATGCGGATATTAAACCTGGAGATAATGTGCTGATCAATGCTGCTTCCAGTAGCGTCGGACTGGCGGCAATTCAGATTGCTAATATGCTCGGCGCAAAGCCTATTGCGATGACGCGGACCAGTGAGAAACGAGCTCAGCTACTGCAACTGGGCGCGGCAGAGGTTATTGCAAGCCAGGAGCAGGATCTGGTGGCTGAGATTCAACGGATTACTGATAGCAAAGGAACCCGAGTGGTCTTCGACCCGGTCGGTGGCCCGGGAGTGGCAAAAATTGCCCAGGCAATGCCAGCCGGTGGGATCTTTTTCCAATATGGCTCGCTTGATGCACGCGACCTTTCTATACCGGTCATTGAGATCCTCGGTCGCCATTTGACTTTCCGTGGTTATGAAATTTTTGAAATCACCTCGGACGCAGAAAAACTTTCGCGAGCGAAACGGTTTATCTTTGAAGGATTGCAGTCCGGGCAGCTCAAGCCACTGATTGATAAAACCTTTGCCTTTGATGATATCGTCAAGGCACATCAATACATGGAAGCCAACGGTCAGGTAGGCAAAATCGTCGTCACTGTATAACCCCTGTGCGGCACAGCCTTGTGCCGCAATGTGTATCAAAGCACTTTCGACAAAAACTGCTGAGTGCGCGTGTGGCGTGGATGATTCAGCACCTGTTCGCTGCTGCCCTGCTCGACAATTTTGCCATCGACCATAAACACCACCTGGTCCGCCACTTCCCGGGCGAAGCCAATCTCGTGCGTTACCACAACCAGCGTGGTTCCCGACTGCGCCAGAGTTTTAATCACATCCAGCACTTCGCCCACCAGTTCGGGGTCAAGCGCTGACGTGGGTTCATCAAACAGCATGACGCGCGGATTTAATGCCAGTGCACGGGCAATGGCGATACGTTGTTGTTGTCCGCCGGATAAGTGACGCGACCAGGCATCGGCTTTATTACGCAGCCCTACCGCATCAAGCAGGGTTAATGCCCGCTCGGTGGCGGCTTTACGCGATGCCAGTCCGTGTGCAATGGGCGCTTCAATCAAATTCTCCAGCACTGTTAGGTGTGGGAATAGATTAAAGTTCTGAAACACATAGCCGACGTTGACGCGCTGGCGCAAAATTTCCGCCTCTTTCAGCTCATACAGCTTATCTCCCTGCCGACGATAACCAATGTAATCGCCATCAATTTGAATAAACCCTTCATCCACACGCTCCAGATGGTTGATTGTCCGCAAAAGCGTGGATTTCCCGGAACCGGATGGGCCAAGAATAACGGTTACCGTACCGGGCGGGATCTCCAGCGATACGTTATCCAACGCTTTATGGCGGCCGAAGTATTTGCTGACGCCGGTAATAGAAATATGGCCTTCAGGCGAGTGGGACATGGGCGGCCTCCTGCTGTGGACGTTGACGACTGCGTTTTTCTGCACGACTCACCCGGGCGGTATTGATCGCTGAACGTCGTTCGCTACGTGCCAGCGCGCGTTCGACCAGGTGCTGAATTAGCGACAGGACGGTGGTGATCACCAGATACCACACCGCGCCGACCATCAGCAGCGGGATCACCTCCTGCGTGCGGTTGTAGATCATCTGGATGGTGTAGAACAACTCCGGCATGGCCAGCACGTATACCATCGCCGTCCCTTTCGCAAGACTGATGATTTCATTGAACCCGGCAGGTAAAATGGTGCGCAGCGCCTGCGGCAGGATAATTCGCAGCGTACGTCGCCATGCCGGTAAGCCCAGCGCCGCAGCGGCCTCGTACTGACCGTGATCAACGCCCAAAAATCCACCACGAATAATTTCAGCGGTATAGGCGCTTTGCACCAGTGTCAGGCCGACTACCGCAGTGGAAAACTGGCCGAGTACATTGATGGTCTCAAAACTGCCCCACTGAAGCGGAGTAAATGGAATACCAATCGTCAACGTGTCGTACAGATAGGAGAAGTTGTACAGAACGATTAGCACCACAATCAACGGTAATGAACGAAACAGCCAGATGTATCCCCATGCCAGACCGTTCAGCAACCAGGAAGATGAAAGTCGCGCCAGCGCCAGCAGACCGCCGATGATAATACTCAACAGCGTACCGATAAGCGTCAGCAACAATGTTTGCCCGAGACCGGACAAGATAACCGGATCAAAGAACCAGCGGGCAAATACGGCCCATTCCCAGCGCGGGTTAAATGCCACGGACTGGATAATCACCGCCAGGACAAACAAGGCAACAACCGCTCCCACGGTGCGCATAGGATAGCGCGCCGGTACGACTTTAATGCTATCAGTCGTTTTCATTTTATCTCCTCAGGCAATTCTGGCCTGACCGGCGATGGTCAACAGTTTGGTAAAGCGCAGTCGTCCATCAAACGGCGGCTGGCTGTACTCTTCCGGATCCCGCGCCGTATCAAATTGCGGATCGTAGCCCTGACTTAAATACAGCCGGACGGCCTCCGGCTGGCGAAATCCTGTGGTCAGATATATCCGGCTGTAGCCCGCGAGCAGCGCCCGACGCTCCAGTTCCTGCACCACGCGCGCCGCCAGTCCCTGCTGACGTAGCGTGCTTTTCGTCCAGATACGCTTAATCTCGGCGGTGTCTTTGTCGTAAGGTTTGTAGGCTCCGGTGGCGATAATCTCGCCGCCACGCTCCAGGACCACAAACAGTCCCTGCGGCGCCAGATACCATTCGGTCAGTTCCACTTCAGCGTCGCGGGAAAAATAATCGCCATAGCGGGCGGCATATTCACCAAACAGACCGTTCAAAATGGGTTGCAGCTCGCTGGCTTCAGGTGAGACCACGCGAAATTGATCGCTCACGATGACCTCCTTAGTCGCCTAACCCGGCTGGGTTGATTTCAGATTGCGGAATGCGTTCCACCCCTTCCCCCCAACGGTTCAGTACCTTGTCGTAGTCGCCGTTGCCAATCACGCCGTTGAGGGCGGTTTGCACAGGCAGAACCAAACCGCTGTCTTTTTTCAGCGTCACGGCGATATGTGCCGCTTTTGGCCAACCGCCATCAACGCTACCCACCAATTTCGTTTTACCGTTGAGCGCGGCTTTCCACGCACCGATAACGTTAGGACCGAAGTAGGCATCAGCGCGACCTGACTGCAGGGCCAGAGTCTGGGCGGCATCATCTTTGGTATACACTGGCGTAAACGGCTGTAATCCTTTCTTCACGTTTTCATCGTTCCAGGCCAGCAGGATGGCTTCCTGGTTCGTCCCCGAACCGACGATAATGCGCAGACCGGCGATATCTTCCGCCTGCTCGATTTTCTTCAGCTTGCTGCCGGTTTTGACATAAAAGCCCAGGGAGTCCTTACGATAGGTCGCGAAATCGAATTTCTCTTTGCGCGCTTTTGTGACGGTAATATTGCTGATCGCGGCATCGTATTTGCCGGAGGTGACCCCCAGCGGCCAATCTTCCCATGATGTAGGCACAACGTTGAGTTCCAGACCCAAACTGTCTGCCACCAGACGGGCAATGTCCGCCTCGCTGCCGATCAGTGTTTTATTGTCATCGGCAAATACGGTCAGCGGCGGCTGACTGAGCCCGGCAATCGCCACAGTAAATTTGCCCGGAACGGCCAGGTGCAGGTTCGCGGGTAATTGCGCAATCGCCTGCGGATTTTTTGCCGTATTAATCGGCGTTTTATTGGCTTCCAGGCTTACGCCCGTGCCGTTAATGGTCACGTCATTTGCCCAGACGGTCGCGCTGAAAGCCAGCGACAGCGCGAGGAATACTGATTTTTTCTGCATAGCGTTTTTCTCTTATTGTGTGAATTGATTTGCAGGTGTTGCTAATCCCAGGCTTGCGCGCAGGGTCGTACCGGGATATTCATGGCGGAACAGACCACGAGCCTGAAGCACGGGGATAACCTGCTCAACAAATCGTGGGAAGGTATCCGGCGTTCCTCCCTGAATGATAAAACCGTCAGCGGCTTTCTCGTCGAACCACTGCTGAAGTCCGTCGGTCACCTGTTGAGGCGTGCCGCTAAAACGCGGACGCGGGCTGGCTGCTTCCAGAGCAACCTGACGTAGCGTTAATCCACGCTCGCGCGCATTGCGCTTGATCTCATCGGTCGTGCTGCGAAAGCTGTTTTGTCCGAGGGATCCCAGATCCGGGAACGGTGCGTCCAGCGGATATTGGGCAAAATCATGATGTTCGAAGTAGCGGCCAAGGTAGTTCAGTGCGTCAGTGATGGAAACCAGCGCAGCGGTCGTCTGATACTGCTGCTCCACGTCCTCTGCGCTGTCGCCAACAATAACGCTGACGCCCTGGAATATATGCAGTTGATCGGGACCGCGCCCGGTGGTTGCTAATTGGCTTTTTACATCCTGATAGAACGCTTTAGCCTCTGCCAGCGACTCCTGATGAGTGAAAATTGCATCAGCATGCTGCGCCGCTAATTTCTTGCCATCGGTTGAAGCACCTGCCTGAAATATAATTGGACGGCCTTGTGGTGTACGCCCGATATTTAACGGCCCGGCGACCTGAAAATAATCCCCATGATGGTTAAGCGTGTGCAGTTTTTGCGGATTAAAAAACTCCCCGCTTGCCTTATTACGGGTAAAAGCATCATCCTCCCAGGAATCCCACAGTCCTTTCACCACCTGTAAATATTCATCGGCAATACGATAACGCTGGGCATGCTCTGGATGCTGGGCGCGGGAATAGTTTTTTGCCGAGCCTTCCAGAGGCGACGTCACCACGTTCCATCCGGCACGACCCTGGCTGAGATGGTCGAGGCTGGCAAACTGCCGGGCGGTGGTAAAGGGCTCGCTGTATGACGTGGAGACGGTGCCAACCAGTCCCAGATTTCGGGTGATGCTGGCCAAAGCGGATAATACCGTTAACGGCTCAAAACGATTTAAAAAATGCGGGATTGATTTTTCATTAATATACAGACCATCGGCGACAAAAATAAAATCCAACTTCCCTTTTTCCGCAATACGCGCCGTTTCTTTAACAAAGTCAAAATTAATACTGGCATCGGCCTGCGCTGCCGGATGACGCCATGCAGACATATTTCCCGATGCGCCATGCAGAATAGTGCCGAGCCGTAGTTGCCGATTTTCAGCCATAATAACCCCTACCCAACAGATAAAATTAAATGTGTGCGAATGCCGTTTTTGCTAAATGAGCAAAATAGTGCGCGGCGGGTTCTATTAAACGTTCATCCGGATTAAATCCCGGATGATGTAATCCGTATTCGCTGGCGCTGCCAATACTGACGAACGCCCCAGGCGTATTTTGCAGGTAGACGGCAAAATCCTCCCCGCCCATATGCAGGTCGGCATGGTGGGTGGCGTAGCCTGATTGTTTCGCCACGGCAGTGGCGATATCAGCCCAACGATCATCGTTCACCAGCGCAGTCGGTCCCGCGTGCCAGATAACATCAATTTGTGCGCCAAAAGCGTGGGCAAATCCGGCCGCGATATCATTAACCCGAGCTTTGACCTGCTGCTGCACTTCAATGCGATGCGTTCTGAGCGTTCCTTCCAGCTCTACGGACTCTGGCAGCACGTTCCACGTGTTTCCTCCCTGAATACGGGTCACGCTGAGCACCACTGAATCCAGGGTGTTAACATCGCGACTGGCAACGCTTTGCAAAACTGTTACCAGTTGGCTGGCGAGCAGGATGGCGTCTTTGCCTTCATGCGGACGCGCCGCATGTGCGCCTTTGCCATTGATACGTAACACAAAGCGATCAACATTGGCATAGAATGCACCACCGCGCGTAGCGAACTCTCCTACCGGCAACCCCGGTTCATTGTGCATGCCAAAAATAGCCGCGACGTTTTGCAGAGCACCGGCGCGAATCAGTGTTTTTGCGCCACCAAAACTTTCTTCAGCGGGCTGAAACAAAATACGGACTCGCCCCGGTAAGTCAGCTTCCTGCTGCTTAAGCAGCAGTGCGGCGCCAAGCATGACGCTGGTGTGAATATCGTGCCCGCAGGCGTGCATCACCCCCGGTGTGAGTGAGCGAAACGGAACATCGGCGCTTTCTTCTATCGGGAGGGCATCAATGTCCGCCCGCAATGCGATGATCTCTTCTCCCTGACCAATTTCCACGACCAGACCGGTTTTCAGGTTGAATGGCAGAATCTGGACATCAGCACCGTGCAACCAGTCGCGAATACGCGCCGTCGTCGCCACTTCCTGCAGAGAAAGTTCGGGGTGTTGATGCAATTCACGACGCCAGTTGATAAGCGTTGTCGCCAGCGTCATCAGACCACCTCCACGGAGTTATGGGCTTGTGCCAACAAACGTAGCGACGTCAGACGCGCGTGCCCCTCTGCCACTGGCGTGTCGATAATGAACTCATTAATGCCAAATTGCGCGTGCAGGCCGTTCAGTTTTGCCAGCACGTCGTGGGCGGTACCGTATAATAAGGCCTGTTCACGACGTGCGATTTTGCGGGGAGAACTGCCAGCCTGCGCAGCGAATACCAGCGCCTGCTCTTCGCTGGCAACTGTGACGCGTTGCCCATTTTCTAGTTCCACGCCCCAGATCTGCACATTTTCGGCAAGCTGCGCGGCGGTGTCGTTACTGTCAGCCACAATCACCTGGACGGCGACTATCGTCGGGCGTGTACTGTGGGTCTGCCAAAAGGACAAAACGTCACGCAATAACGCTCTGTCACCGTTGAGGTGTGCCGCGAAGATGAAATTCCAGTTGTATTGCGCTGCCAACTGAGCGCTTTGCACACTGGCTCCCAGAACAAATCCTTCCGGCGGTTGCGGTGGGATTGGCGTCGGGAATACCGCTTCCCCGCTTTCCGTTCCGCTTAACGCCAGCCAGTCGTTAAGCTGGGAAAGCTGGTCAGCAAAACTGCCTTTTTCATCCGCATGAAGTCCCAACTGTAACGCCTGAGTCGACAGGGGTAAGCCGCCTGGCGCTTTTCCGACACCAAGATCAACACGCCCCGGTGCCAGTGATGCCAGAAGATTGAAGTTTTCCGCCACTTTGTACGGGCTGTAATGCTGCAGCATCACGCCGCCGGAACCTACGCGGATACGCTGGGTTTGCCCGAGGATCCAGGCGATCACCAGCTCCGGCGACGGGCTGGCCAGCTGGGGTGTATTATGGTGTTCCGCGATCCAGAAACGATGGTATCCCCACTCTTCTGCCAGTTGCGCCAGACGCAAGGTCCGGGCAAGCGCCATCATGGCAGTTTCTCCTTCCCCAACGGGGCTTTTATCCAGAATACTCAGGCGATATGACATGTTACAGGCCCATATTTGTTAACATGTCTTTATTATTAAATTATCAAATAACCATAATGAAACACTTAATTCACATTTGCTCAGCTAAAAAGTAGATAACCAGCCTTGTTGCCATCAGGGATAATACCAGTGGATTCCTTGACTGGTCAGAACACTCAATGGAAAACATGCAAAATTTATGACCTACAAAATATAATAGGGGCACGACTCTCACGGAAATAACATCAAAATAAGTTCATGCCTGTTTTCTTTTTGCGAAAACGTTTTTTAGCGCGATTTACGTTAAGTCAGGTTAAACGACTTGCAAGGTTATGCGGTTGTATTAAATGTTTCACTTTTATGACGCTTAATGGATAGTACATATAGGATTTTTTAATTTAAGCACTTCCACAGCAATGATGATTAGTAGAGAATACAGCGTTTCTTATTAAAACGGTTTAATACAGTTTTTAATATCCCCCGATTTTTATTGCGGGGATTTTTGTATGAATTATACATACCATCATGGGGCCTCTATGAAAAGTAACATGCCCGTTACACAAATTGAGTATGCACTTAACGATAAAGCGACGTTGCTCTCGACGACAGATAAAGAAAGTCATATTACCTACGCTAACACCGCTTTTATCGACGCCAGCGGATTTAACGAGCATCAGTTAATGGGCGAACCGCATAATATTATTCGGCATCCTGACATGCCTCCCGCCGCGTTCGCCGATATGTGGTACACGCTACAGCAGGGAGATAGCTGGACGGGAATGGTGAAAAATCGGCGGCAGAATGGTGACCATTACTGGGTGCGAGCCAACGTGACACCGGTCTGGCATCATGAAAAACTCACCGGTTACATCTCGGTACGGACGGTTCCTTCGCGCGATGAAATAACACAGAGTGAAAACTTATATCAAAAAATAAATAGTCAGCAGTTTAAACACTTTCGCCTTTTTAAAGGCCTTGTCATTCGTCGTGGCATATTGGCATGGGTTTCTGCGTTTAAATGGCTGAGTATTAGTCAGCGAGTTAATTATAGTTTAGGGGTAGCTGCCCTGCTGGTGCTGTTATTAATTTTTATCCCCGTCCCCCTCTTTATTCAGGCAGGTGGGCTGTTGGTGCTTTTTCTGGCACTGGCTATTTACCTTAAGTATCAAATTTGTCAGCCAGTTAATACGCTACTGACGCAAATGAAAAAAGTGGTGTCGGGTCGTAAACCTGATAGCTGTCATTTAAACAGGGTCGATGAGATCGGAATGTTGATGCGTCTGGTTAATCAGTCCGGGCTTAATTTGAATTCGCTGGTCGATGACGTCAGTACGCAACTATCCGGTATTCGCGCAATTAGCCAGCGGGTGTCAAAAGAAGGTTCTGCGTTGCACAAACGTTCAGAAGAAACCTCCGCTGACCTGCAACAAACTGCTGCTGCCCTCGAAGAAATTGGCAGCGCGGTACAGCAAACCGCTGATACCGCAGCGCATACTATGACCATGGCCGATAAAACCAGCGCCAACGCGGCAGCAGGCGGCGATATCATGAAACAAACCATTGCCATGATGCAGGCAATCTCGCGTGATAATGGGCAGATTGTCGACATCATTGGCGTTATCGACAGCATTGCCTTTCAGACCAATATTTTGGCGCTCAATGCCGCGGTTGAAGCCGCACGAGCCGGGGAATCCGGGCGTGGATTCGCCGTTGTGGCGGCAGAAGTGCGCAATCTGGCGCAGCACTCAGCGTCCGCGGCAAAAGAGATTAAACAACTGATCGAGAAGAACGTCGCCAATGTTAACAGCGGCGTCAAAATGGTGGAGAAAACGGAAACGCATCTCACCGGCATGATTGGTGATGTCTTGCAGATATCGATGATGATCAAAGATATTAGTCTGGCCACGCGAGAGCAAACCCAGGCGCTGGATCTGATTAACGATTCGATTTCACGCGTGGGGGCCATGACACATAATAACGCCGAAATGGTGGAACGCGTCACTGACGCTACCGCCGATCTGACCCAGCGTTCATCACGCTTACAGCAGGCCGTTCAGGTCTTTGGCGCATCAGCATAACGTTACGGCGCTTACCGGGCGAATGTCTTGATAAGCGCACTCCTCTGGCTGGTTAAACGCCCCCTCTCTTTTATTGGCTGAATCGAGGCCACACCGCGCCAGTTCCGGCTGCACAAAAATGCTGCATTCTTGTTATCGGGGCTTTGCGCAAGTGAACAATTGAATGTAGGATGCTCGGCCGGCAGTTTTCCCCCCGTAACACAATGAAGGGTAACGCTGTTTTCGCCGCAGCAGGTGCGGCAAAAAGGATTTTGTATTTTTGTCAGGTCAACAGGAAAAGTAATGAACACACACAACACGCAAGCCGCGGAACAACATGCGGCGAAACGACGCTGGTTGAATGCTCACGAAGAGGGGTATCACAAAGCGATGGGGAATCGACAGGTACAAATGATCGCCATTGGCGGCGCGATTGGTACCGGGTTGTTTTTAGGGGCAGGCGCACGTTTGCAGATGGCTGGCCCCGCTTTGGCGCTGGTCTATCTGGTGTGCGGTATTTTCTCGTTCTTTATTCTTCGCGCGCTCGGCGAACTGGTTTTGCACCGCCC
This sequence comes from Citrobacter sp. EC_71, assembly GCF_019584005.1. Taxonomy (NCBI): domain Bacteria; kingdom Pseudomonadati; phylum Pseudomonadota; class Gammaproteobacteria; order Enterobacterales; family Enterobacteriaceae; genus Citrobacter; species Citrobacter sp. EC_71. The sequence continues at coordinate 190,909 of NZ_VDAY01000003.1, forward strand.
TTCCAGCGGTAGCTTTGTCTCCTACGCCCGCGAATTTTTAGGTGAGAAAGCCGCCTATGTTGCGGGCTGGATGTATTTCATCAACTGGGCGATGACCGGCATTGTCGATATCACCGCAGTTGCGCTGTATATGCATTACTGGGGCGCATTTGGCGACGTACCGCAGTGGGTGTTCGCCCTCGGGGCGCTGGCCATTGTCGGCACCATGAACATGATCGGTGTGAAGTGGTTCGCGGAGATGGAGTTTTGGTTTGCGCTGGTCAAAGTGCTGGCGATTGTAATTTTCCTGGTGGTGGGTACCGTTTTTTTAGGCAGCGGAAAACCGCTGGATGGTAACGCCACCGGTTTTCACCTGATAACCGACAACGGCGGATTTTTCCCGCATGGCCTGCTGCCAGCGCTGGTGCTGGTCCAGGGAGTCGTCTTCGCGTTTGCCTCCATCGAACTGGTCGGCACTGCCGCTGGTGAGTGCAAAGATCCGCAAACGATGGTGCCAAAAGCGATCAATAGCGTTATCTGGCGTATCGGTCTGTTCTACGTGGGTTCAGTGGTCTTGCTGGTTCTGCTTCTGCCCTGGAACGCCTATCAGGCGGGACAAAGCCCGTTTGTCACCTTCTTCTCCAAACTTGGCGTGCCGTATATCGGCAGCATCATGAATATTGTGGTGCTCACCGCGGCGCTTTCCAGCCTGAACTCCGGCCTGTACTGCACTGGACGTATTTTACGTTCCATGTCGATGGGCGGTTCCGCGCCAAAATTTATGGCTAAAATGAGCCGCCAACAGGTGCCATGGGCAGGGATCCTCGCCACGCTGGTCGTGTATGTCGTAGGGGTATTTCTGAACTATCTGGTGCCGTCGCAGGTGTTCGAGATCGTGCTTAATTTCGCCTCGCTGGGCATCATTGCGTCGTGGGGATTTATCATGGTTTGCCAGATGCGTCTGCGCCGGGCGATTAAAGAAGGTAAAACCGCAGACGTCAGTTTTAAACTGCCGGGTGCGCCGTTTACCTCGTGGCTCACGTTGCTGTTCCTGCTGAGCGTGCTGGTGCTGATGGCGTTTGATTATCCAAACGGCACTTATACTATCGCATCATTACCGTTAATTGCCATCCTGCTGGTTGCAGGCTGGTTCGGTGTGCGTAAACGCGTAGCGGAAATCCACCGCACCGCTCCGTAAGGATAAAAAGGCCTGACTGGTTACCCCTTCAGGCCTTCTTTTTTAGTCTGCTTCAATGAGCTGCGCGACGTCGTTGCTGTTAATTTCCCGCGCATTCCCATCCTGATCGGTATAGCTGGTCATTCCCGTATCTTTATCCAGTTGTGGCTTACCCTGGGTGGTAATGGTTTGTCCGCTTTTGGTCGTCATAACGTAATTGGTCGTGCAGCCTGCCAGCGTAAACAGCATTACGCCTGCACAAAGACAAATAAATGGCTTTTTCATGGTATTCCCGCGTTATTCAGTTAGCCGTTGAGGGCGTAGTGTAAGTCCCTGAAGTTAGTCAGGCTACTGGCGGGGTGTAACGAGGCGTATCGTGAGGTTTAGAGAAATGACAGGAGGGGTTTCCCCCTCCGGTTAATTACAGCGCGATACGAATAACATCGTCCGGCTGGGTAGCTTCCTGCTCGCGGGTGGATTTCTGTTTCACGCTGACGTATAGCGTTTTACCGTCTGCGGAGAGCGCCAGGCTGTTCGGGAATGTTGGGGTCTCGAACGTTTTGACAACTTTGTAGCTTTTCGCGTCGATCACGCTTACTTTACCGGCCTGACGATGGGTTACATAGGCCTCGTTGCGCGCTGGGTTGAACAGCACGGCCAGAGATTCCGGCGCGGCGACTTTCGCCAGTACATTGCCGTTGCGGGTATCGATAACCAGCACTTCCGCAGCCTTAGAGTCGGTAACAAATGCGCGGTTACCCGCCGTGTCCAGACTCAGGTTGATAAAGAAGTGCTCTTTTCCATCATCCAACAGCTTTTTGCGGCTGAGAATTTTGTTATTGGTGGTATCGATAGTGATGAATTCACCGTCCGCATTGGCGGTGTACAGGCGTTTAGCTTTGCTGTCGATAGCCAGAGCGGTGCTCATTTTGCCAGTATTTTGGATTGTGTCCTGAAGTTTGATCGTCTCACCGTCCACTACCCAAATGACGCTCTCTTTACCAATACCGCTAATGTATACCGTGTTGGTAGCATCATCGGCGACCAGTTCACGCGGCTGCAGCGGGCGCACATCTTCAGAACGCTTACGGGCATCCAGCACCAGGCGCCCTTTCACCACTCCGGTTTTAGCATCCATCGCCGTCACCGCACTGTTTACCGTATTACCAAACCACAGCGTTTGCGTGGTGTTATTGATGGTGGCGCCAAACGGTTTGAGATCGTTGTGAATAACCTGAGTCACTTCGAGCGTCACCGGGTCAAGACGGTAAACCACGCCGCCGATATCCAGTTTGCGGCTCTGTGAGGTCGCCAGCCACAGCGCGTTCTCTTGCTGGCTGTACGCCATTTCATAGGCACCTTTGCCCACGGCTTTGCGCAGCAGTTCTTCCGCAGCCTGTGTCGTAAAAGATGATGCCACGAGCAGTGAACCTAACAGTAAAGAACCACGCAGGCGCGGCGAAAACAGATGACGTAAAGACATGACGACTCCCTTTGATAAATTCGTTTGTTACTGCTTCACATAGCTTCAATGAGCAAAATCATGGTTTTGCCTTTTTAAGAATGAGAATAGTAATCATTATTCATCGCAAAGTGGAGCACTTCTTCACATATTGACTACACTCCTTTTCATTGCCCGAAAAATTACTGCAATTCAGCAGCGCTAAAATTCATCTTTTTTATAAAAAAAATTCACATGCTTACCGTCCGTTTTCCGGCGTCAGCATCATACATTGGCCTTATTCATGACGATTTTTTCAGCCCGCTATACCGTCTTTCCTGTTTCCTTACTGCCTGTCTTCCTCTCGACTTTAGCCGCGGCAGAAAGTGAGCTAAACGAGCAAACGCTGATCGTTAGCGCGACGCCACAATCTGTTTCAGAACTGGATACGCCTGCTGCCGTCAGCGTCGTTGCCGGTGAAGATATGCGTCTGGCAACACCGCGCATTAACCTGTCCGAATCGCTGACCAGCGTCCCTGGGTTACAGGTGCAAAATCGGCAGAACTACGCGCAGGACCTCCAGTTGTCGATTCGCGGCTTTGGTTCAAGAACCACGTATGGCATCCGCGGCATTCGTATGTACGTAGACGGAATTCCAGCCACCATGCCGGATGGGCAAGGTCAAACATCCAATATCGATATCAGCAGCGTACAAAATATTGAAGTCCTGCGGGGGCCCTTCTCTGCGCTGTATGGTAATGCTTCCGGCGGTGTGATTAATGTCAGTACTGAAACAGGGCGTGAACCGCCAACCATTGAGGCCAGCAGCTATTACGGTAGTTTTGGCACCTGGCGCTACGGTGTAAAGGCCACAGGAGCACTGGGTGACGGTACTCAGCCAGGGGATGTGGATTACACCGTTTCAACTACACGATTTACTACCCACGGGTATCGTGATGACAGTAGTGCGCAAAAAAATCTGGCTAACGCCAGACTGGGAGTACGTGTTGATGACGTGAGTAAACTAACCCTGATTTTCAACAGCGTGGATATTAAGGCCGACGATCCCGGTGGCCTGACGAAGTCAGAATGGAATGCCAATCCGCAGCAATCGCCCCGCGCGGAGCAATTCAATACGCGAAAAACTATCAAGCAGACCCAGGCGGGATTGCGCTATGAACGCCAGCTTAGCGCGCAGGATGATATCAGTGTCATGGCCTATGCAGGAGAGCGCGAAACCACCCAGTATCAGTCGATCCCAATGGACCCACAGTTAAATTCTTCTCATGCCGGCGGTGTCATCACCTTGCAACGTCATTATCAGGGGATAGATAACCGTTGGACTCACCGTGGCGAATTGGGGATTCCGGTGACTTTCACCACCGGAGTGAACTATGAAAACATGAGTGAAAACCGTAAAGGCTATAACAACTATCGTCTTGATAATGGTGTCCCTGAGTACGGTCAGAAAGGCGACCTGCGACGCAATGAACGTAACCTGATGTGGAACGTCGATCCCTATCTGCAAACCCAGTGGCAATTGACGAAGAAGCTTTCGCTGGATGCCGGCGTTCGTTACAGTTCCGTATGGTTTGATTCCAACGATCGCTACATTACTGTTGATAACGGAGATGACAGCGGCGACGTAAGTTATCACCAATGGTTGCCCGCCGGATCGTTGAAGTATGCAATGACTGACGCCTGGAATGTCTATCTGGCTGCGGGGAGAGGATTTGAAACCCCCACGATTAACGAACTCTCCTACCGTTCCGATGGACAAAGCGGCATGAATTTGGGTTTACAGCCGTCCACGAATGACACTATTGAAATCGGCAGCAAAACACGCATCGGCGATGGACTTTTTACCGCGGCGCTATTTCAGACCGATACCGATGACGAGATTGTGGTTGATAGTAACAACGGTGGTCGTACGACTTATAAAAACGCCGGAAAAACCCGCCGTCAGGGTGGCGAGCTATCCTGGGACCAACGCTTTGCCACAAACTGGCGCGTAAAAGCAGCATGGACCTGGCTCGATGCAACCTATCGCAGCAACGTCTGTGGCGATCAAAACTGCAACGGCAACCGACTGCCCGGCATAGCGCAAAACATGGGATTTGCCTCACTGGGCTACATGCCAGATGAAGGTTGGTATGCGGGAGCAGATGTGCGTTATATGGGCGACATTATGGCCAATGATGAAAACACGGCGAAAGCCCCGTCATATACCGTAGTTGGCCTGAATACCGGCTATAAATTTTATTACAGCAGTCTCATGATCGACCTGTTCGGTCGGGTGGATAACCTGTTTGATAAGACCTATGCTGGGTCGGTGATTGTTAATGAAACAAGGGACAGATACTACGAACCGGCGCCAGAACGAAACTATGGCGTGGGTATTAATGTGGCCTGGCGTTTTGAATGATACTGGCGGGAATCGCTCCCGCCGGCACTCTTTACGCATCGTCTGCTACGCGAATAACCACCTTGCCGAAGTTTTTCCCGGTCAGCAAACCGATAAAGGTCTGCGGCGCATTCTCCAGACCGTCAGTGACCTGCTCACGGTAGTGGATTTTACCCTCTTTAATCCAACGCCCCATCTCCCGCTGAAACTCATGAATGCGGTGACCATAATCCTGACCAATAATAAAACCCTGCATCCGGATACGCTTTTTCAGTAAGGTTGCCATCAGCAACGGTAATCGGTCAGGGCCGGTCGGAAGCGATGTCGCGTTGTAACCGCTGACCAGTCCACAAAGCGGTATGCGCGCAGAGGTATTGAGTAACGGCAGTACGGCGTCAAACACCTTACCGCCAACGTTCTCGTAGTAAATATCAATCCCCTGTGGACACGCTTTTGCCAGTTGTTGCGCAAAATCTTGCGCATGGTGATCGAGACAAACATCAAAGCCCAGCACTTCAGTGGCATGCCGACATTTCTCTGCCCCGCCCGCCACACCGATCACCCGACACCCTTTGAGCTTACCAATCTGTCCAACCGTTGCGCCCACCGGGCCAGTTGCAGCGGCGACAACCAGCGTTTCCCCGGCTTTCGGCTGGCCGATGTCCAGCAAGCCCATATAGGCGGTAAATCCCGGCATTCCCAAAACACCCAGCGCCCAGGAAGGATGTTCAGGATTATCGCCAAGCTTCACCAGTCCGTTACCGTCTGAAATGTCATAGTCCTGCCAACCACTATAGCTCAGCACCCATTCGCCTGGCTGGTAATCAGGATGGTTAGAGGACACCACGCGGCTCACCGTGCCACCAACCATCACGCCGCCAATTTCAACGGGAGGCGAGTAAGACGGTTCATCGCTCATGCGCCCACGCATGTAAGGATCGAGAGAAAGGAAAACGGTGCGCAGCAGAACCTGACCTTCTCCCGGCGTTGCGACTTCATCTTCTTCAAGACGGAAGTTATCCGGGATTGGCGCGCCATGCGGGCGGGAAGCCAGTACCCAGCGGCGATTACGATTAGTCTGTTGACCCATGATGTGCTCCTCTGCTTTTAGCATGAATCCATCAATAGTAGCAGCCTGCGCCAGCATTTAGCTCACGACATGGTTTAATCGCACAACCAGGTAAACGCAGGTTTGCGCGGTTTCATTGATAAACCGACAGTCATTCGGCGGGCCCAGCTCCAGACAATCGCCTGCTTTCATTTCATGACGCACATCGCCTTCCACAAAGACTAACTCCCCTTGCTGTAGCCAGATAAGCTGTCTGGCCTGCACGTAGGAAGAGGCTGGCATTGGGATATCGCTTCCGGCGGGCAATTCGATCTGTACCAGGTCGATGGGTAGATCGCTACGCGGTGAAACATGGCGTCGCAGATAGTGACTTTGCGGGTCGTGCCAGACGGGCTGGTCAGTGAGGCGCAGCAACTTGCCCTCCTGCATTTCGGCCCGCGCAATCAGCATCGACATGCTGATTCCAAACGCCCCGGAGAGTCTGCCCAGCAGCGTGGCCGTGGGGCTGCTCTCCCCGCGCTCTATTTTATGGATCATTGCCCGCGACACGCCTGCGCGCTCGGCGAGTTCCGTCAGAGACCAGCCGCGAGATTCTCGTTCAAGGCGAATTCTTGCACCGATCCGTTGATTTATGCTGTCTTCAATAGTATTCATATTGTAATACTATAGTGAACAAGCCCTGAGGTTCAACATGTCAATTAGATTTGCCAGCAAAGCAGACTGCGCCGCTATTGCTGAAATTTATAACCACGCGGTACTGCATACGGCGGCTATCTGGAACGATCAAACGGTCGATGCCGAAAACCGTATCTCGTGGTACGAAGCACGCCAATTGGTGGGGTATCCCGTGCTGGTAAGTGAAGAAAACGGCGTGGTCACCGGATATGCTTCGTTCGGCGACTGGCGCAACTTTGACGGATTTCGTCATACCGTTGAACATTCGGTGTATGTCCATCCTGATCATCAGGGCAAGGGCCTGGGACGAGCGCTGCTCAGCCGACTGATAGAAGAAGCGCGCACGTGCGGCAAACATGTGATGGTGGCGGGGATTGAGTCTCAGAATCAGGCGTCGCTACATTTGCACAGTATGCTGGGATTTAAGATCACGGCACAAATGCCGCAGGTTGGCACCAAATTTGGTCGCTGGTTGGATCTGACCTTTATGCAGTTACAGTTAGACGATCGTCGCGATCCGGATGCCGGCAGATGAATCAGACGCTGACCCTCTCCTTTCTGATTGCCGCAGGTATTGGTCTGGTGGTGCAAAATACCTTAATGGTGCGTATTACGCAGACCTCCTCGACGATCCTGATTGCCATGCTGCTGAACTCACTGGTTGGGATTGTGCTGTTTGTCAGCATTCTGTGGTTTAAGCAAGGCGCTGCGGGGTTTGGCGAACTGGTCTCCAGCGTGCGCTGGTGGACGCTGATCCCCGGTTTGCTGGGGTCTTTTTTTGTATTTGCCAGTATCAGCGGCTATCAAAATGTGGGGGCTGCCACCACGATTGCGGTACTGGTAGCCAGCCAGTTAATTGGCGGACTCGTGCTGGATATTCTGCGCAGTCATGGCGTACCGCTACGTGCGCTGGTGGGGCCAGTTTGCGGCGCTGTGCTGCTGGTCGTCGGGGCCTGGCTCGTCGCGAGACGCTCTTTTTAACTGCCTGATGGCGCTTCGCTTATCAGGCCTACAAAACTTATCCGGCCTGAATATACAGGCCGGATAACAGTAATAACGAATTAAAGGATTGTGCCGCCTTTGGTCAACTGTTCGCGACGGGCTTCCATATCCTCTTTATGCTGACGGCCATGATGTGCGATAGCCGTACGCAAACGCTGTTGCTGGGTGTAACGATCTTCCCGGCTCAGCGCGACATCATCGCTGAGTTCAATCAGCAATTCATTCATATGCGTAATGACGCTCTCTTCAATGGCGGCATCAACTCGTGCGCTGACCTCATCCAGATGCGACATAACCTCTCCTTAACTCATTAATTTAATTTTGCTTTTGAAAAATCACTGCCCATCAGGCTGACGCTGTATCCGCTGACGTTGCTGCGCGTGGCATAGAACGTTTTACCATTTGCCAGGGCTATCCACGGAGCCTGCTGGTAGAAAATCTCTTGCGACTGCTGGTAAAGCGCGGCGCGTTCTTCAGGTTTGCTCACCAGTTTCGCCTTTTGAACCAGAGAATTATACTCTTTATCGCACCAGCGCGCGGCGTTAGATCCGGTTTTAATGCTGTCGCAGCCCAGCAGTACATCGGCAAAGTTATCCGGATCGCCGTTGTCTGACATCCAGCCGAACAGCGCGGTGTCATGCTCGCCTTTGCGCATTCCGGAGAGATATTCGCCCCACTCGTACGACACTATTTTTGCCTTCACGCCGACTTTTGCCCAATCGCTCTGGATCATCTCGGCAATACGTCGGGAGTTGGGGTTGTATGGACGCTGAACCGGCATTGACCACAGCGTCGCTTCGAATCCGTTTTCCAGCCCAGCCTGTTTGAGCAGATCTTTCGCTTTTTGCGGGTCGTAAGCATAATCTTTTAGATCTTTATTGAACCCCATCATATTCGGTGGAATGGGCGATTTTGCCACCGTTCCGGACCCCAAAAAGACGGCGTTAATAATGGCTTTTTTATCGGTCGCGTAGTTCAACGCCTGACGCACCAACACGTTATCAAACGGTTTTTTCTCGGTATTAAACGCCAGATACCCGACGTTCAGCGCTTCAACCGAATGCAGCGTCAAATCTTTATTCTTGTTGATCTCGTCAAACTGTATTGGCGCAGGCGCTGGGATAATCTGGCATTCGTTAGTTTGCAGTTTTGCCAGTCTGGTCTGTACATTTGGTGTGATCGAGAATATCAGGTGCTTCGTTGGAACGGCGCCATCCCAGTAGTTCGGGTTGGCCAGGTAACGGATTTGAGAATCCTGCTTGTACTGCTGCAACACATATGGCCCAGTGCCAATCGGCCAGTTATCAACGTTTTCCGGGGTGCCTTTTTTCAGCATCGCGTCGGCATATTCCGCAGAGAGAATGGAAGCGAAATCCATCCCCCAGTCGGCAAGAAACGCGGCGTTAGGTTCATTCAGCACAAACTGAACGTGATAATCATCCACCTTCTTCACTTCTTTGATCAGTTTATCCAGACCGACATCGTTAAAGTATTCGTAGCTGCCCTGAGAAACCTTGTGGTACGGATGATCGGCATCTTTCTGGCGTAATACCGAGAAAACCACGTCATCGGCGTTGAAGTCGCGGGTGGGTTTAAAGAATTTATTACTGTTGAACTTCACCCCCTGACGCAGAGTAAACGTGTAAGTCTTCCCATCGGGAGAAATTGTCCAGTCCGTTGCCAAAGACGGTATTGGGGTATTCTTTACCGGATCAAAGTTGATAAGTCGGTTATAGAGCACTTGAGAACTGGCCACAAATGAGGGACCGGAACTGGCGATTTGCGGGTTAAATGACTCCGGCGATGCTTCAGAGCAATAGATGATGGTGTCCGTGCTGGCCGCGAACGCTGCGCCTGACGGTAAGACAGCGCTGAGCGCCAGCGCGAGTAACGTTTTCCTTGCAATCATGGTTATAAGCCTTCTTATTTTATTATTAACCGGAATATCAGAGCATAGCTGACAAAAACTGACCAATAACAAATCACTATCAGGTTATTCTAATCCGGTGGTTTTCGCTGAATAATTCATCACCACAAGCGAATTAATTTCCCTTAAGTCTTTTTCAAAACGTCAAGATTTTTCCCGACACTCTATGCCATGAAAATTAGCCCCTTTTTGCCTCTCTTTCGCCGTTTGCTCGTTTTTATAAAACGTAAAGTAGATGTGTGAAGAAGTCTAAGGGGTAACAACGTGGCAAAAACTCTCTTGCGCAGCGGCAATTTGGATGACTATCAGGCCGTGGGTGGCGGTGGTCAGGCCGTGTTTGATTCAGCACTGCAAATTCGTGAAACGCTTCGTTTGCGTAAACAGCAGGCGATGGTGGATTGTCTGGCGATCCCACAAATTAACGATAACGGCGATCGGGTTGACTGGTATTCCCCGGTTGAAGGAAAAGCCGTTGCATGGAAAACCGCTGATGAAGAGGCACGTTTTCGTGCGCTGCGCTATCTGGGGAGCACGCTGGAAAATGCGGCGGCCCTGAGCCGTAAAAGCCTGCAATCGGGAAAAACCTCCCTCCAGCTGTTTGGTTCATTGCTCGAAAAAGCCATCCAGTTTCCTGGCGAGAACCACGTGTTTCTGGTTGATGGCAAACCCGTCATTACGTTCTGGGGCTTCGTCAATCTGAATGAAAATCCCCGCGACGATGTGCTCGATTGCCTGCGCCTTGCTGATATTCCACCTGTTGTCACTGTGACAGAGCCTGACCCGAAAGAAGAGACTTCACCTGAAATCACCTTCACTGAGGCCGATGCCCCTTTACTGACGCCAATCGTTGAACCGCCAAAACCGGTTGAACCTGAACCACAACCGCTGGTCATGATTAACGAACCGGAAGTCACAACGCCACCGGTACAGGTGAAGCCCGCACGTCGCCTGCCGCTGTGGAGTCTGCCCGTTGCCGCCGTAATTATCGCAGCCATTGTCGGACCACTGCTGTGGAAACAACATGCCGTTATCCCTACCCCTTCAGTCGCCCCCATTGCCGTCGCTAAAGCAGACATGACGCCTTTGCCGGAATTGACCTCTGCACTGCCGTTGCATCGGGCTGAAGTCATTCCGCTAGTGAAAAAAGAGAAACCTGACGCAGGACCGGTGGTGATTGCCGCTATTCCCAAAGATGCGCTGGTAATGGATGCTAGCCAGATGAAGGCAGGAACGACGCGTTTCCTCAACGGTAACTGGCGCGTCATCGTCGACGTGAAAGATCCGGTCAGCGGCAAAGCGCCGTCGCTGCGCTATCAGATCCAGACGAATAAAGGCACTGCACGCGTAGTGCATGGCGACAATATTGTTTGTCGTGCCGAGATTTTCTCTGGTTTGCATCAGTCGGGCGAATTAATGATTAAGAGTCGCGGCAATGCCCGTTGCACGGATGGCTCACGTTATCCGATGCCTGAAATTACCTGCAAAGCGGGAACCAATGACGTCGCCGCCTGTACCGCACGATATGACGATCACGCGGAAATCCCTCTGACGATCAAAAAGATAGGTGCCTGATTTTATGTTGGTGAATCTGTGTGACTACAAACAGAGCGTGACGCTCATCGCCAATAGCGGTGTGCAATTTCTGGATTTTGGCCTGACGCCGCAGGAGTCTGCACATCATGGCCGCTTTGTGCGCAAAACGGCCAACGGTCCCCTGCTACGGCTGGACTTCGATCTGACAACGGGACGCTATACCTTGCCGGGCAGCACCGGCAGTCAGCCCGAAGTGGTGAAGCCGGAAAGCACCCAGACGCTGCATTATTCTCTGGACGTGCTCGACGGCGTCTGGCTACCGCTGCCGTTCCTGCGCTTTAATCCGCCGCGTACGTTTGTTGAAGGCCCGGATAACTGGGCGCGTGTACAGGTACGAAAACTGGCACAACCTGACAGCGCGGGCAACACCCACCGCATTACCCTGGCGCTGGACAGCCAGCTCACTGAAAATGCCCCGGCAGCGTTAACCCCTAACGAAAATGACCTGCTTAACGGTACGCGATTTGCACTGGCCTGGCATGACAACGAAATTGCCGATTTCCTCGACCAGACCTGGATTGACGGCTGGCTGCGTGAATCCTTTATGCACCATGCCACTCAGCACGAGAACCGCTCAGAACATGAGATCCAGCAGGCGCTGCGTAACTTTGAGTATCAGGCGCACTGGTTAAATTTGTTAACCCTGTTAGGCGAACAGCTTTCCATTCCGGAAGTCAAGCTGGTCACACATACACTCAGCACTCCGGCGATTCCCGTCGATCTGATCCTGGATATTGGTAATACCCATACCTGCGGCGTCCTGATTGAGGATCACGGCGATGCCAATGATGGACTGCGCCAGACCGCTGAATTACAGGTGCGGTCATTAAGCGAACCACAGTTTCTTAACGATCCGCTATTCACCAGCCGACTGGAGTTTTCCGAAGCGCGGTTCGGTAAACAGCACTTTTCCGTTGAGAGCGGTCGTGATGACGCCTTTATCTGGCCGTCGATTGTTCGCGTGGGCGATGAAGCCCGCAAGCTGGCGATGCAACGTATGGGTACGGAAGGCAGCAGCGGGATCTCCAGCCCGCGCCGTTATCTGTGGGATGAAACACCTGTACTGCATGACTGGCGCTTTAGCCAGATGAATGGCAAAACCCAGCGCGAACCGCTGGCTACCGCCTTCCCGCTGATGAATCTAATGAATGATGACGGACAACCGCTGTTCAGCCTGCCGCAGGATGACCGTCTGCCGGTGTTCTCACCGCAATACAGCCGCAGCACGTTGATGACGCATATGCTGTGTGAGATCCTGGCTCAAGCACTGGGTCAAATTAACAGCGTGGCGACGCGTTTGCGCCTCGGTTTCCCGGCCTCTCCTCGCCAGTTGCGCACATTGATCCTGACCCTGCCATCAGCGATGCCAAAACAGGAGCGCGAGATTTTCCGCCTGCGTATGTTTGAAGCCATCGCACTGGTCTGGAAAGCGATGGGCTGGCACCCGCAGGATGAAGACTTCACCACCCGCAAGCAGCAGGAAAAGAGCGTGGTTCCCGTCCCTGAGATTCAGATGGAATGGGATGAGGCCAGCTGCGGTCAGTTGGTGTGGCTGTATAACGAGGCGATCTCCCACTACGATGGCCATACCGAATCGTTTTTTAATGCCCTTGCCCGCCCGGATCGTCTGCCGGAACCTGGTGAGACAAAAGGCCGTGCGCTGCGTGTGGCATCCATCGATATTGGCGGTGGCACAACGGATATGGCCGTCGTCCATTATCAGCTTGATGACGGCGTTGGCGCGAACGTCAAGATCACACCGCATTTGCTGTTTCGCGAAGGCTTTAAGGTCGCGGGCGATGACATGCTGCTGGACGTGATTCAGCGTTGCGTGCTACCTGCCCTGCAAACCCGCTTGCAGCAGGCTGGCGTGACCGACGCCGCCGCATTACTGGCTACGCTGTTTGGCGATTCCGGGCGCATCGATACCCAGGCAATTCTGCGTCAGCAAACGGCATTACAACTCTTTATGCCGCTCGGTCATGCGGTGCTATCCGCCTGGGAACAAAGCGATATTAACGATCCGGTAGCCGGGCTGCATGCCACCTTTGGCGAGCTGCTTAGCCAGCAACCCACGCGTAACGTGATGAACTATATCCAACAGGCTATCGATCATGCGTTGCCATCTGGTTCACCAGCGTTTGATGTTTTGAGCGTGCCGTTACAGGTGCAGTTCAGGCAGTTACAAGAAGCGTTACTGGCGGGGCAATTTACCCTGACCTCGCCGCTGCACGCGGTCTGTGAGGCTATCTCACATTATCGTTGCGACATTTTATTAGTGACCGGCAGACCCGCCTGTTTACCGGGCGTACAGGCGTTGATCCGCCATCTTCAACCCGTTCCGGTTAATCGTATGATCTGGATGGATAACTATCGGGTCCACGAGTGGTATCCGTTCAGTCAGCAAGGGCGGATTGGCAACCCCAAATCCACCGCAGCAGTCGGTGCAATGCTATGCAGCCTGGCGCTGGATCTGCGTTTACCGCGCTTCAATTTTAAAGCTGCCGATATCGGCGCTTACTCGACCGTACGTTATCTTGGCGTGCTGGATAATACGGTCAACACGCTGCGCGATGAGAACATCTGGTATCACGATATCGATCTGGATAAACCCGGCGCGAAGCTGGATACCCGTTTGCACTTCCCGCTGCGCGGCAATGTGACGTTAGGTTTCCGCCAATTGGCAAACAGCCGCTGGCCTGCCACGCCGCTGTATACGCTGAGCATAAACTCTGCCGAACTGGCAAAAAGCATCGCCGGAGATGGCGTATTAAATGTACGGCTGCAGTTACGCGGCGGCAGCAAAGAGAGCGGTCCGGAATGCTTCGTACTCAGCGATGCCTGGTTACAGGATGGCACCCCCGTTGCCGCGAATGCCTTAACATTAAAATTGAATACGCTGGCGGATCGTCGCCATAGCGGTAGCCATTACTGGATTGATAGCGGGAGCGTGTACCTGAAATGAGTAAGATGTTAAACACCGCGCAGGCCGCCATCGAGTGGGTAACAGAGACCCGCCAGCGTTCGTTACGTCTTGATGATGAGGCGGATGCCCTGCTGACACAACTTACGTTAGCCGCGGTTAATGAATCTGCGCTGACGGCGACCTTTTCAGCACGAGGCTGTGTTGGGTTATACGGGCATTCACAATCAGCAAAAGCGCATCTGCTCGCGGCATTGTGCAGCAATGCCAACGGCAAAGTGAATATCGTGACCCCGGATCGCAGTTTTGATTATTTTTCGCATATTAATCCGGGGCATGCACCGACCAATATGGCGATTCGCTTTACGCGTGAAGATAATCCGCTGAATAGCGAATGGCCGTTGCGCTTACGCTTACTCAGTGAAGCCGAACTGGTACAGCTGTTTATCACGCAGTTCTGTGCGCTCCCGGACAACCGCCAGGTTGAGAAATCGATTATTGAAGCGCGCCTGGAAAAATGGCAAACGCTGCGTCAGCGTCATCCGGTGCAAGGTATTACTGCTCAGGATGTCGCGGCAATCGGTCGTTTCTGGCGCTCCTGCGTACCGCCTAACCAACAGCAAATTGACGATGCGCTATGGCATCAGTTTGCCACGCTGCTGCCCGCTCTGGATCTGACGACCCGGGCAAACGCCTGGGCATTATTGTGGGGAGAACAACCAGAGCTAACGCAACAGTGGCTGGCGTTGGCGCATACGTTGCAACAAACCGGGAACGCGCAAGAATTAGCGGCCCCACTGAGCCTGCTGGTTGATCATTTTGGCTTGCCTGCCGAAAGTTTTCTCACTCAGGCGGCATTGCATGGGAGTGAAGCGCAAAGCGATGTAGTCGTTCATCCGATTGAAAATCATCAGTTGCTCAATGCGGTCAGTCTCTCGCAAACCTCGCTGGCACTGCTGACGCGCGAGCTGGTCCTGACGGTGGAAGATACTGTGCTGGAGAATGTCGACCTGCTCGATATTCCCCTCGCCCCGGATGCTCATTTCCATCCGCTGTGGCAGGCAAAATTAGGCTGGATGCTGGAGCATTATCGCCAGCATCTGCAACCGGATGTGCTCCTAATCTGCAACGCGGTATCTACCCGCGCCCAGACGCCAACCATTACCCGCAAGCTACTGGGCTGGGTCAACGATACGCAACCCGTACATGACGCCGCATTACCGGGCGTAGTCTGGGCCATTACCCCACAGGATGCGCGTTTTAGCACCCAGCAAAACCTGGATGAGTCAGTACAGCAATTAATGGGCAAACCAGGACTGCACTGGGGGACGCTACAGGCGCTGGATAACCACAGCTTACAACGCCTTGTCGAATGGCTGACTCAGGCGACTTCACCACAACAGCGTCAGGCCAGGCTGACCTCTCTGCGCGAACAGCACCAACAGCGCATCCGCGAAACGCTGATGAATTGGATTAACACCCGTGATGATGCTTCAGGTAGCAGCGAGTCTGTGATCCGCCAGTTACAATCCCAGGCGGCAAAACATGGCGATCTACTGGAGGGTTTACTGCCGCCAATGCGCCTCTTTGAGTCTCTTCTGCGTGTTCATCAGCCGCGTGAGGAACAGGTGAACGGGTTATTTAATGAAGAGATCGACCTGTTTGCTGAAGTGCGTGACATGCCGCACTCGCCGGAAAGTAAAGAAACTGGATACCTGGCACACAAAATGTGGATTAATCACGTGCGCCAGTGGTGCCGCGATGAAAATAATGCGCGCCGTTTAGGCCTCGATCCTCGTACGCTAAGGCAGGTGGCTGATATCCTCGTTACCACCAGCTATCGCCTGGATATGCCGCAACGCTTACAGCATATTATGCAGCGTGAAAACGTCTGTGCAGCGCAGCTACATGCCGATATTGGGGATTTTATTACCTGGCTTGGATTTGCCAACGTTGCTGAGGAACAGCGCCCTGCCAGCAGGATCCAAAAAGGCGCGGCTATTTTTAGCGCGCCAAAGCAACAACCAATGTCGCGCCTGGCCAAACTGGAAGAACAGCCTTCGCACGGTGCAAGTCGCTACGTTTACGACTGGCTGGTTGCTTTGTATACACGCGCGAATGAGAACGTGGGGTATCAGCACCCACAGGATGTCACGGAAGCCGACAAAAAACGTTTAGATACCCTACTTTCCGTCTGAAACGGCCTCATCAGAAAAGTGAAAACATCAGCGCGACGGGGAAGCTCATTGGCCAGGTCGCCCCGACTAATACCGCGCTGAGAAAGCGGATCCGCTTTTTATCGCGGGACAAAAACCAGGTGATGATTGCCGTGATAGCGGCCATCACTGCATAAAAGACCAACATTTTTTGGTACAGAGACATGTAAGGCATCCAGGCCAGAAGGTAAAATCGCGCGCAATATGCTCTTTTTCATGACTCACATCAAGTTTTATTAATTATTTTAAGAGAAACAGCGGTAAAACAACCCGTTTTCATTATGTTCAGATTTCGTACTATTGCGGATAGTTATAACCCGTACTATACCCATAGGGGTTAAAACGAAAGGTGGCACAAATGAATGTTTCCAGTAAAACTGTGGTGCTGATAAATATATTTGCTGCTGTAGGACTATTCAGTCTGATTTCCGCAAGGTTCGGCTGGTTTGCTTGATGTGAAACTTCTTGATTAATGGCAGCGTCCACTGGCAGAGAGGACTTCTCTCTGCCATTAGTCAACGATCTTCCCACCCTGCCTTCATCTGGTAAATTACCCTCAGGTTGTAATATCCCTAACCCTTCTGCGGCATTAATTACCTGTAAAGCGGGCCGGTGTGGTGCCAGTGTGCTGACGGAAAAATGCGATAAAAGCACTGTCACTAACAAATTCCAGATGTTGCGCCGCGTGGCTAATATGACTCCCGTCCGTCAGCATTTCCATGGCCTTTAACAGTCTAAATTGCTGCCGCCAGTTCTGATAATTCATCCCGGTATCTCTGATAAAGATCCGGCTGATTGTCCTTTCACACGCCCCAACCTGTTGGGACAACTGATTCAGTCGCGGTGGTAACGCGCCCATACGCAATTGCTCAAGCCATATGTCCAGCCGTGGATCTGAGGGAAATTGTAATGTCCAGTTTTCACTGCGCGCGGCCCGCAATTCCTGATAAAAAACGGTGATGAGGCTGGCCTGTTGCACCGCAGGCATATCCCATGACCAAAAGGCCATGCGTTCTATGACTTCGAAAAAAAGAGGATTAACCTCGACGATTTGCATTGGCAGATCGGATAACGGCAGCGAGGTTGAAAAGTACAAAGAACGATAAGCCATTACGCCACGCATGATGGCGCGATGAACCGTACCAGCCGGGATCCAGGCCGCTCGGCGTGGCGGCAGCTGGCACAAGGCCTGCTCCAGCTCAATCGTGATGCTCCCCGCAGCAGAAAAAAGGAGCTGATGACGAAGGTGGCTATGGCGTCCTGAATCGTGTACGCCCATATCGGCGGCAATCCCGATTACCGGGTTATCAAAGCTATCCGCATCGAAAATTTCATTGGGGGCAATTTTCATTATCTGTCCGATTTTTGATATTTAAAGTCCTGTTAATAGTAATAAGACACACCCCTTTCAGCAATAATGCCCGCCTGTTTTCGGTCTCTACGGATATTGCTATGAATATTCTTCGTCGCCCGCCGCTGTGGCTCCTTACTCTACTGATTATGTTCCCACAACTGGTGGAAACCATTTACAGCCCGGCATTGCCAGGTATAGCCAGCGCTTTTCACATCAGCAGTGAACGTGCAGCTCAAACACTCTCCGTTTACTTTGTTGCCTTCGCCGTTGGTGTGACGATATGGGGCTGGCTGAGCGACAGTATCGGGCGACGGCGGGCGATGCTGGCAGGACTTATCTGCTACAGCACAGGTTGTGCATTGGCCATTGTTGCCACCAATTTCAACGTGTTGCTACTGGCGCGGATGGTGTCAGCCATCGGAGCGGCTGCCGGGTCAGTCGTGGTACAGACCATGTTGAGGGACAGTTATGAATCAACCACGCTATCCCGCGTCTTTTCTGTGATGGGTGCCGCGCTGGCACTGAGTCCGGTTTTTGGCCTGCTAAGCGGAGGCTGGGTGGTAAGCTTCTATGGTCATGTTGGTGTATTCGTTGCCCTTGTTTTACTGGCGATATTACTGCTCATACTGACAGCAACCCTTTTGCCGGAAACAAGGCCGGAGAATACGGTCCGCCCACGGATGACGGTGCTCTTTCCCCGTATGGCGCGGGACGGTGAGCTGTGGAAAAATGCCATCCTGGTCGTGTTGTTAAATACCATGCTGTTTAGTTATTACAGCCTGGCGCCATTTCTTTTCGGGCAGTTGGGATGGAGTTCCAGAGCCTTTGGCTGGACAGGAGTGTTACTTGCGCTGGCTTCGCTGTCGGGGAGCCTGCTGAATCGGTGGCTGTTAACGACAGGTCTGACGCCGGAACAGTTGGTACATCAGGCCTGTGCGCTGGCCGTGTTGTCAGGTCTGGCGGCGTGGTGGCTACAGCATACTGCATGGATCCTGATACCGGTGTTTGGGGTGGTACTGGCCTATGGTATCGCCATTCCCAATGTATTGAGCCAGGCTCTGCGTTGCTATCGTGAACAGGCCGGGGCCGCCGGTGCTTTGTTCGGGTTAAGCTATTACCTGTTACTGGGAATGATGCTGGGATTGGCTGGCATGGTGCAACAACTGGGGCTGGTGCTGAGCGTCTGTGCGCTACTCGCCTGGCTTTGCAGCTTGCGCCGCTAATAACCGGACGGTATACCTGAAAGCACAAAGCCCCGGCGTTAAACTGGGGCTTTGTCGTATTAATTAGCCTGACCTCGCGGATATTTCCAACTTACCGCCGTCCGATGGCGACGAGGCCAGTGGCGCGAATAGTATAGACACCCGTTTGCTGATTTTTAGCTATCCGTGCCGCATTAGGTATTCACGCTTAAAATGTTACTCATGCTTGATCATGACATGGCGAACAATCGTGTAATCCTCCAGTCCGTACACCGACATATCTTTGCCATAACCAGACTGTTTTTGCCCGCCGTGCGGCATCTCGCTGACCAGCGTAAAATGGGTATTGACCCAGGTGCAACCATATTGCAGACGAGAGCTGAACCGATGCGCGCGTCCGACGTCCCGGGTCCAGACGGAAGATGCCAGTCCGTATTTCGAATCATTCGCCCACGCCAGTACCTGGTCTTCATCATCAAATACGGTCACGCTGACCACCGGACCAAAAACTTCCCGCTGCACGATGGCATCTTCTTGCTTCGCCCCGGCCAGCAGCGTTGGGGCAAAGTAGTAGCCTGCACCATCCACTTTTTTACCACCGGTGATAACCTTGATATGCCCCAGGGATTTGGCCTCATCGACCGCTTTGGCCACGCGATCAAGATGCGCCTGCGAACTTACCGGTCCCAGCTCCGTCGATTCGTCGTTCGGCGCGCCAATTTTCAGGCTGGCAACCGCCGCGCCAAGTTTCTCAACCAACGCGTCATAAATGCCTTTCTGGGCATAGATTCGACAAGCGGCGGTACAGTCTTGTCCGGCGTTGTAATAACCAAAGGTTCGCACGCCGCTCACTACCGCATCCAGATCCGCATCATCAAAAATGATCACCGGGGCTTTGCCGCCTAGTTCCATATGTGTGCGCTTAATTGACGGCGCGGTGTGCTGAATAATGTGTTCGCCAGTGGCAATTGAGCCGGTTAGCGAAACCATGCGGACTTTTTCATGTCCGGTCAGCGGATCCCCCACCGTTTTACCGCGACCAAACAGCACGTTAACAACGCCTGCCGGATAAATATCTTTGGCAAACTCGGCCAGTTTAAGCGCCGTCAATGGGGTAATTTCCGACGGTTTAATCACCACGCAGTTCCCCGCCGCCAGCGCCGGAGCCAGTTTCCACGCCGCCATCATCAGCGGGTAGTTCCACGGCGCAATGGAGGCGACCACGCCCAGCGGATCCCGGCGAATCATTGACGTATGCCCTTCCAGATACTCTCCGGCCGCCAGGCCTTGCAGGGTGCGGGCCGCCCCGGCGAAGAAGCGGAACACATCGACGATGGCCGGAATTTCATCGTTGAGCACACAGTGCAGCGGCTTACCGCAGTTGAGCGATTCCAGCTCAGCGAAGGTTTGCGCGTTATCCGCGATAGCATCTGCCAGTTTCAACAGTAACTCGGAACGCACTTTCGGTGTGGTTTGCCCCCAACTGGCAAATGCATGGTCGGCCGCACGGACCGCGGCATCAACCTGCATGGCTGAGGCCTCTGCAATCTCCAGAATCAGTTCACCAGTGGCAGGGTTATAGACCGGCTGCTTTTCACCTTCACCGTTGACCAGCTCGCCATTAATCAGTAATTGATGTTGCATAGCAATTTCCCATATCGTCGTTTATTTACCGTTTCCGGCGAGAGTGTCGCCTTCACGCGTTAGCCACCAGGCCCCTAAAATTGGCAGTGTAGTCACCAGCATTACCAGCAATGCCACAACGTTGGTGACAGGCACATCTCGTGGACGACCCAATTGATTGAGCAGCCACAAAGGAAGTGTTCTTTCATGTCCGGCAGTGAACGTTGTCACGATGATTTCATCAAATGACAAGGCAAACGCCAGCATCCCTCCTGCCAGCAGTGCCGATGCCAGGTTCGGCAGCACCACGTAACGAAAGGTTTGCCAGCCGTTGGCGCCAAGATCCATAGACGCTTCAACCAGACTCCATGAGGTACGGCGAAAACGCGCCACTACGTTGTTAAACACCACCACCACGCAAAACGTCGCATGCCCCACCACGATGGTGAGAAAACCCGGTTCCAGGTTGATGGTTTTAAACGCCGTCAACAGCGCCAGACCGGTGATGATCCCCGGTAACGCGATTGGCAACAGCAGCAACAGCGATATTGCACTCTTGCCAAAAAAGTCCCTACGCCACAGCGCGGCAGCGGCCAGCGTCCCCAGAACGAGAGCAATGGCCGTCGACAACGCAGCGATTTTAAGTGACAACGTCACTGATTCCAGAATATCGCTACGCTGTGCCGCAACGCTAAACCACTTCAGCGTTAACCCCTGCGGTGGAAAACTGAAAGCAGCCTCCTCAGTATTAAAAGCATAGGTGGCGATGATGAGGATGGGAAAGTGCAGGAAAATAACCCCGCCCCATGCCGCCAGTTTGAGTAACCAGGGTGCGCGTTCAGAGTGCATCGAAAGCTCCCAGACGCTTCACAAACGCCAGATACAGTGCGATTAACACAATTGGCACCAGAGTAAATGCCGCCGCCATCGGCATATTGCCGATCGCCCCTTGTTGCGAATACACCATGTTGCCGATGAAATACCCCGGCGGTCCCACCAGTTGCGGCACGATAAAGTCGCCCAACGTCAGAGAGAAGGTAAAGATCGATCCCGCCGCGATACCGGGTATTGCCAGCGGAAGGACCACATAGCGGAAGGTTTGACGCGGGCGTGCGCCCAAATCAGCGGATGCCTGTAACAGTGACGGCGGAAGCCTCTCAAGCGCGGCCTGTACCGGCAGGATCATAAACGGCAACCAGATGTAAACGAACACCAGAAAGCGTCCTAACCCTGAGGTCGACAACGTATTGCCGCCAACAGCAGGTAGCGTCAGGAACGAAAGCAGCAGCGGCTCCAGCCCAAGATGGGTTAAAAACCACTGCGCCACGCCGTCTTTCGCCAGCAGTAACGTCCACGCGTAGGCTTTAACAATGTAGCTGGCCCACATCGGCAGCATCACCGCAATGTAAAAAAAGGCTTTCATTTTGCCGCTGGTATAGCGCGCCATATACCACGCCATTGGAAACGCCAGAATCGCGCTGGCAATGGTGACAGCTATCGCCATCGTCAGGGTACGCAAAATGATGTCGTAGTTGGCGGGACTAAACAGCGCCTGCAGATTCGCCAGCGTCAGGTCCGGCGTGACCGACATGGTGAAATCGTCGAAGGTATAAAAACCTTGCCACAACAGCGTCAGCAGTGAGCCAAAGTAGACGATGCCAAACCACATCAGCGGCCCGAGAAGCAGTAAAAACAGCCCCAGCCCCGGATTACGCCAGAAGAAACCGGAGATCTTGTTCAGATTTGTCGGTTGCGATGGCGAAGGTAAGACGTTCATAGCCATTCACCTCTCCTCAACCAGCGGCACCATCACGTCGCGTGACCACGATGCCATCACCTGCTGACCCGGCGACAGCGTTGAGGGCAGCATTTCTCCCGTCAGGTTCGCCTGGCTAACCAGCAACTTTTCACCGCCGGCGAGTTTCAGTTCAAACCGTGTCGCCGCGCCCTGGTACTGCACCGCCTGGATAACGCCCGGAGCCTGGACTTCTCCCCCAATATCATTCAGACGAATGTGTTCCGGACGCAGGGAAAACATCCCCTGTAGCCCGCAAACGTTCGCTGACATCGTGGCATCAAAGACATTGGACGTCCCGACGAAACTTGCCACAAACGGCGTACGCGGTCGCATGTACAGTTCACGCGGCGAGTCCACCTGTTCGATGCGACCGTTATTAAACACCGCCACACGGTCAGACATCGACAGCGCTTCGCCCTGATCGTGAGTGACAAAAATGAAGGTGATACCGAGAGATTGCTGTAACTTCTTCAGCTCTAATTGCATCTGTTCGCGCAACTTAAGATCCAACGCCCCGAGCGGCTCATCCAACAGCAGGACGCGTGGCTCATTAACCAAGGCCCTGGCAATCGCCACGCGCTGACGTTGTCCGCCGGAAAGCTGTGACGGTTTGCGCTCATGAACAAAACCGAGTGCGACCTTATCAAGCGCCTCACGGGCTTTGGCGTGACGCTGTTTTTTATCAATCCCTTTGACCATCAGCCCGTAAGCGACGTTGTCGAGGATCGACATATGTGGGAATAGCGCGTAATCCTGAAATACCGTATTGACGTCCCGCTCCCAGGGCGGCAATTCGCTGGCTTGTTTTCCAAAAATGGTGATTGCGCCGCCTGAAAGCTGCTCGAACCCGGCAATCAGGCGCAGACAGGTGGTCTTGCCGGAGCCGGATGGCCCCAGCATAGAAAAAAACTCCCCGTCGTTAATCGCAATACTCACTCCATCAACTGCACGAACATCCCCGTACAGACGCGAGACGTTATGAAACTCTACTGCGTACGTCATAAAACCCCCAGCGGAATTAACGACCGCCCATAATGGCGATGTAATCCTGCGTCCAGCGACTGTAAGGAACGAATTTGCCACCTTCCGCCATTGGCGTTTTCCAGAAGGCGATTTTGTCAAAGTAGCTATAGCCGTTGGTTTCACAGCCCTTTTCACCCAACAGCGGGCTGGCTTTACATCCTTCAGGCACCACTGGCAGAGAACCAAACCAGGCGGCTACGTCGCCCTGTACTTTCGGGGTTAATGACCAGTTCATCCATTTGTAAGCGCACACCGGGTGTTTCGCTGCACTATGCAGCATGGTGGTGTCAGCCCAACCGGTAACCCCTTCTTTTGGGAATACCGTGGCAACAGGCTGACCTTCTGCTTTCAGGGCGTTAGCCTGATAAGGCCAGGCGCTGGATGCCACCACGCCTTCGTTTTTGAAGTCACTCATTTGCACAGTGGTATCGTGCCAATAGCGATGGATAAGCGCATGCTGATCGCTCAGGACTTTGATAACCGCCTGATACTGCTGTTCGGTGAGTTGGTAGGGATCGGTGATGCCTAATTGCGGCTGGGTGGCTTTAACGAATAACGCGGCATCGGCGATATAGATCGGGCCATCGTAGGCCTGCACGCGTCCTTTATTGCTTTTTCCATCCTCAAGTTTTTGCTCAACAAACACCACGTTCCAGCTATCTGGCGGTGTTGGGAAAGTTTTGGTGTTATACATCAGCAAGTTTGGTCCCCACTGATACGGGGTGCCGTATACTTTTCCGCCAACGTTAAACCACTCGCCTTTCACCACGCGTGGATCGATACTTTTCCAGTTTGGGATCAGTGCAGTGTTAATCGGCTGCACGCGTTTACCCATAATCAGACGCAGTGAAGCGTCACCGGACGCGGTCACCAGGTCGTAGCCGCCTTTTGCCATCAGGCTGACCATCTCATCAGATGTGGCCGCCGTTTTAACATTGACCGCGCAGCCGGTATCTTTCTCAAACTGCGAGACCCAGTCATATTGTTTATCGGTTTGTCCGCGCTCGATATAACCCGGCCAGGCAATAATATCCAGGCGGCCTTCCGGTTTATCTAATGATGTAGGGGGTTCGGCTGCCTGTGCAGTCATCAGCGTCATACTGAGCGCACACAGGCTACTGAGGGCAAATTGCTTGCTCATAACATCTTACTCCTGTCGAAAAAATATTGAGCGGCAGCCTTGCCGTAAATATATGTCCTTTCCTAAAAATAGTCGGGGTGTGCTAAGCGTTCCTGCTGGCGCAAGGAAATTTAATCAGGTTGTGAGCTAACGCTCATTACGCTACTGATTCTGACCCGCTTTTTTAATCTTCTGGAGTATAGACAAGGAGTTAGGCGTAGAGGTGGCAATAGTAAGAACTATTGATTTTTTGTATGGTAGCACCCGATATAAATAACATCAGGGTTCGGTATTCTCTATTTCGAAAATAAGAACGCACTATTCTTTTATATTGAATAGCGCGTTAGATTTTATTTCATCATTTCGCGAATTAATTTTCCAAGCTGTTTCACCGCCAGCTCCTCGCGTTCTCCCCAGTGCCATGCGGTATTAAAGCGAAAGAAACGCGTCCAGCTCCCCGAGGTTGAGAACATTTTCCCCGGCGCAATGCTGATGTGGTGCGCCAGCGCTTGCGTACTAAGCACACCCGCATCCAGCGGTTCCGGCAGTTCGAGCCACAGAAAATAGCCGCTGTCGTTGTGGTGAATTTTGACCTCCGCCGGAAGATGGCGCAGTAGCGTTTGCCAGGCCTGCTGTTTGCGTTCTGCAAGTTGACGGCGTAAACGGCGCAGATGCGCGTCATAGCGTCGGGTTGACAAATAGTCCACGAGAGCAAGCTGCATGGGGGAACTGGTGGATAAGGTGCTCATTAGCTGGAGTCGCTGAATGCGCCGGGCATGTTTCCCTGCCGCCACCCAGCCAATACGAAATCCGGGCACCAGGCATTTTGAGAATGATGAACAATGCAGAACGCTATCGCTGCGATCCCAGGCTTTGGCGGGGAGCGGTTTTTCTCGACCAAAGTACAGTTCGCTATAAACATCATCTTCAATCAGCATCACATGATATTTCTCCAGTAATGCGACCAGATGCGCTTTTTTCTCTGCGCTGAGCGTAAACCCCAGCGGATTTTGGCTGTTGGTCATCAACCAACACGCTTTTACCGGATACTCCTGCAATGCCTGCTCGAGCGCGGTAAGATCGATCCCTTCTTTAACATCAGTGGCAACAGACAGCGCCTTCAGACGTAATCGCTCCAGTGCCTGCAATGCGCCATAAAAACAGGGGTTTTCGACAATTACCCAGTCACCCGGCTCGGTGACCGCCTGCAGGCTCAGGTTGAGGGCTTCTAGCGCACCGGTGGTGATCACAATTTCGTCAGGTGAAATGGTCATCCCCTGTTGGGCATAGCGGCGGGCGATGGCATGGCGCAGCTCTTGATTCCCCGGCGGCAAGTTTTCGATCACGCTCATCGCCGTGGCCGTTTTACTCACCTGCGCCAGCGAGCGGTTTAACTGCTGGAGGGGGAACAAACGCGGGTCAGGGAACGCAGAGGCAAATGGCATCACCGACGCATCCCGACTGGCCTGTAGCATATCAAAAATGTAGGTGTTGATATCCACCGCTTCGTCGCGCATCACCTGCGCTGGCGGCGCTGCCAGCTCGCGTTCGGGACGTGCGGCAACATAGTAACCCGACTGTGGCCGGGCAATAATCCGGCCCTGGCTTTCCAGCAACTGATAGGCATGGCCAACGGTCATAAAACTCATCCCGCTGCTGACCACCTGCTCACGCAAAGAAGGCAGACGATCGCCGGGTTGCCATACGCCAGACGCGATTTGCTCGCGAATTTGCTCTGCCAGCCGCTGGTACTTTTTCATGTTTCGTCCTGATTACCGGTGTTGGTGACAACCACTGTGTATATCAGTTTACATAATCAAGACATTTTTTATAACTGTTATAGCTAACAGTTTTATAACATCGTTACCGACAGTTCTTTTCCTAAAGCGCGGGCAGCTATCTGCACAGCATCAATTTTTGTCGCGTGCTTTAAATCGAATAAGCGAGTGATTTCCTGCTTAGGCCTGCCGATCCTGTTTGCCAGCTCCTGCTGGGTAATATTCGATTCAAGGAAGGCATTTAACAACAGAACCTTAGACGCAACGCTCAGTGGTATTTCTACATAGTCAGCGCCAGCGACAACCGATGAAGGCAAAGGAATCGGTTCGTTATCGTCGAAATAGAATTCAAAAGCGGTGACCAATGCGGCCTGCGCAGCCTGCAAAGCATCATGGCGAGTTTCTCCCTGAGTCAATGCTTCAGGAATATCCGGAAAAGACACCATGAACCCACCTTCCACGGCGGGTATTAGATTAACGGGATAACGCATAATTTTCTCAAAATTTCTCATATAGTCAGCCTTATAGAGATGATGATTACTGTAAGCCAAGCTGCTTTTGGATCGCTTTTCGCAGGGCCTCTTTTATCTCATCACCAGGATGCCGGGGCATAACGCTACGCCTTCCCTGATACCTCAACTTCAGATGATTTGAGCCGTTTGTAACTTCAACTCCCTGAGATTCAAGCCAGCGTCTGAACTCACTTTGCTTCACTGCGCCTCCCTGTCGTCTATTATACACAAAAAGTAAACACTAATGATTACTTTTAATTATCTTGCTATTAATAACGCAAAATCACTAGCGTGGGGAGGATGCTATTTAATAACAGGAATCCAGCCTCCAGATTTCATATCAACCCGGCCAACCTATAACAACGCTACAACTGTTATGGTTAAAAAGAACTGTTCTGTTTCTGCCCTCCATTGCTTCCCAGGCTTAGAATTGCGCCAAATCAATTTTGCCTGCGGAGTTAAGCATGTTCGGTCTTGACGCGTTTCACCTGGCGAGGATCCAGTTCGCGTTTACGGTATCCTTCCACATTATCTTTCCGGCCATTACCATCGGGCTCGCCAGTTATCTGGCAGTGCTCGAAGGACTATGGTTAAAAACGAAAAATCCCACCTGGCGCTCGCTATATCATTTCTGGTCCAAAATATTCGCCGTAAACTTTGGTATGGGCGTGGTTTCCGGGCTGGTGATGGCCTATCAATTCGGCACCAACTGGAGCGGTTTTTCCGAGTTCGCCGGGAGCATCACCGGACCGCTACTGACCTATGAAGTGTTAACCGCCTTTTTCCTCGAAGCGGGTTTCCTTGGAGTAATGCTGTTCGGCTGGAATCGCGTGGGCCCTGGCCTGCACTTCTTCGCGACCTGTATGGTTGCACTGGGTACCATTATTTCTACCTTCTGGATCCTCGCCTCCAACAGCTGGATGCAGACGCCGCAAGGCTATGAAATCGTTAATGGGCAGGTTGTTCCCGTCGACTGGTTCGCCGTTATCTTCAATCCCTCATTCCCTTATCGTTTGCTGCATATGTCTGTAGCCGCCTTCCTCAGCAGCGCGTTATTTGTCGCGGCTTCTGCGGCGTGGCATTTGCTGCGCGGAAACAATACGCCAGCTATTCGCGCTATGTTTTCAATGGCGCTGTGGATGACATTAATCGTCGCCCCGTTACAGGCATTGATTGGTGATATGCACGGTTTGAATACGCTGAAACACCAGCCGGCAAAAATTGCGGCGATTGAAGGACATTGGGAAAATCCGCCCGGTGAACCTACTCCGCTATTGCTGTTCGGTTGGCCGGATATGGAACAGGAGCGTACCCGCTATGGACTGGAGATCCCGGCGCTGGGCAGTCTGATCCTGACCCACAGCCTGGATAAACAAGTCCCGGCCCTAAAAGAGTTTCCTAAAGAAGATCGACCCAACTCAACCATGGTGTTCTGGTCGTTTCGCATTATGGCAGGGCTAGGCATGCTGATGATCCTGCTGGGCACGATCGCCCTGCGGCTACGTTACAAGCAGAGGTTATACACCTCACGTCCTTTCCTGCGTTTTGCATTATGGATGGGTCCCTCCGGTCTGATTGCCATACTGGCTGGCTGGGTAACCACTGAAGTTGGCCGTCAACCGTGGGTGGTCTACGGTCTGCAACGTACCGCAGATGCAGTATCCGCGCATGGCGATCTACATATGAGCATCAGCTTGCTGTCATTCTTTGTGGTGTACAGCTCAGTGTTTGGCGTCGGTTACAGCTACATGATTCGCCTGATCCGTAAAGGGCCACAGGAAGATGATCCGTCAACGCCGCCATCCGGCACGCCTGCACGACCGCTTTCTGCTGCAGTTCTTGATTCTCAACCGGAGGCTCACCGCTAATGGGTATCGATTTATCAGTTATCTGGTTTGTCATTATCGTGTTCGCCACGTTGATGTACATCGTGATGGATGGTTTCGATCTCGGTATCGGCATTTTGTTCCCTGCAATTCAGGATGCTGATGACCGTGATGTGATGGTGAATAGCGTCGCCCCCGTATGGGACGGCAACGAAACGTGGCTGGTACTGGGCGGGGCCGGATTATTCGGCGCTTTCCCCCTGGCCTATGCAGTGATTGTCGATGCGCTGACGATCCCGCTAACCCTGATGCTGCTCGGCCTGATTTTTCGCGGCGTCGCTTTTGAGTTTCGCTTTAATGCCACGCCAGCACATCGACCATTCTGGGATAAAGCTTTTCTCGGCGGCTCAATTCTGGCGACATTCACTCAGGGCATCGTGGTAGGTGCCGTGCTTAACGGATTCTCTGTCACCGGACGCAGCTACAGCGGCGGTCCTTTCGACTGGCTGACCCCGTTCACGCTGTTCTGTGGTGTTGGGCTGGTCGTGGCCTACGCCCTGTTGGGAGCAACATGGCTGGTGATGAAAAGCGAAAATCCGTTGCAGGATAAAATGCGCCGCGTGGCCAAAAAACTGCTGCTGGCGATGCTGGTTGTTATCGCCATTATCAGCCTGTGGACGCCGCTGGCGCACAGTGCGATTGCCGAGCGCTGGTTTAGCCTGCCCAACCTGTGGTTCCTGATGCCGGTTCCGCTGCTGGTGCTGTTGATCAGTATGTGGCTGTGGCGCTCACTGGACCAACAACACAGCCATGCACTACCGTTTATTTTGACGTTGGGATTGATCTTCCTTGGGTTCAGCGGTCTGGGGATCAGCATATGGCCGCATATTATTCCGCCGTCCATTACGCTCTGGCAGGCAGCCGCGCCAGCGCAAAGCCAGGGCTTTATGTTGGTTGGCGCCCTACTGATTATCCCGATAATCCTGGTATATACCTCCTGGAGCTACTACGTTTTCCGCGGCAAAGTTCAACATGGTGAGGGGTATCATTGATGCAACAATCAATCTGGAAACGCCTGATGTGGCTAGTGATCCTCTGGGGTGGCAGCGTGCTGGCCCTGGCCGCCGTCGGTATGTTCTTTCGTTTACTGATGACGGCTGCTGGCTTTAAGTCCTGAGACTCTCCCTGAAAACAACCGGGCAGCGCGATGCTTCCCGGTTGTAACAAATCCCAACGTTAACCAAACAAAAATGCAAAAAACATCTCACTGGCGAAACAGAGATTGCCATTTCACCGATTAAAATATTGAATAGTCACAAGGCGAAATTATCGCCACTTCCGTTGCTAACGTACCAGAGGGTGCAAGATGTTTAAGAAAGGATTAACGGTGTTATTGCTGGCCAGCGCGCTTTTTTCAGGTCAACTTCTCGCAACCAATCAAGGGCATGAATATCTTCAGGTGCAGAATGCCGATCACGTATTACGGCACACCGCCGACAGCGATGAGCTGCGCGTGACGGCGGAAGAATCCGCCGCCGATCTTCGCGAACATCATTACTGGCAAAAATCACGCAAACCCGATACTCACCAGGGTTAAGGTTTGCGCTTCGGCAATGTTTTCATCAGATCTTCAGGACTGACGGAAGCGACGATGCTGCCCGGCAACGGCATCTTCAGAATGTGATGTTTCATCTTGCCGATTACATGCATTTCGCACGGTCGGCAATCAAATTTCAGCGTCAGAACTTCATCGCCGTTTACCAGTTGCATCGGTGTGGCTTTCCAGCTCTTGATGTTTCCTTTCGCCTGTTTCGGGCACAGGTTAAACGCAAAACGCAGGCAATGTTTGGTGATCATCACCGGCACATCGCCCTTTTCTTCGTGCGCTTCATAGGCCGCGTCAATCAACTGAACGCCATAACGGTGATAAAACTCACGCGCTTTATGGTTGTAGACGTTTGCCAGGAAGCTCAGATGCGTTTGTGGATACACCGGCGCAGGCTGTGAAACCGGTTTGCGACTGCCGCGCTGATAGTTTTGCAAACGCGCCGCATCCAGCATATCGACAGCTTCACGTCGCAGTTGATTGAGTTGACCGTTTGGCACAAACAGCGCCCCCGGCAGATTAACCTGAATATCGCGGGCGTAATAAAGCGTTTGTCCAAGTTTGGCCAGACCATCCTGCAGATTGCTCAACGCTTTTTCTGCATTGTTCGCTTCGTCAAAGTGACCGTCCAGCGTATGAGTAACGCTCACCCCCTCTTCACTGGTGAGCGTCAGGATCAACTGCTCCTGCCAGCCACCCAGCTCAATATCAACCGCGATACGACGTTCGCTGGAGGTTTTGGTTAACGCCTGCTGCCAGTTATGATCGAGATTACGGTTCAGCGGATGATGCGGACGCACTTTGTGCAAATCGGCTGGCATTTCATTCGGCCACACCCGATATCGATTGTGCCCCGTTTTTTCAACGGTATTGGCACGGAAACCAACCACCTCACGCTTGATTAACACGTTCAGACCATCGCCGTTCGCCAGCGGCTCGGTGACCTCAACATCCAGATGATCTTTCGCGACCTTCAGGACTTCACCAACCGGCAGACCAATGAATTTTGGCGAGTCAAACGCGCCGATATCGCCCTTACGCGCATTGACAAAATAATCGGTGCTACCGCGATGGAAGGTTTTTTCCGTGGAGGGGGTAAAGAAATGTTCGGTGCGTCCGGCTGATGAACGGGCCAGGTCGCCGCGCTCTTCAATGATGGCGTCGAGCATCTGACGATAATGCGCGGTAATATTCTTCACATAGCTCATGTCCTTATAGCGCCCTTCAATTTTGAAGGAACGTACGCCTGCATCAATCAACGCGCCGAGGTTGGCGGTCTGATCGTTATCTTTCATCGATAGCAGGTGTTTTTCATAGGACACCACGCGCCCCTGATCGTCTTTCAGGGTATACGGCAAACGGCAAGCCTGGGAACAGTCGCCGCGGTTAGCGCTACGCCCGGTTTGCGCATGTGAAATATAACACTGACCTGAATAGGCAACGCACAACGCACCGTGAATGAAAAATTCAATGGTCGCGTCCGTGGCCTGGTGGATGGCGTTAATCTGCTCAAGGCTCAGTTCCCGCGCCAGGACAATCTGGGTGAATCCGACATCAGACAGAAACTTCGCCTTCTCGACGCTGCGAATATCACACTGCGTGCTGGCATGCAGCTCAATGGGGGGAATATCCAGTTCCAGAATCCCCATATCCTGCACAATCAGAGCATCAACACCGGTCTGGTACAGATCGGTAATTAATCGCTGCGCGGGCTCCAGTTCATCATCGTGCAAAATCGTATTCAGCGTCACAAAGATTTTCGCCCCGAAGCGATGGGCAAAAGGCACCAGGTCAGCGATATCTTTCAGGCTGTTGCTGGCGTTATGACGCGCGCCAAATCCCGGTCCACCAATATAAACGGCGTCTGCACCGTGTAAAATGGCTTCGCGCGCAATGGCGGTATCCCGGGCCGGGCTTAACAATTCAAGGTGATGAGGCTGCTGGCGCATACAGTTGTTACCATCCACAAGCGGTAAAAATGGCGGCTATTGTAGTCACAAGCGCGGCATTTCGGAATAGTTTTCCCGATCAACTGCGCGGGTAATGGATCAGTGAATGAAAGTGAACCGTTTGTTCACCGCTGTTACGGTAACTATGGGCAGTATCGCCAGCAAAACGGACACCTTCACCGGGTTTAATGGTACGCCATAGGCCATCAATGCACATATCCAGCAGACCACTAATCACCACTACGTGCTCTATAACACCGCTTTCGTGTGGTGTGGATTCACTGAGCGCACCGGGGGCCAGCAGTATCGAAAAGTGATCGAAACACAACTGAGGATCCCACGGGAACAGCGGCGTGACGACCATCGCCTGGTGTAGGGGATCGAAAGCCGGGGGGCTGTCTGACTCGGGTGGCGAAATAAACGTCGAAAATGGGACATTCAACCCGGTGGCGATTTTCCACAGGGTCGCCACTGTAGGGCTGGATTCATTGCGCTCAATCTGCCCTAGCATCGCTTTTGACACGCCGGTTTCCTCCGCCAGACGCGAGAGACTCCATTCCCGCTGGTGGCGCAGCGTTCTGAGCGTCGTCGCCAGATAGTGAGTTAAGTTATCCATGTTTCTCCTCCTTCGCCCTTCCTTCTCAAGGCTACAGCTTAGCACTTGTACGCTATAACGCACAGTGCTACAGTGGCTGACCGTTATAACGCACACGGAGTTGCTATGCGAACATTTTCAATCCCTCTGCCTACCGTGCTATCAGGTTTTGTCGCGGTGCTGGTTGGTTACGCCAGTTCGGCAGCCATTATCTGGCAAGCGGCGCTGGCCGCAGGTGCGACAACTGGGCAAATTGCGGGTTGGATGACCGCGCTGGGAATAGCGATGGGCGTTAGCACGCTGGCGCTGACATTATGGTATCGCGCCCCTGTTCTTACGGCATGGTCAACACCCGGCGCCGCACTACTGGTTACGGGGCTGCAAGGGGTAACGATTCAGAATGCGATCGGTATTTTTATCGTGGCTAATGCCTTAATAGTGCTGTGCGGCGTAACCGGACTCTTTGCCCGACTGATGAAAATTATCCCTCACTCACTGGCGTCAGCCATGCTGGCCGGGATCCTGTTACGCTTTGGCCTGCAGGCGTTCAATAGCCTGAATAGTGAGCTTATCTTGTGCGGTAGCATGCTGGTGGCATGGTTAGCGTTTAAAGTCATTGCCCCACGGTATTCGACGATCGCCGCGATGCTGGTAGGTATAATCATCGCGCTGGCAAAAGGTGACATTGTCACTAATAAGGTGAGTTTATCTCCAGTGTTACCCGAGTTTATCGCCCCACATTTTTCGTTTGCCCACAGCATTAGCATCGCACTCCCGCTGTTTCTGGTCACCATGGCCTCACAAAATGCGCCCGGTATCGCCACCATGAAGGCGTCAGGTTATGCGTTACCCGTTTCACCGTTGATTGTCTTTACCGGTCTGCTGGCGCTGCTGTTTTCCCCTTTTGGCGTCTATTCCATTTGCATTGCCGCCATAACCGCGGCAATTTGCCAAAGTCCCGAAGCGCATCCTGATGCCAAACGACGTTGGCTTGCCGCGGCGGCGGCGGGTGTTTTCTATCTTCTGGCTGGGGTGTTTGGCGGTTCGGTCACCGGACTGATGGCAGCCTTGCCCGTAAGCTGGATCCAAATGCTGGCGGGTTTGGCGTTGCTTGGCACGATTAGCGGCAGCTTGTACCAGGCATTGCATCATGAAGCCGAGCGTGATGCGGCTATCATTACTTTTCTGGTCACTGCCAGTGGCCTGACGCTATGGGGAGTTGGGTCTGCATTTTGGGGGCTGATCGCCGGAGGTATGTGTTACGCGGTGTTTACTTTATTTCGCCGCACGTAACTGCGTTGGCGTTTTACCCGTCACCTGCTTAAACCGGTTGCTGAAATGGCTCGCCGAACTGAACCCGCAAGCCATCGCAATATCCGACAAACTGCGGGAAGAATGACAGACCAGATGCTGGGCTAATACCATACGTCGTTGCATAACGTACTGATGCGGCGCCATATTCATTGACTGGCGAAACATTCTGGCAAAGTGGAATTCACTAAGCGCCGCCTCGCTTGCCAAATCGCTCAGGGTGATGGGGTACGCCAGATGCGCTTCTATGTAGGCCAGCACGTTGCGCAATGTGGCAGGCGCAAGCCCCCCGGTGACAACGGGCAACTGCCATTGGACGTTGCTGTAATGCTGAATCAGATGCGTGAGCAGTAGCGAAGACGCGGCGCTGAGCGTGAGATGATTGGCCGGTTGTTGCCAGTCATTCCCGAGTAAAAACTGACGATAAACCGCTGTTATCCCCGGATCGCTACCAAACGTATGCTCATCCAGCGTGAAGCTATAAGGGCTTTTGTCCCAGACTTTTTCACCCACTTCGCGCAAATGGCCGTCCGTACAATAGAGATGCACAAAGGAAAGATCGTCGCGGATATCCCAACTGGATTCGCTCTCTTTCGGCATCAGGCAAAAACGGTCCGGCCCACCGCCATTCTTCCAGCCGCCGGCCGTCTTGTGGTAACTCTCGTAGCCATCGGCGACATATAAGCTGAGGGTATGGTGATCACAATACTGGGTAATGGTATCACGCTTATTTGACCAGGCCGCCAGTTGGATCCCTGAATGTAACGCAACCGACTCGTGCAGCACGGCATTGTGTTTGCGTAAATTTTCAAAGGCACCGTAGGGCTGAGACATACCATCACATTCAAAATAAGTTAGCAGGCTTTCAGTCTATATCAGCTACATATTGTTAACAGCTTCCTTTTCACATTTGCGCGAAAAAAAGCGCAAGATTTTGCAAGTCCAGCGCAATCTGATGAAAGCCCCCTGCTACCCAACGTGACACAGTGTGCGTCTGAAGACCAAAAAGAGAAAGTTGTATGAACGCACTATTGTACTGCCTGGTGGTAGTGATTTGGGGAACGACATGGATTGCCATTTATCTGCAGCAAGGGCCGGTTTCAGCGCCGGTTTCTATCTTTTGGCGCTTTGCCGTTGCCAGCTCGGTAATGATAATAATCCTGTTGGTTAGCGGTAAATTACGCAAACTATCAGGTCGTGACCATCTGTTTTGTCTGTTACAAGGCGGATGCGTTTTTTGCTTTAACTTTTGGTGTTTTTATACGGCTGCGGCGTGGATTAACACGGGCCTTGAATCGGTGATTTTCTCGATGGCCGTCCTGTTCAATGCGGTCAATAGCTTTCTGTTTTTCGGCCAAAAACCACCGATGCGCTTTTATATTGCCGCCGGTCTCGGTCTGACCGGCATTGTCACCCTGTTCTGGCAGGACTTGCTCAACAGTGGGTTCAACCATTCACTTCTGCTGGGCATCGGCTTAAGCGCTCTGGGAACCTTTGGTTTTTCATTGGGCAACATGATAAGTCTGCGCCACCAGAAAAAAGGGCTGGAAGTATTGACCACCAATAGCTGGGCCATGTTGTACGGCACGTTGCTGATCGCCGCTATTGCGCTAATGCGTGGCGATGACTTCACTCCGCAGTGGACTTTCAGCTATCTTAGCGCACTGCTGTACCTGGCTATTTTTGGTTCGGTGATTGCCTTTGGCGCCTATTTCACACTGGTCGGTCGTATTGGTCCCAGTAAGGCCGCATACAGTACGCTGCTTTTTCCTCTGGTCGCACTGACGCTGTCAACATTGTATGAAGGGTATATCTGGCAGGTAAATGCGATTGTGGGATTAGTATTGATTTTGCTGGGGAATCTGGTGATGTTTGCCCGACCAGAAGCGCTGATGGGTAAACTCGTATATCGTCGCCGGGCGGCATAAAAAAACGCACCATCCTTAGATGGTGCGTTCATCATTATTATTGTGTTTTTTTGTTCACGTCAAACATGGAAGCATCAGTCGCCATGTCATCAACAACTTTCTTCAACGTTTCGAACGCCATCGGCGTGCTTTCGTTGTTCAGATCTTTACCTTCACCCTTACGTACAACCTTAACAACCGGTTTATTGGTCGCCGCATCAATCAACTCACCCTCGAAGTAGAGGTTGGTATCCATGGTACGGTGACCCGTTGCCATTTGCGTTCCCGCAACCAGCAGCGCAACCGGGATCACTTCGTAGAACTGCAGCCCTTCTTTACTGGTCGCTACACCGGTAATTGCCCCGCGGAAAATCAGGCTACGTGGCCCAGGGGTAGTCACCAGGGGTTTACGTTTACTGATTGCGGATTTCAACTGTGTATTGGTGTAGGTCAGTAGTTGATCAAGAACCTTCTGCCCTACCTGCGTAGTAGGTTTAGGAACCGGATAATACGTTACCGGGTTATATACAATGTTGTCATATTTGGATTCGTTGTAGTTCGGGTCAACCCAACGGAGTACCGTTTGTCCGGTTGCCGATTTTGTTTCCTTCAGATCAGAGTAATTTTTTAAAAACCCAGAATATTTATCCGGTTCGGTTACTTTTGACGCACAGCCGGATAATGCCAACAAGCCAGTAAGCACTGCAACTTTAAATAAAGTATGAGTACGCATGAAACGATCCCTTTAGTTTTCGCAATGATGCCTAAAAAGAATAGCAAAACAGATTCATTTTGGATGCACTAAAAATGGTAAGGACCGCACAATTTTATCTTTGCGCTCAACATAAAAAATGCTGAACGCAGAGAGAGTTAACCCAGACAGGAGGTTCAGGCAGTTTTGCGTGCCAGCATAGTGGCAAAGCGCAGTTTAATGCGATTACCGTTTTCATCCGTACGATGAAGTTCACCCACGTCTTCGTTGTATTTCAGCAGATCCCACCCGCTGTAATAGTTGCGTAATTCACCCGCTTTAAACGCAAACGGAAAACCAACGGTGCACGGGAAATCATCAGTGTCCATTGCCGCAACGATTAAATTATATCCGCCTGGCTTCGTGCAGCGCTGCATATTCTCAATCAGTCCTGGGATAGTTTTCGCCTCAAGGAACATCAGCACAACGGTAGAAAGAATAAAATCATATTCGCCATCAAAGCGTAAGGCGTTAAGATCTGCGACCTGCGCATGCAGGTTGGTCAGTCCTTCCGCCGCTTTAATACGCTCAAGGTTCGCTATGCTCATGGGGTTTTTATCCCATGCGGTAACGTCATAGCCGTTTGCCGCAAGGTACAGGCTGTTACGACCATTACCGCAGCCCAGATCTAATGTTTTACCTGGCGCGACCACTTTTGCCGCTTCAACAACATCGGAATGCGTACGGGTTAAATCGTATTTCTCAGTAAAGTAGTTTTCGTCGCAATGAGTCATCATTTATCCTCAGATTTCAGTAATGCAGCACGTTCTGTGCGGATAAGCAGCTTTCCCTGCATCAGCAAAGCAAGCGTACGTATCAGTAATAATGCAATGATAAAATTGGTAAAAATAAACAGTGGGATAGACAGCGTATGAAAAAATCCTGATTCGCTGCCGTGTCCGAGATGCAGGGCCGTCGTCGCCAGGGCCGACACGCCAAACGAGAAGCTCCAGAACGAGGCATTAAATGGTTGAGACAGATACCATGGCATGAGACGTAGCATAAACAGAAGCTGCAGCAGACCATAGCCGAACAGCATTTTGGCTAACGTATCGCCCTCTCCGCCGTTGACGCTAAGCCAGGCGCTACAGGCGACCAGCGCGGGCGCCAGTTGAATGCCAAGCGAAGTCCGTAAGACCGATGGCAGCTCCCCGCAGCTACGTAAACGTTGCAGGATCACCGGTTCCAGGCTGAGCCAGGAAAAAACCCCGGCCCCCAAAAACACCAATCCGGCATCATTGAAACCAAGTGCACCACAGGCCATTGCGCTGATAAAGTTATTGGCGACGGTCGGCAGATACAGACCCGGCGTGGTGGCCTCCTCTGGATGCGCTCCACGCCATAATCCTGCCGTTTGCCAGGCCGCGTACGCCAGTTGTATCACCACGCCAATGCCGAATAACCCGATCGCCAGCGGTCGATACCAGGGAACAAAACCAGTTGCTACCAGCATGGTTGTGGCCGGAAACAGACTGACAAAGCTACTCATCACCGGGTGACGAATTTCAGCCAGTACGCTGTGCGGGAAATGCAACAAGCGATACATAAAAGCCAGCGTCAGCAGCCCCCAAATGACCATCGCCAGGATCACTAACCCATCGCCAATCCAGTGGCTCACCGGCCATATCTGGCTGGCATAACGCCAGGCGAATCCCATCCCGATTGTCCCCAGTACCATGCCAAAATAACCGGCCGGAAGATTGAGAACCCGTTCACTCTGTTTGCTCTTACTCATTTTGTTTATTTTTTAAAGTATATTTGAAATGCATTTTATGGAATTTCAGTTGGTTTAGCCAGTGCGGAAAACTTTGCTACGTTTAACTAAGGTGCGCAACATGGAAATGAGCCATGACCAAATATCGACTCAGCGGTGAGCTTCGCTCCTTTAGTTACCAGGATAATGGCAATAAAAAAAGCGTATTACTACGCCAAATCATTGCTCTCATTGATTTTAATGATGTTACCGCCGGTACGCCTGGCGGCTGGATTGATGATGAAAGCGTCTTGTCGCAAAGCGGTGATTGCTGGATTTACGATGAGAATGCGCTCGCATTTTCCGGCGCATCGATAACCGGAAACGCCCGGGTTACTCAGGCAAGCGTAGTCAGAGATGGCGCGCAAATAGGCGATGCCGTGTGGATTGACCGGGCAGAAATCAGTCATTACGCACAAATACGTGACAACGTCACGATTCAGAATTCTGTTATTCGCGGCGAGTGCCTTCTGCGCGGTAATGCACGCGTTGTAGGTGGGTCCGAAATCATTGCCGCCAGGGGACTCACTGTTGAAAACGACCAGTTGCTGCAGATTTACGATCGG
Source organism: Citrobacter sp. EC_71 (assembly GCF_019584005.1). Classification (NCBI taxonomy): domain Bacteria; kingdom Pseudomonadati; phylum Pseudomonadota; class Gammaproteobacteria; order Enterobacterales; family Enterobacteriaceae; genus Citrobacter; species Citrobacter sp. EC_71. The sequence continues at coordinate 229,989 of NZ_VDAY01000003.1, forward strand.
GCGACCGTCAGCCACTCACGCGTAGTGCATCAGGCGCAGATCTATGGCGATGCGAATATCAACTATGCCTTTATTGAGCATCGGGCGGAAGTTTTTGATTTCGCCCAGGTGGAAGGTAATGAAGAGAATAATGTCTGGATTTGCGATTGCGCCAAAGTCTACGGACATGCGCGCGTCATCGCCGGAACCGATGAAGATGCGATTCCTACCCTGCGCTACAGCTCACAGGTGGCGGAACACGCGGTAGTCGAGGGTAACTGCGTGCTGAAGCACCATGTGTTGGTCGGGGGACATGCTACATTACGCGGCGGACCAATCCAGCTAGACGATCATATCCTGGTTGAAGGTCACGCCTGCGTTCTTGGAGAAGTGTTAGTCGAGAATCACATTGAGATAAACGGCCAGGCGCACATTGAAGCGTTTGATGGCGATGCTATTCATCTGCGCGGGCCGAAAGTGATCAACGGCGAACAACGCATTACGCGTACCCCTATCGCAGGCTTATTCTGAGGGACCATCAATGATGCGGGCATAGAGATTCATATCGTAGTATTCGCCATTGAGGAACTCAGCCTGTCGTAAACATCCTTCCAGTTGGAAGCCATTGCGCAATGCCACCTGGTTGCTCTCAACGTTCTCTACGCGGCATTTGATCACAAAACGGCGAATTTCCTGGCGCTGCGCATAATGATGAATCAATGCCTGCAGCGCCTGGGACATAATGCCCTTACCCTGGTGAGCTTCATCCAGCCAGTAACCAATATAGGCCGCTTTGTTCTGTGGCTCTATCTGGTTAAACGCGATGACACCTACCACATTCTGTTGTGCAAAAATCAGGAACATTTTGGCGTAGCCGCGCTGGTGCAACATCATATTTCCCTGCACGTTTTTGCGCGTGTCGTCCTCGGACTCTACAAACTGCGGCCAGTTCAGCGACTGCTGGAGCCAGGTTTTATTCTTGAGCACCAATTGATGCAGAGGGGTGACGTGTTGTTCTTCTACGGCACGCAGTTCCAGCGTGTCACTAATGGTTATCACTTCTGGCATTTTCTTTCCGTTACGCTCGTTAAGCAGCTAATTCTGCCCATCATAAAACAGGAAGGGCTTCCCTGTTGGAAGCCCTTTTACACAGCAAGCGCTGTTTTACTTAGCTCTCACCGACACTCTCTTTTTGCAAAATTTTGAGCAGATCTTCCTTCAGGTGGAGTTTCTGTTTCTTAAGGCGAACAATGTCCAAACTATACCCCCGACCATCCGAACCTTCCAGTCTGGAGATCTCATGATCAAGGCTGTTGTGTTTTTCGAATAAGGACAGAAAGCGAGGGTTCTCGGTTTTCAGTCGGGAAATAAGGTCTCTGTATTCTGGAAACATACTTTCTCCCTGTTAGTGGACAAGAACGTGTATAAGAAATACACAGCCCCAGAGTACCCATTTGCCATACAGAAAAATGCGAACAGGATCGAGTAAATAGCGTACAGAATATTTTCAGAAAGATTGCAGATACGGCTCCCCCTCAGGAGAGCCGTAAAAGGAGTGATTAACGCATCTCACGGTCGTCAACGTACTGACGTTTATCCGGCGCTGGCGGGAAGTACTGATACAGCCAGGTTTCGCTGATGGCGGCGCCCTGGCAACGCAGGAACATACGCATATCTACCGGGTCGGTTGAGTCAGACGTCGGATACCAGTCAAACTGGATACGGTAGCCGTCGATAGGCTCCACGTAGAGGATCTCAATCTGTTTCGCTTCACCGCTGGAGAGTGTAATCACCGGTTCAATGCCTTTCGGCGCAGCGGCTTTCAGATCGCCACCGACGAAGTCCACGGCAAAACGGCGCGCCCATTTCTCCGGGTAGTGCTCGCCCGGCGCCCATCCTTCCGGGAAGCCGCCCATGCCGGTACGGGTCGCCATCACGCGAGCTAACGGCGAACGTACCGGCGGCTGCGCGCTCCAGTACAGACGATATTTAAATTCCAGCTCATCGCCGGCTTTAATCGACTTCTCCGGCTGCCAGAAGCAGACAACATTATCCAGCGTTTCGCCAGTCGTCGGGATCTCCATCAGGCCGATGGTCCCCTTGCCCCACTGGTTACGCGGCTCGACCCACAGGCTAGGACGCTTGTTATACCAGCCCATGATGTCCTGGTAATGAGAGAAGTCGCGATCGAGCTGCAGTAAACCAAACCCTTTCGGGTTGTTATCGGTATAGGCATTGAACTGCAGTTTTTGCGGGTTATTCAGCGGACGGCAGATCCACTCGCCGTTGCCCCGCCACATCGCCAGACGATCGGAGTCATGAATTTGCGGGTGAATGGTGTCGCACATCCGGCGTTCATTGTTGCCACAACTAAACATGCTGGTCATCGGCGCAATGCCGAGCTGTTTAATGTCTTTACGCGCGTAGATATGGTTTTGTACATCCATGATCACCTGCGTTTTCTCGCAGTGGATCACGAACTTAAAAGCGCCTGTTACGCTTGGGCTATCGAGTAGCGCATACACGGTAAAGGAGGTCGCCCCTGGTTTAACCGTTTCGAACCAGAAAGCGGTGAAATCAGGAAACTCTTCTTTGCTGTCGGTATAGGTATCTACCGCCAGACCACGCGCCGATAAACCGTACTGGTAGGTGTCATCCACTGCGCGGAAGTAGCTGGCGCCGAGGAAAGAAACCACATCACGACGGGCCAGTTCTGGCGCTTTAAACACGCGGAAACCCGCGAAACCGAGGTCAGTTTGTCCTTCCAGTTGTTTGGTATCCACACCCGCGTCGTTGTATTTAAACAGCTCCGGACGGAAGTGGATTTCACGCGCCATATGCGTACTGTCATCGACCGAGAACATGCGAACCCGGCGGCGGAATCCCATTCCCACATGGAAGAACTGCGCATCAAGCTGACGATTTTCAACATTGTTCCACAGAGACTGCTCTGCGTCATATTGAATGCTGTTGTAGGCCTGCGGCGTCAATTTCGCCAGCGTGTCTGGTAACGCACGCGGCGCGCCGCCCCAGGGTTTCTGTGCTAAGTCGTGGGCCATCGATTGCAGAACGGAAAAATCAAAACGTACGGTTTTTCCGTCTGCAATGTCAGACTCTGCCGCAAAGGCGGCGCGGGAAAAGAGTGATGCAATACCACTGGTTCCGCACACGGCGGCCATTGCCATTGAACCTTTAATAAATCGTCTGCGATTCATGCCTGAAAGTGAGTCCTTCTGGTCGTGTAAATGGTCCCGCGCCGGTCAAAATCTGCGGCAAGAGAGTGCACATTTCTGACCGCTCACTCTAGACAAAATTCATTAATAATCCAATTGTTGGTCGCCGATTATCTGTACAAAATCGAAAATATTTTATGTCGATGGGAACAGACCGAATCCCGTGTAAATTCCGTTAAAGTAAACCACACCGCCGTTTACTTCTCTCCTCCGCCTCCTGATACAGCATAAACTCGTCATATACCGTGCAACCCAGTGCCTGTTCAAACGCATCGCGGCTGGAATTCCCGTGGCTGCGAGCCTGAGTTTCATTACCCAGATTTGACTGGAAAATCCCCGCAGCGCTCACCGGTAAGAAATCTTCGTAGGTGATAGGTTGCGCAACCAGCCAGCCCCGCTCAATAAGCGGTTGCGGGTCGTCATCCGGGCGAATAGCCTGGCGATGCGCTTCGCCTGATGGCGTCAGTCGATAACGAAACCAGGCAAGACCCTGCTGGCGCAGCAGAAACTCACTGTCCGGGAACGCCTTGAAAACCTCCTGAAGATGTAACTGATGCGTCAGATTATCTTTTCCCGTTCCCGCTTTATTCAGCAGTTCGTCATACAAGGCTCTGCCTTTCGGCGTGAGCGCTACGCCGCGCTGTTCAATCTCACCAAAACGCGCCGTGTGAGTACCGCGCATTTCACCGGCAAACAGCACCGGTTCTTCCAGTGCTTTGAAACTGGTCTGACGTAATAAAATCGGCACCTCGCGGCGCGGCGGCCCTTCAATCAATATTTTCGGCTCTATGCCGCATTCCGGCATCATGGACTGTACCCGGTCAATATCCAGCGTGCGCGGCGTCAGATGGTTGATGTGACAACCAGGGAAACACACCACATCGGCAATCAGCCGGTGTTCGCTGTGTAATGCGTGATAGGTCGCTTCATCTACCGTGGCGTGCTGATGCCAGCGGAAGGTTTCCAGTGCTTCATGGACAAACTCCTGCGCCTGGTCAGGCGTAAAACTGCCCTGCGCATCAAACTCATCCAGCAGTTCATGACAACGGCGAGTGAAAATGTCGCGTTTTGCAAGGATCTCCGAAGCCTTTTGCCGCAGCGCTACGTTCTCGATTAATTCGAGCCGTAATAACGATGTGAATACCCGAAACGGGTTGCGCGAAAGCGATGCATCGTCGATGGGCCGAAAAGCCGTGGAATGTACAGGGACGCCGGCCTGAGAGAGGTCATAATAACTCACCGGATACATGCCCATAATGGCAAACATCCGGCGCAGCGTAAAAAGTTCCTGCGCAGTACCCACCCGGATGGCACCGTGGCGCTCAACGTTTAGCCGGGCCAGTTCATCCGCATTAGCCAGTTTTTCATGCAGCGTCGGATTATTTTCCAGTACCGCCAGATTCACATCAGCGACAAGTTCCAGCAACGTGCCATACTGCGGGACTTCCTGCTGGTACATTGCTGACATTGCCTGCGAAAATTGTTCCCGAATCTCATCTGCCGTGATGGTGTTCGCCATAATGTCATGCCTCCAGTGAATATTACCTGGAGTGTAGAGAACGCTGCAAAGTCCGGTGGGAAGAATTTACAAAGTGTGACCCCGCGTAAATTTCCCACCCTATACAGACGGCGAACAGAACCTACTGGCGTGGTTTTAAATGACTTTCCAGCCAGGGGAGCATCTGTTTTTTACGGCTGAGCATACCTTCCACTTTGCAGGGCTGCGGGATGTCAGAAAGCTCAGAACCGGCAAACCACAGACTGGTGTCGCCCAGATTAATATCGGTGAGCATGAGCACAACCAGCGCGGCATTTTTTTCCTGCGCATAGCGCGCCATTTCCTGGCGTAATTCTTCCAGTACTGTATCAACCTGTTGCAGTGCATACAGTTCAAGTTGCGCCACACAGACCTGATGCCCATGGATAGTGAAGGTTTTAATGTCTTTCTGCAGGAGTTCGCAGGCACTCATTCCTTCCACGCTCGTTTTGGCAGACAGCAGGTCACGGCTGAAGGCATCAAGGTCTACACCAGCCTTTTGAGTCAGCGCATCGACCGCCAGGCGATCGTCGGCGGTGGTCGTGGGTGAACGAAGCGTGACAGTGTCACTCAACACGGCACCCAGCAGCAAAACGGCCTCCGCAGGAGATAACTGGCTACGCTCATCTTCCGACATCAGTTGCCATAACAGCGTTGCGCTACTGCCGACAGGCTTCACCCACACTTCTGGCGGCAGACGGGTGACTAATCCCCCGAGTCGGTGATGATCGATAATCCCCACGACGTTACTGTCTGCCAGCGATTGCGGTCCCTGGGCAGGTTCGGTGAAATCAACCAACCAGACGTCACGATCGGTCAACTCAAACGTCAGCCGTTCAGGCAGTGCCAGCCCCGCTTGCGCAAAGATAAACTGCGTTTCGCGGTTAGCTTCACCCAGACGCCATGCCGTGGCCTGCTGACCGCGTAAGGTAAGCCAACGCGCCGTCATTGCGGCAGTGCAAATGGCATCGCTATCGGGATTAAGGTGTCCTACTACATGTATCATTAATCAGTGCCTTGTAAAGAGAAAGGGTGCAAAAGCAAACAATATTCAAAGTATAACGACTGGGTACATTCCCTTCCATGATCCCACCACCCTGCCTGACTGTACAAAACACAAGCAAAATAAATAAGTTGTAAGTAAAACATGATAAATGTTAATAATATTTTGCTATCAAGTTATCAAAAACGAACAACTTCACTTGTCACCGACACGGCACTGTTTTTAACATCGCTTATGGAAAAAAATGTTCTGTTCAATCAGCGCATTCGCTTGCGCCACCTGCATACTTTTGTCGCCGTTGCACAACAGGGAACGCTGGGGCGCGCGGCTGAAACCCTTAATCTGAGCCAACCGGCCCTCTCCAAAACACTAAATGAACTGGAGCAGTTGACCGGTACCCGGCTCTTTGAACGCGGTCGCCTTGGCGCGCAGTTAACATTGCCCGGCGAGCAGTTTCTTACCCACGCGGTGAGAGTACTGGACGCGCTCAATACTGCCGGACAGGCGTTAAACCAGCGCGAAGAGTCGCAGACTGACGTCGTACGGATTGGGGCCTTACCCACCGCGGCACTGGGCATTCTGCCTGCGGTAATTGGTCCGTTCCATAAGCAGCAAATGGAAACGACGCTGCAAGTTGCCACCATGAGTAATCCCATGATTCTGGCCGGTTTAAAATCGGGAGAAATCGATCTTGGTATCGGTCGGATGGCCGATCCGGAATTAATGGTCGGTCTGAATTACGAGCTGTTGTTCCTTGAGTCGCTCAAACTGGTTGTGCGACCTAACCACCCGTTGTTGCAGGAAACCATCACGCTGAGTCGGGTGATGGAATGGCCCGTTGTGGTGTCACCAAAAGGAACGGCTCCTCGTCAGCACGCGGAGACGCTGCTGCAAAGCCAGGGTTGCAAAATGCCGCCGGGCTGCATCGAAACGCTGTCAGCATCGCTTTCCCGCCAGTTGACGGTTGACTACGACTATGTATGGTTTGTGCCGTCAGGCGCAGTCCGGGAAGATTTACGTCAGGCGACGTTGGTATCATTGCCGATTCCCACCCACGGGGCGGGTGAACCTATTGGCATTCTTACCCGTGTAGACGTGCAGCTTTCCTCTGCCGCACAAATCCTCATTGGCGCGATACGCAAAACCATACCGTTTTGATACCAAAAATTAAGGGACCATCTGGTCCCTTATAGCGTGTTAAAACGTTTCCCAGTTATCACCACTGGCCGTTGCTGCCTGCGGACTTGAATGGCTCGACGTTTTGGTACCAGGAGCGCGCTTTATCGCACTTGCGCCCTGCAAGCGGAATGTGCCGACGGCTTCAGTTAAACGTGCGGCCTGTTCTTCCAGCGATGCCGCTGCGGCCGACGCTTCTTCAACCAGAGAGGCGTTTTGCTGCGTCACCTTATCCATCTCCGAAATCGCCTGGCTCACCTGCACAATGCCCCGGCTCTGCTCATCAGAGGCCGCCGCAATTTCCAACATGATGTCGGTCACGCGTTTTACCGCATCGACAATATCCGTCATGGTATTACCCGCCGCGACCACTTCATCGGATCCCTGGTCAATGAGTCGTACCGATTCGCTAATTAAACCCTCAATCTCTTTTGCCGCCTGAGCGCTTCGGCTCGCCAGCGTGCGCACCTCGCTGGCGACCACGGCAAACCCGCGTCCCTGCTCTCCTGCCCGCGCCGCTTCTACCGCCGCGTTCAACGCCAGGATATTCGTCTGGAAAGCAATGCTGTTTATAACGGCTGTGATTTCAGAGATTTTCTTCGAACTACCTGAGATATTGCCCATGGTTTTCACCACGCCAGAAACCATCTGACCGCCACGACTCGCCTTGCCGGAAGCATCTTCCGCCAGCTTGCTCGCATGGTGCGCGTTGTCAGCGTTTTGCTTCACCGTAGCCGTTAGCTCTTCCATACTGGCCGCCGTTTCTTCAATCGCCGCGGCCTGTTGCTCCGTACGTGAGGACAAATCGGTATTCCCTGCAGAAATCTCACTGGTACCGCGATAAATTTCCTCTGCCCCCTGGCGCACCGTACCCACGGTTTTCACCAGCGAATGCTGCATAGTTTGCAGATGACGACTCAGGCGACCAATTTCACTGCGCCCGGTCGGCTCCTCCGGCATAGTCAGGTCGCCTGCCGAAATTTGCTCGATGCGCAGGGCTGCACGTAACAGAGGATGAATAACGGTGCGGCGCAGAACGATAAACGTCATCACGGTGAGCACCAGCGCGAGGGCAAATGCGCCGAGCATAAACGCCATACCAAGTTGCGTACGTCGGTGCGCCTGCTCGCTGAGGTTATTCGCCCTGGCAGTGCGAATTTCAATGGCTTTCAGCAGCACCTTGTTGTAGGCAGAATCCAGCGGTCTGGCCTGTTCATTTTCGTGGTTGATAATCGCTTCAAACATGCCGTTTTTAGCGTATTTCAGCATTGGCTGTAAACCGTCGGTATAGGCTTTGAAGCTGGCGCTTAATTCGGCGTCTAACGCTTCATCAGCAGACGTTTTCACCGTACGCGACATATAAGCATTGAAGCCGTCCTGCGATTGCTTAATCCGTTTTTCTGCCTCGGCGATATTGGCCTTCATGTCATCCATTTCGGCAATACGGCTCGCCGCGCCGGCATGGATCATGTTGATACGTGCGGTGCGTAAGTGGTTAGAGCTGTTAGATAACCCCATCCTGACCTGAATCTCGTCGGTCACATCGCGCTGATCGCGATCGGCCTGCATAAGAAAATAGCTTGCCAGCCCTGAACTAAAGGCGAACAACAGAAGGATGCCACCGAGAATGGAGGAAAACAGCGGAACCAGTCGGATTTGATGCAAAAAACCCAGTTTATGCTGGGCCTGCATCGATGTTGTGTTGTCCATGACCGTCGACTCTCTTGTAGGGTTTATGCGTGAAAACACGCCCGTTAGATAGTCATCGGCAATCCGTGAAGTTTACTTACCGCAAAAAGCGCCGGATTCGTCACACTTTCACAACATAATTCTAAAAAATTCAGGAAAGTGCCAGCGGAGAAATCCGCTGGCCAATGAATCAGTTATCGCCAAAATGGATAACGGTACGGATGGACTTGCCCTGATGCATTAAATCGAATGCTTCGTTAATTTGCTCCAGCGGTAAGCGATGAGTGATAAACGGATCCAACTGAATTTTCCCGCTCATCGCTTCTTCGACCATTCCCGGGAGTTGAGTGCGCCCTTTTACGCCGCCGAACGCCGAACCGCGCCAGACTCGTCCGGTAACCAACTGGAACGGACGCGTTTTGATTTCTTGTCCGGCACCTGCCACGCCGATGATGATGCTCTCTCCCCACCCTTTATGGCAGCATTCCAGCGCCGCACGCATTACGTTAACGTTGCCGATACATTCAAAGCTGAAGTCCACACCACCATCGGTAAGCTCAACAATCACCTCCTGAATCGGTTTATCGTAATCATTCGGGTTGATGAAATCCGTCGCGCCCATTTCACCCGCCAGTTTGAATTTCTCCGGATTGGTATCAACGGCCAGAATACGTCCGGCTTTCGCCTGCACCGCGCCCTGAATCACCGCCAGGCCGATGCCACCAAGACCAAATACGGCCACGGTGTCGCCTTCTTTCACTTTCGCAGTGTTATGTACTGCTCCGATCCCGGTAGTGACGCCACAGCCCAACAGACACACTTTGTCCAGCGGAGCCTGCGGGTTAACCTTCGCCAGTGAGATCTCCGCGCAAACGGTATATTCACTGAAGGTGCTGGTGCCCATATAGTGATAAATCGGCTCACCGTTATATGAGAAGCGAGTCGTGCCATCCGGCATCAGGCCCTTGCCCTGGGTGGCGCGTACAGCCTGACACAGGTTGGTTTTCCCCGATTTACAGAACTTACACTCACCGCATTCAGCCGTGTACAGGGGGATGACATGGTCGCCCGCTTTCAGGCTGGTGACGCCTTCGCCCACTTCAACCACAATACCGCCGCCTTCATGACCAAGCACCGCCGGGAATACCCCTTCCGGATCGTCGCCTGAGAGCGTAAAAGCGTCAGTATGACACACGCCAGTGTGGGTAATTTTAACCAGAACTTCACCTTTCTTTGGCGGTGCGACGTCGATTTCGACAATTTTTAGCGGTTGGCCGGGGCCAAATGCAACTGCTGCACGTGATTTCATTTGTCTCTTCCCATTATTGCGAGGTGATGGTGTTATTTTAGATAAGCGCGAAGAAGATGGCCGATTTCAGCCATACGTACGGCTCGCTGGTCTGGCGTTGTCTCGCCGCTGACCAGTTCGTCTTTCAGGTGGATCTCAACCATTTCGCCCATCAGGCCATTGGATGCGCCGCGTACAGCGGCAATTTGTTGCAGGATCGCAAGGCACGGTTCGCCGGACTCCAGCGCCCGCTCAAGCGCGTCAACCTGACCGCGAATACGACGAACACGGGTGAGGATACGTTTTTTATCTTCAGGTGAATGTGGCATACGCCCTCCAGATACTATAGGGGGGTATACTATCAGATTTGTTATTTAGCTGTAAAATAAATGATTTGTTTTACATTAGCATGGGTTAGAACGGGCATAGGTGATTTCTGCCAAAGCTGGCGGTAAAAAAGGCCGCCTAAGCGACCTTTACTTTTTATTCATATTATTTATTTACAAGAGGCGATCAATTAAAGTGATGCTCGCTTTCCCGTCTAACGGCTTATAAATCACGATTTTCACTACATGATATATTGGGGTTGGCAAAACGAGTGTTTGTCGGGCGATAAACATGTAGTTGTGGCCAGCCACCAACTGCTCTCCACAATAGAGTAATGGGAAATAGCCTGCGCCAGGCCATTCCCCCCCGATGGAATATTGAGCAGTTGTTCATGAGTCTGATAGAAATACAGGATAATGATAACAAGCGCCAACATTCACCTGACATGCAGCAAGTCAGAAAAGCGTGTCGTATAACGCGGCGAAAGCATATCTCGCTTCATCGCCCACGGTTGCTGGATACCTTGTCCGGCAAAATAGAGCGTTCCTTTACCTTTTTCAGCATTAAGCGTATCCAGTACGTCCATCAATTTATCGCTGTTACGCCGGGGGGCGTTGCCATCAAACAGATTCAGTTGTGCCACGCCAGAACTGAAAAAATCGCCCAACATCACACCCGCTTTTTGATAATGTTGCCCCTCTCGCCAGATAGCGTCCAGGCTGCGCGTTGCCGCACTCATAATTTCCCGTGTGTCCTGGGTCGGGATCAGCAGTTTTACCGACGCGCTGTTAGCGTAATAAGGGGCCTTTAGGGCAAATGGACTGGTTTTGATAAACACAGAGATAAATCGACAGAACTGATGCTCACCACGCAGCTTTTCCGCCGCACGTGAGGCATAGGTGCAAATTGCTTCACGCATCGCGTTATAGTCCGTGAGTTTTTCACCAAATGATCGTGAGCAGACGATTTCTTGTTTAACCGGCGCAAACTCTTCCAACGCCAGGCACGACTCACCGCGCAATTCCCGTACGGTTCTTTCAAGAACAACGTTGAAGTGTTTGCGAATAAAACGAATGTCGGTATCAGCCAGGTCACGGACGGTTTTAATCCCCATCGCGTCCAGTTTTTTACTGATACGGCGGCCCACGCCCCACACTTCACCAACAGGGAGTGCGGCCATCAGCTTACGCTGGTGCTCAATATTTGATAAATCCACCACTCCGCCGGTTTGTTGCTGCCATCTTTTGGCGGCGTAATTCGCGAGTTTTGCCAGCGTTTTGGTCTGGGCGATGCCAACGCCAACCTGAAGTCGTGTTTTCTGTAGAATTGTGGCCCTTATTTCGAGACCAAAATCCGTCAGATCCCTACAGTTTCTTACTCCCGTCAAATCACAGAAGGCCTCATCAATACTGTACCTTTCCACATGTGGAGAGAGGTCTTCCAGGATAGACATGACCCGGCCGCTCATATCCGCATACAGTTCATAGTTAGAACTAAAACACACCACGCCGTAGCGCCGGAACAGATCTTTCTGTTTGAAGTACGGAGCACCCATTGTCACGCCAAGCGCTCGAGCCTTCGCGCTACAGGCGATAACACAACCATCGTTATTGGAAAGAACCACAACCGGTTTGCCTTTCAGATCGGGCCTGAATGCCATCTCACAGCTGGCGTAAAACGAATTAACATCCACCAGGGCAAACATAATTAGCCAGCCGCCTTAACGATAAACGTCACCACGCCAAAGATATCCAGCGAATCCTCGCTGCTGATTATGATGGGCGCGTAGGCTCTGTTCTCTGGCCTGAGCATCACAATTGGATGCAATTGCAGACGTTTAACGGTGAATTCACCCTCAATGGCGGCAATCACGATGTCTCCATGAGCCGGGTTTCTGGCGCTGTCGACAATCAGCAAATCCCCCTCACCGATCCCCGCCCCGACCATAGAATCACCCGATGATTTAACAAAATAGGTTGCGCTGGGATGCTGTACCAGCAGGTCATTGAGATCGATACCTTTCTCAACGTAGTCCTGCGCTGGAGAAGGAAAACCACAGGGCACAAGGTCGCTGAACAGGGGAAAATGTTTCGTTTGTCGACGTTTTGCAGGCTGGAAAAACAACATAATAATCGGCCTCTCATTTAACTGTATTTATATACAGTAGTTTTAATGAGGACGGCGATCAAGTGACGAAAGTAGCGAACTGGGTGTTGTTTAACCATCTCGTCGGTAAGCTTTTATCACGTCTGGAAAAATAATTTCTGTTTTATTCGGCAGAGGAAGACGTTCATTTAGCCGGAACGATAAAGACGAAAGGTATCTCGATTTGAAAGGGGTAAAAAAGCCCCACACTTGCGGGGCGTTACGTCAGGAACGCTTACGCGGCATCATGCGCAGCAGCGTATTATCCTTCCAGAAGTAGTGATGCATCAGGGCAGCCGCGGCATGCAAACCAATAACAAAATAGCCCAGGTTTGCCAGCGTCACGTGCCAGGACTTCAGCATCTCCACGAGGTCAAGGTTGGCTTTTGCCGCATATGGCATGACGATGCCAAATGCAATCCACGGATTCCCCCGGTTGTACATCATCACCAGACCAATAATCGGCAACGCAATAAACAACAGATAGATAACCAGATGCCCCAGATGCGCCATTCCGGTCATCATCGGTTTCGGTTTTGGCACAATCGGCGGCGCCGGATATTTCAGCCTGACCAGCAGACGCGCCACCATCAGCGTTAAAATTGTGATGCCACAGGATACGTGCACCATGTTGAACAAGGGACGATAGCTACGCGGGAAAAACCCGCGAAACTCCATGGCGCTGTAGGCCACAATGACCAACAAAAAAACCAGCCAGTGAATACCAATTTGCAGGCCAGAATACTTATTCCCCATAACACTTCCTGAATAAAAACAATAATGCGTCAACATAACGGGCTTTTGTTAAAAATTCATTAATTTTTGTTCATCCATTATCAGTCAGTTACGTTTAAGCGCAAAAACAGCTATTGCCCCGGATGCCCGACTGGACTATGCCTGGTAGGGAAAATATGTCGTACCGCCTCATCCTGACAGGAGAAAACCATGAGTAAAATTGGCATTAACGGTTTTGGTCGTATCGGTCGTCTGGTATTGCGTCGACTACTGGAGGTCAAAAGCAGCGTGGAGGTCGTCGCCATTAATGACCTGACCTCGCCCAAAATTCTCGCCTATCTGTTAAAACACGACTCAAATTACGGTCCATTTCCCTGGAGTATCGACTTTACCGAAGACGCGCTGATTGTCGACGGTAAAAGAATCGCTGTTTATGCAGAAAAAGAGGCCAAAAATATTCCGTGGAAAGCCACTGGCGCAGAGATCATCATCGAATGCACCGGTTTTTACACCTCAACAGAAAAAGCCAACGCGCACCTGGACGCAGGCGCCAAAAAAGTCCTGATATCCGCCCCTGCCGGGGACATGAAAACCATTGTTTTTAACGTGAACGACGACACGATGGATGCGAACGATCGAATTATCTCTGTCGCATCGTGCACCACTAACTGCCTGGCGCCGATGGCGAAAGCTCTGCATGACAACTTCGGTATTCAACTGGGCACCATGACAACCATCCATGCCTACACGGGGACACAATCGCTGGTAGATGGCCCTCGCGGAAAAGATCTGCGCGCCTCGCGGGCGGCGGCAGAGAACATCATTCCCCATACCACCGGTGCGGCGAAAGCGATTGGCCTGGTGATTCCGGCATTGAGCGGAAAATTAAAAGGCCACGCCCAGCGCGTACCGGTGAAAACCGGATCCGTCACGGAACTGGTATCGGTATTGGGTAAAAAGGTTACCGCTGAAGAGGTTAATGACGCGCTGAAAAAAGCCACGCTGAATAATGAGTCATTTGGCTATACCGACGAGGAGATTGTCTCGTCAGATGTGATTGGCTCACATTTCGGTTCGGTATTTGATGCGACACAAACCGAGATTACCGAAGTGGGCGATCTGCAACTGGTAAAAACCGTCGCCTGGTACGATAACGAGTACGGTTTTGTGACCCAACTTATTCGTACGCTGGATAAATTTATCAAGCTCTGACGTTGTGGCGGAGGTCGAATGAACGGTATAGCCGCCAAAGTGTAAGAATTGCGCCGGGTGACGTACAAACTCACCCGGCTAAAAACTTAGGACTGCAGATAAACCACCTGCGTTTGCAGATATTCGTTCAGACCGTGTTTACCGTCTGCCCCGCCAATCCCGGACTTGCGCCACCCTGCGTGGAAGCCCTGCATTGCCTCGAAGTTTTCACGGTTAATATAGGTTTCGCCAAACTTCAGCCCCTTAATCGCTTTCATCGCCGTGTTCAGATTTTGCGTGTAAATCGATGAGGTCAATCCATAATCGCTGTCGTTGGCCATCGTCAACGCCTCTTCCAGCGTATTAAACGCCACCACAGGCAGCACCGGACCAAATGTCTCCTCGTGCATAATCGCCATCTCCTGGCGCACATCTAACAGTAATGTCGGTGGATAGTAATAGCCTTTGCCTTCTACCGCCTTACCGCCCAGCACCACTCTGGCCCCCTCCTGCACCGCTCGCGCAACTTTCTGCTCTACTCGTTCCAGCGCAGCGGCGTTAATCAACGGTCCCATCGCAATGTCATTGCGCACAGCCGGATTGCCGAACTGTACAGCTTTCATCGCTTCCCCCAGGCGATTAACGAACTGGTCATAAATACCTTTCTGGACGTACACACGTTCGGCACAGTTGCATACCTGTCCGGTATTGATCACCCGTGAGTCAACAATTGCCTTCACGGCCAGTTCAAGGTCAGCATCATCCATCACGATCGCCGGGGCTTTCCCCCCCAGTTCCAGGCAGACTTTAGTGATGTTTTTGGCCGCTGCAGCCATAATTTTCTCGCCCGCGCCAACGCTACCGGTCATGCTGACCATTGCGACTTTCGGGTTTCCGGCCAGTTCCTGGCCGACCGTTTCACCGCGTCCAAGGACCAGATTAAATACCCCGCGCGGCAAGCCGATATCATCAACAATTTTGGCAAAAGCGATGGCATTGTTGGGCGTAAACTCACTCGGTTTAATAACAATGGTATTGCCCGTCAACAGCGCGGGGGCCAGTTTGCGAGCAATCAGGAAGAACGGAAAATTCCACGGTAGAATGCCCGTCGTCACGCCCAGAGCGCGCTTAAACAGCAGGATATTTTCGCCCGGGCGATCGCTTTGCAGGATCTCGCCTTCATAACGACGTGCCCACTCCGCCATGTAATCGATATAATCGGCGGTAAATGCGACTTCAACATCGGCCAGTTGCTGTATTTTCCCACCTTCAGCCACTATCAATGCGCTAATTTCGCTGGCGCGTTGACGGATACCCGCAGATATTTTGCGTAGCCAGTTCGCCCGTTCAATGGCAGGCAGCGCTTCCCATTCAGGCTGAGCGCGCTGGGCGGCGTCTATCGCTTTACGCGCATCTTCGGCACGTCCATCCGGAATACGTGAGATAACCTCTTCCGTGGCCGGATTGACGACATCAATCCAGGCGTCATCGTGCCAGGTCACAAACTGCCCATCGATATACATAGGATGTTGTACGGGTACTGACATGCGCTTCTCCTGTGATTGATTTGTTTTTAACAAGTAAAACTATTGTTAATTAATATCAATCATGCCTGACGAATTATCACGACAGTGACTGTTCTGTGAGCAGCTTCATAAAAGCGCCTGGCAAAGCGATGATGAAAGGAAAAAACGGGCGGGATTTATGCCCGTTTGCAGCAAAACGCTTACAAACGGGCAGCGGAGATCACAGAGAGCGGCTCTCCAGTAAGTCTGACAACGTGGTATCGCTTTTCAGTTGCTGCCAGGCTGCCTCAACGTTACCTGGAATATCCACATGCACGATAAAATCGCGGCCACAGGGACCATAGCCATTAACATCGTCCCGCAGGCGCGGCAACTCGCCGGTAATGAGCGAAAGATAGCGATCCACCGACCATAGGCCTTCGACCGTTGGCGCAAAGTCCACGCCGTCGCGCTGTTGGACCAACTCCGGGACGAATCCCGGGAAACCCAACCAGCGCGGTGCATGCGGCTCATCGCGGGTTACGCGCTGAAACGTGGCCATCGTGCGGCGTTGCATGGTCGGATCCTGTACCACAATGACGGTATGAAT
The DNA here is from genome assembly GCF_019584005.1 of Citrobacter sp. EC_71. NCBI lineage: Bacteria > Pseudomonadati > Pseudomonadota > Gammaproteobacteria > Enterobacterales > Enterobacteriaceae > Citrobacter > Citrobacter sp. EC_71. The sequence goes on from NZ_VDAY01000003.1 coordinate 246,407, forward strand.
GCTTTCTGTCGCCTGGCTCAGTAACGCACAGCTAAATCGGGCATTCTCACCGCAGTTTGTTGACTGGTCTTCCACCCAAATCTTCTCCCCCGGAATGTGCCAGAACTGGTGAGCGATATCGGCAAGGATCGCCGCTTCTGCACGTCCGGTGGTTCGAATGATATTGTAGCGAGGATGTCGGGCAATCGCGTCATACAGAAAGCGCGTGGAATGGCCTATGCCCCCACTAATCAATAAGGGGACCTGTTGGTCTTTCGCGATCCGACAAGCGGCGTCGATGGTCGGGATCACCGCGTTCCCCGCCAGAATTACGCAATCTGACTGAACCGTGATCTCCCCCGTAAAATCGCTCTGCGCCAGCCATTGCCCTACAGTATTGATCGCCGCCAGCGTGGTCGCGGAAAGCGTCGGAAACTGACTCATATTCATGACTCCTGGTGTTTATTCTTTACCGGGTACAGAGGCCGGATGGCGGCTACGCCGTGTCCGGCCTACAGTCCCGCACCGCGTTAACCCGTGATCTGATCCATCGCCTGCAGAATACGTTTATCTGAAATAGGATACGGCGTACCAAGCTGCTGGGCAAAGTAGCTGACGCGCAGCTCTTCTATCATCCAGCGGATCTCTTTGACGTCGTCATCTTCACGGCGTGCAGGCGGCAGTTTATTGAACCATTGCTGCCAGGCCTGCTGCACACTATCCACTTTCAGCATCTGTGCGCGGTCGCGGTGTGGATCGATGGCCAGTTTTTCCAGACGCTTTTCAATAGCCTGCAAATAACGCAACGTATCGCCCAGGCGTTTGAAACCATTACCAGTGACAAATCCGCGGTACACCAGCCCGCTCATTTGCGCTTTGATATCTGAAAGCCCTAACGCCATGGTCATATCCACACGCCCTTTCAGACGTTTATTGATATTAAACACCGCGGTCAGGATCTGTTCGACCTGCTTCGCGATATCCACCACCGTATCGTTCAGTTCAGCCCGCACCTTCTCATGCAACGCCGCAAAGCCCTCTTCCGTCCACACGGGACCACCATGGGCGTCGATCAACCGATCCACACCGCAGGAGATACAGTCGTCAATCAAATCCAGCACTTTGCCATACGGGTTAAAATACAGCCCCAGCTTGGCTTTGTTAGGCAACTTCTCGTGTAAGTATTTAATCGGCGAAGGAATATTTAACAGCAACAGGCGGCGTAAACCGCACCACATGGCCTGTTGCTGCTCCAGCGGATTATCAAACAATTTGATGGCAACGCTGTCACGCTCATCGACCAGCGCTGGCCACGCTTTTACCTTATAGTTACCGCGTTTTTGCTCGTAACTTTCCGGAAGCTGCCCGAAGCTCCAGATATGCAATCCGCTCTGTTCGATACCGTCATCCGCCACCGCGGACAGCGTTTCCTGAACCTTACCCTTCAAGGCGTCTTTCAGATCCTGTAGCGAACGCCCTTCCTGTAGCTTCTTGTTCTTATCATCCACCACCCGGAAGGTAATTTTTAGGTGATCGGGTACCTGATCCCAATGCCAGTCATCGCGGTCAACGGTGACACCGGTCATCCGGCGCAGTTCACGTTCCAGCGCGTCCAGCAGCGGCAGTTCCAGCGGCGTCACGCGGCCTAAAAATGCCTCAGCATAGTTCGGAGCAGGCACAAAATTACGTCGTACCGGTTTCGGCAGCGACTTAATCAGGGCGATCACCAGCTCGCGGCGCAGGCCTGGAATTTGCCATTCAAAACCGCTCTCTTCGATCTGATTGAGCAGTGGGAGCGGAATATGCACGGTCACACCGTCCGCATCGGCTCCCGGTTCGAACTGGTAGCTCAAACGCAGTTTGAGATTGCCCTGGTGCCAGAAGTTCGGATAATCCAGCTTACTGATTTTTTCCGCGCCCTCTTTGATAAGCATGCTCTTTTCAAAGTTGAGCAGGTCCGGGGTCTCGCGGGAGACTTTCTTCCACCAGCTATCGAAGTGGCGGGCAGAAACCACATCATGGCTAATACGCTGGTCGTAAAACTCAAACAGCGTCTCATCATCGACCAGGATGTCGCGACGGCGCGATTTATGCTCTAACTCTTCCACCTCAGCCCGTAGCTTCAGGTTGTCACGGAAGAAAGCATGGCGCGTTTGCCAGTCACCCTCCACCAGCGCATGACGAATGAACAGTTCACGCGACAGCGCCGGATCGATCTGGCTGTAGTTCACCTTACGGGCAGCAACAATCGGTAAGCCGTAGACGGTGACCTTTTCTGTCGCCATGACCGCGCCCTGCGCGCGTTCCCAGTGCGGTTCGCTGTATGAACGTTTAATCAGATGCTGCGCAACTGGTTCCACCCACTCGGGCTCGATACGTGCGGCAATACGTCCCCACAGGCGACTGGTTTCCACCAGTTCTGCCACCATTGTCCACTTCGGCGGTTTTTTGAATAGACCGGAGCCCGGAAAGATCGAGAAGCGGGCGTTACGCGCACCGGTAAACTCCTGTTTATCGGCATCTTTCATCCCGATATGCGACAGTAAACCGGTCAACAATGCGACGTGGATTTCCCGGTATTCAGCAGGTTCGCTGTTAACCGGGATCCCTAACTCTTTTACCACCTGGCGCAGTTGCGTGTAGATATCCTGCCATTCACGTACGCGCAGATAATTAAGAAAGTCGACTTTACACTGACGGCGGAACTGGTTTGACGACAACGCTTTTTGCTGCTCGCCGAGGTAATTCCATAAGTTCACAAACGCCAGGAAATCAGACTCTTTGTCATGGAAGCGGCGGTGCTTCTCGTCGGAAGCTTGCTGCTTGTCCATTGGGCGCTCGCGCGGATCCTGAATGGACAGCGCCGAGGTGATGATCATTGCCTCACGCACACAGCCATGTTTTTGCGCTTCCAGCACCATACGCGCCAGACGCGGATCCACCGGCAGTTGCGACAGCTGACGGCCCAACGGCGTTAACTTATAAGCGGTTGCCTGTTCGTCGGTGGTTATCGCCCCCAGCTCTTCGAGCAGGCGCACCCCGTCCTGAATATTGCGTTTATCCGGCGCTTCAACAAACGGGAACGCCGCGATATCCCCCAACCCCAGCGCGGTCATCTGCAAAATAACGGACGCCAGGTTGGTACGCAGGATCTCCGGATCGGTAAACTCCGGACGCGACAGGAAGTCGTCCTCAGAATACAGACGAATACAGATCCCTTCTGAAACACGACCGCAGCGGCCTTTACGCTGGTTGGCAGAGGCCTGCGACACCGGTTCAATCGGCAAACGCTGGACTTTAGTGCGGTAACTGTAACGACTAATACGCGCAGTGCCCGGGTCAATCACATACTTGATGCCCGGTACGGTCAGCGAGGTTTCCGCCACGTTGGTGGCCAGCACAATACGACGACCGCTGTGTGACTGGAATACACGGTTCTGCTCGCTATTGGAGAGACGCGCATACAGTGGCAGCACTTCGGTGTGACGCAAATCCAGCTTATTCAGGGCATCGGCGGTGTCGCGGATTTCGCGCTCGCCGCTCATGAAGATCAGAATGTCGCCCTGACTTTCACGCCCTAACTCATCTACGGCATCAAAAATTGCCTGTAGCTGATCGCGCTCAGTGTCATCTGCGTCTTCAACAATCGGTCGATAGCGTACTTCCACCGGATAGGTTCGGCCAGAGACTTCGATAATCGGCGCATTGTTGAAATGCTTAGAAAAGCGTTCCGGGTCAATGGTCGCCGAAGTGATGATAATCTTTAGATCCGGACGACGCGGCAGAAGTTCTTTCAGGTAGCCAAGCAGAAAATCAATGTTCAGGCTGCGTTCATGCGCTTCATCGATGATGATGGTGTCGTACTGCATTAGCAGCCGATCCTGCTGGATTTCTGCCAGCAGGATACCGTCCGTCATCAGCTTAACCATGGTGTTGTCACTAACATGATCGCTAAAACGGACTTTATAACCGATACAGCCGCCCGGCTCGGTTTGCAGCTCTTCCGCGATACGGTTCGCCACAGTACGCGCCGCCAGACGACGCGGCTGGGTATGGCCGATCAGCCCTTTTACCCCGCGTCCCAGTTCCATACAGATTTTCGGCAACTGGGTGGTTTTACCTGAACCGGTCTCACCAGCCACAATCACCACCTGATGGTCGCGAATGGCTTCCAGAATATCCTGTTTTTTCTGGCTGACGGGCAGGTTTTCCGGGTAGCTGATGACCGGACGCGCCGCTTCACGCAGCACAACTTTACCGGCTGCCTGGTCGATCTCTTTTGCCATCTCCTGGTAAATGGCCTGTTGTGCATCAGGATTTTTAACCTTCTTCACGCCGTGCAAACGGCGCGCAAAACGCTGCCTGTCGCGCAGCATCAGCGAGTCCAGCTGTTGTTGCAGCATGTTGAAGGTTAATTTTGGTTGTTCTGTCATAGCGTTAAAAGGCAGAGTTCTGCCGGGTTAAATCTCTTTTAGATGATAGATATAGAGTACCACATCGGGGCTTTTTATGTGTTGTTCAATAATTTCGAACATAGGATTCGATATATTGCGCTATCACTGCGACAGGATTGTGAATAAAGTGTCAACAAGCAACGGGGCACTACCCCTTCAAACACATAAAAGGAAACACCCATGAGCAAGGTATTAGTTCTTAAATCCAGTATTCTGGCAGGGTACTCTCAGTCTGGTCAGTTGTCTGATTATTTTGTTGAACAGTGGCGTGAAAAGCACTCTGCTGATGAAATCACCGTCCGCGACCTGGCTGCAAATCCTGTTCCGGTGCTGGATGGCGAACTGGTGGGTGCGCTGCGCCCAAGCGATGCGCCGCTGACGCCGCGTCAGCAAGAAGCGCTGGCGCTGTCTGACGAGTTGATCGCTGAACTGAAAGCGCATGATGTGATTGTTATCGCCGCGCCGATGTATAACTTCAACATTCCGACGCAACTCAAAAACTACTTTGACCTGATTGCCCGTGCTGGCGTGACCTTCCGTTATACCGAGAAAGGTCCGGAAGGTCTGGTGACCGGTAAACGCGCAGTGGTGCTGACCAGCCGTGGTGGTATTCATAAAGATACGCCGACTGACCTGATCACACCGTACCTGAACGTGTTCCTGGGCTTTATCGGTATCACCGACGTGAACGTTGTCTTTGCTGAAGGTATCGCTTACGGCCCGGAAGTGGCATCTAAAGCACAGTCCGATGCGAAAGCCGCTATCGACAGCGTGGTTGCTGCCTGATAATTCCCCCTCTCACCATCCGGTGGGAGGGATTCTCGGTACCTACTTCTTTGCCCGCACATGTACCTGCTTGCCGTGAATGCGATTAATATCACGCCAGATGGTGGCATATTCCCTGCATTTCGCCAGATTTTCTTCCCAGCAATGAGCTAAAAATTGTTCCGGCTCCGCGACATCCCGGCTTAACAGCTTGAACACCCAACGATTCCAGACATACCACTTGAGAAGCCACATGATTTCACTCCACGACGCGACCGGTGTTGAACTATATCAACATCAGTTTGATGCCGTGTGGCAACTATTGCGATGTCGATGAATAATCCGGAAGGATCCTCCACTTGTAATACCAATCCAACAACGACGCTCAGAAATGATTATTATTTCCTCATCCACTTACCGTTTATACCCTGGACATACTCCCCCGGTTTAGCGCGAGCAACTAACTTCTGCCCGGCCATTTTTGCCACTTCGTCTGGCGGAATATTATTGCTCTCAGCCAGCTGCTGATAACTGGCGCTTCGCGCCTTATTAATCTCACTCACCAGCGCCTGCGTTTCAGCATCGGTTTGTAATGCCACCAGATAACCATTAAGTGTTTCCCCCACCCGCCCCTGGGTTCTGGCTTCATTCAGGGTCAACGCCCACGCATTGCTGGTGATAAAACTCAGCGCCACCAGGATCGCTGCAAGCTGTTTTTTCATCATTACCTCAGAACAGATCGCTGCGCGATTTCAATAAGCTCTCAACGTCTTTATCAACTTTGATATGGATTTCATGCTCAATTTTGACGTTCATATTAATCGTGATCGGCTCTTTTGGCGCAGCCACTTCGATTCTTGGGGTACAACCTACCACCAGAGATGAAGCCAGCAAACTCAGCATGGCGGCTATCGTTTTCATTGTTGTTCCTCACATTCCTTGCCTTCCAGGCAATGGGTTTCCGGCAGCGCTGCATTTTGCTCAAGCCATGCCTGTAAATTGTCACCAAAACGCAAACTGCGCCATAGCGTAAAGATGTTTTCCTCGTGGGTGTAATTCAAATTAACCGTCCCCACTTTGCCATCGACTCGACTATTGCCAGTAACGGTTGCCTGCATCGTTAAGACACCCAGGTTATCCAGGTTTATTTTCGTCCAGGAATGGGTTATTTCCATATAGCGCAGCCAGTTAATTGCCGCGCCAGCCGCCATATTATCTTTAACGACGGCATCCGCCGTGTCTTTATCAATGCGCAGCGTCATTGGGCCTGGGTTGGTTAACCAGCCGTCTTTGATGATCCACTTTTCGTTATCTAACCATAATGGCAACGCGCCGCTGACCGGACCCGACATGGCGAATTGCTTGGGGTTAACCGCGCTAATAAGCTCGCTGGAGGAGATATTCTGCACGCGTAATAAGGCTGGGTCGTGCTGTGGCATCCGCAGTTGCTGCATGATGACTTTGCCTCCCAGCAGTTCAGCGCTGACATCGCTCAGCAGTAACGGATTGTCTTCACTCCAGGGGTACGCGCCCTGCAGATCGGCAGTAATATTTTTCACCGTCACCTGATTCACGACTTCCGCAATACGCAGTGAAACAGGCCCACGCGTACCCAGTTGCCATGCGCCTTCGCTAAACCGAAACGGCAAGATAAAATCGACGCCATTAATTTGGTTATCAGGCATCCAGGCGCTACCGCCTTTTAATACCCCATGACCGCCTGCTTCAAAGCCCTGTTCCGGCGCGGCCGAGAATGCGACCTGCGCATAGAGCTCACCTTCACGCAGTTTCATTTTCCAGTCAGGCGGGATCAGCGGCTGGAACACGGTGAGTGATTGTTTTGGCCACCAGGCCTGTCCGCGCAGACGGATCCCGTCCCAACGACCATTTAGCTGTACGGGGCCAATCGCACCCGCGTGAAGCTGGCCCTTGAACTGGAAAATCGTCGGGTCGCTGCCTTCCACGCTGAACTTTAGCGTTGAGGGAGGTAAGACGCTTCCGCCGGTGAAGACGGTTTTTCCTGCGTCCAGTGATAGTGCGCCGCTAAACGTCGGTTTGGTCGCGTCCCGTACCCAGACGATCGGCTCATCCATTACCAGGCGTGGATTTTCCACCGTCATGGTCCCGTATTGCAGGTGATCAAATCCGGTGGAGAGATCAAATAGCTTCAGCGTGTTGTCATGCCATTCACCCTTACCCGCCACGTCCCAGCGAGCATGCATCGGCGTAAAGCTGCCTTCGCCCCAGTAGCGCCATTGCCAACGACCGGCATCAGGAAGAAACTCATTTGCCAGACCATCCAGATGCAGTTCAAAGCCCCCCATCTGGTTTTCATGCGCACGCAAAATAGCCTGTAGACGGCCATCCACACCGCGTTGTGTTACCTTTACGCCCGCCAGCGGCCAACGAATCTCATCAATATCCAGCGAATCAATTACCCGCCCCCGCGAACGCAACAGCGCCCCTGGCTCAAACGCCAGTTGTGGATCGTTCAGGCTTCCGGTGAGTTTGGCGGGTAATTTTGCGTAGAAGATCAGATCGCCCTGTTTCGCTTCGCCGATCAGCTGTAACGGCATCTCGTTATTATCGATGCCCAACTTACCTGGCCCCAGCGTTAAAACGGCATTTCCTTTACCGGCATCGCCTTGCGTCAGAATGTTCAGACGCCCGCTCACCACGGCGTTTTCCAGCCCTGCCTGCCAGTTTTCAACTTTCATGCCCAGCCGCCCGCTTAGCGGGAATCCCTGATAGGGCCAGTTCCAACGACCATCGCTGATGGTCAACTGCTGGCGGGTTATTTCCCACGGAAGATCGAGCAGTGGATCGGCACTATCCCGCGCCATGACGATCAGTTGTCCGCTGTTTTCTTGCCACTCCAGTTCGGCATCCACAAGCGTGGGTTCCTGCGGCAAGCTCAGCGTCGCAACGGCATGACCGCTCACTGGTAACCCATCCGGAACCAGCGGCATAGTAAATTCACCGACCAGTTTTACCGGCGGTTGTCCTTCAAATGCAGCGACATCCAGCTCATTTACCGTCAGATTTTGCCCATGCAGACGCCCCTGGAATTTAACCTTTTCACCCTGGTAGCGCAGTTGCTGAGTAGAGGGCGTTAGCGAAAGCGACAGTTTTCCTTGCCATTCCTGCCAGGGAGAAAGAATAAGTTTGTCGATGTTGATCCAGGTATTGGGCAGCATCGATTGCCATTCAGCCAGCGTTTTGGGTGCTGCCGGAGACGCTTCTGTCTGCGGTAATTTGGCCAGGCAAGCGGAATCCAGCTCAATTGTCCCAACATTGAGCAACCAGCGGCTGGGATGGGACAGGTTCGCCTGAGTAATGCGCGCCAGCGGGCAATCATCGACCAGATAGCGGAGTTCCGGGATATGCAGCCCATGCCGTGTCAGCCGTGGACTCTCATCCAGCGCGATACGTGTCCCCACAGGTAACCAGACGCCCACCAGGGTCGGGACCCACAAGCCAAGCGTCATCACCAGCGTCAGCGGCACGAGAATCAATAATAAAAGGAGTGCCAGAACGGCTTTATATTTACCCTTCATGGGTAGTTAATATCCTGATTTAGCAAAATTTAAGCCGGTTTAGGCCTGTATTGTGGCATGTTTAACTGGATATGCCCACATTAAGGATAGATAACAGCGCTATGTGGCACGCTGTTACACGTGCCGTCAGGAATGATTCCAACATAGTGGCACATGGGCTCGGACTCAATGATGGTTCAGTTGTCCATCGCTATGTTTAGGTCCTATCCGACCAGCCTCTATCAATATTTCTTCTATAAGTTCTTCAAGACACTCCTTGCCATGATGATCACAGACAAGATGCACCTGGCGGGAAATTTCTTCGGGCTTCATTCCATCGCATAAAGCCGCCTTAAGCATTAAGGTGGCCCATCGTTTTGCTTCAGAGTGAGTTAGCATAACTCCTCCCGATATCTGCTACCTGTATAAGCGTAGCTGTCTGGATGTGAATCACCTGGCTTTTTACCCACACTACCTGCTCCACAGATGGAAAATATCCAGTTGTTGAAATCGCGTAACCTGCCCACACTAACAAAAGATACGCTTCAGATATTCATTACTTCTATGACTATCAATAACTTTTTAGATTTTGTAAAATAATTTGAATTGAACTAATGTGACGTCAAAATCACTGGAGAAAGTCTTATGAAACTCGCCATCTATAGTACAAAACAGTACGACAAAAAGTATCTGCAGCAGGTTAACGAGGCTTTTGGTTTTGAACTTGAATTTTTTGACTTTCTGCTGACGGAGAAAACGGCCAAAACAGCCCATGGCTGCGAAGCGGTATGCATCTTCGTCAACGACGATGGCAGCCGACCGGTTCTGGAAGAACTGAAAAAGCTGGGTGTGAAATATATCGCCCTGCGCTGTGCCGGGTTCAATAACGTCGATCTCGACGCGGCAAAAGAGCTCGGTCTGCAGGTGGTACGCGTCCCGGCCTATTCGCCTGAAGCCGTCGCTGAGCATGCGATTGGCATGATGATGACCTTAAATCGCCGTATACATCGCGCGTATCAGCGTACCCGTGATGCCAACTTCTCTCTTGAAGGGCTGACCGGCTTTACCATGTATGGCAAAACGGCTGGGGTGATTGGTACCGGTAAAATCGGTATTGCTGCGCTGCGGATCCTGAAAGGTTTTGGTATGCGCCTGCTGGCGTTCGATCCCTACCCAAGCGCCGCGGCTCTGGAATTAGGCGTGGAATATGTCGATCTTAAAACGCTGTTTGCTGAGTCCGACGTTATCTCCCTGCACTGCCCGTTAACGCCGGAGAATTATCATCTGCTCAATCAGGAAGCCTTTGAGCAAATGAAAAACGGCGTGATGATTATTAACACCAGTCGCGGGGCGCTAATCGATTCGCAGGCGGCTATCGATGCTCTGAAAAACCAGAAAATTGGCTCTTTGGGAATGGACGTATATGAAAACGAACGCGACCTGTTCTTTGAAGATAAATCCAATGATGTGATTCAGGATGATGTGTTCCGCCGTCTGTCAGCCTGTCATAACGTGCTGTTTACCGGGCATCAGGCGTTTCTGACCGCCGAAGCGTTGACCAGCATTTCTGAAACGACGCTGCAAAATCTGGAACAAATCGCCAAAGGCGAAACCTGTCCAAACGCCCTCTTCTAATCCTTGTGCCCCCTGGCTTTAGGGGGGCATTTTCAGACAATTGCCGATGATAAAATAGTCAGTATCATTATTATATTGAATGTATTCCGGTCACGAACTTAGAGAGTTTTAATGAAGAAAGTTGTCACGTTGATTGCCCTCAGCACACTGATGGCTGGCTGTGTGAGCAGCGAAAAAGTTTCCGTCAATCGCGACCAGTTACAGCATCACCGTTTCGTTTTGCAGAGCGTGAATGGTAAAGCTGTTACCGTCGCCAACAACCCACCCGAATTGAGTTTTGGCGAAAACATGACGGTATCGGGAAAGATGTGTAATCAATTCCACGGTCAGGGCAAGCTGTCCGACGGCGAATTGAAAGTGAAAGATATGGCGATGACCCGCATGATGTGCGCCGATCCACAGCTTAACGCGCTCGACGGCATCGTCAGCGAAATGTTTAAGCAAGGCGCACAGGTCGATTTGACTGCTGACCAGTTGACACTGGCGACGGCAGAACAAACGCTGACGTATAAACTTGCGGATTTAATGTAATAAACGCGGTGGCTCAATAGCTCCCGCAGCTTCCGGCGGCAAGCGACTGCTCACTACAGCGTTTGCCGTTGGGTAACGCACACATGCCGATGGCTGAGCCATCCAGTTGACGAGCAACGGAGAGCGAACCACCAACCATGGCGCAATTTGCCTCTCCGGAACTGGACATTGCTGCCTTCATGCCCGGTGCGACATGCGCGGCGGTTGCCTGCTGAACAGGTTCACTGCTACACGCCGATAATAATAACGCGGCACACCCTACCCAAAACGCTGCGCGCATCTTACTCCCCTCTGAATATTAACCAAACGACACAGCCATAAATAATAGGCAGCGGAAACACTGCCGTCGAGAGGCAATATGCGCATTTATGCGCGCTGTTTACATTTTCTGGCAATTTTTTGCCTGCTCTTTTGATCAAACCATTCATTCTGTTAATTCCAGGGACACAAAAGCGAAAATGCGCCTGAATGGCTTTTGCTAAAATAGAAGGATAACTACAGGATTCGCCGCTGTTACGCGAGTCCCCCTTTTTGCGCAATGTAAGGGTGTCAGTATGCAAACAATTGACGGTAATGGTGCGGTTGCTTCGGTCGCATTTCGTACCAGCGAAGTTATCGCCATCTACCCGATTACGCCCAGTTCGACGATGGCTGAACAGGCGGATGCCTGGGCTGGAAATGGGCTGAAAAACGTATGGGGGGATACTCCTCGCGTCGTAGAAATGCAGTCAGAAGGCGGTGCGATTGCGACCGTTCACGGCGCGTTGCAGACCGGTGCGCTCTCTACGTCGTTTACTTCATCGCAGGGCCTGCTGCTGATGATCCCAACGCTGTACAAACTGGCCGGGCAGCTGACTCCGTTTGTTCTGCACGTTGCGGCACGTACGATTGCGACTCACGCGTTATCGATCTTTGGCGATCATTCCGACGTGATGGCGGTACGTCAGACGGGATGCGCGATGCTGTGCGCCAGCAGTGTTCAGGAAGCACAGGACTTTGCGCTAATTTCGCAAATGGCCACCCTCAAAAGCCGGGTCCCGTTTATTCATTTCTTTGATGGTTTCCGTACATCGCATGAGATCAACAAAATTGTGCCGCTGGCCGATGACACGATCCTCGGACTGATGCCTCAGGCGGAGATCGATGCTCACCGCGCTCGGGCGCTAAATCCAGAGCATCCGGTTATCCGCGGTACATCAGCGAATCCGGACACCTACTTCCAGTCACGCGAAGCGACCAACCCGTGGTACAACGCGGTTTACGATCACGTCGAACAGGCGATGAACGACTTCGCCGCGGCGACGGGTCGCCAGTACCAGCCATTTGAATATTACGGTCATCCGCAGGCAGAACGCCTCATTATTTTGATGGGCTCGGCGATTGGCACCTGTGAAGAAGTCGTCGAAGAACTGCTGGCTCGCGGCGAGAAAGTTGGCGTGCTGAAAGTGCGCCTGTTCCGCCCATTCTCTGCCAGACATTTGCTGCGCGCCCTGCCGGAAACCGTACGGAGCATCGCCGTTCTGGATCGCACCAAAGAACCCGGCGCGCAGGCAGAACCATTATATCTGGATGTCATGACCGCGCTGGCGGAAGCGTTTAACTGTGGTGAACGAGAAACCTTACCGCGTGTGATTGGCGGACGCTATGGTCTTTCGTCCAAAGAGTTTGGACCCGACTGCGTCATGGCGGTCTTTAATGAGCTGAATAGCGCGAAACCAAAACCACGCTTCACGGTCGGTATCTATGATGATGTCACCAACCTGTCATTGCCTTTGCCAGAAAACACCCTGCCCGGCACCGCTAAGCTCGAAGCGCTGTTTTACGGCCTGGGTAGCGATGGCAGCGTGTCGGCCACCAAAAACAATATCAAGATTATCGGTAACTCTACGCCGTGGTATGCGCAGGGTTATTTCGTGTATGACTCGAAAAAAGCAGGCGGCCTGACCGTTTCCCACCTGCGCGTCAGCGAACATCCCATTCGCTCAGCGTATCTGGTTTCACAAGCCGATTTTGTCGGCTGCCACCAGTTGCAATTTATCGATAAGTATCAAATGGCCGAGCGCCTGAAACCAGGCGGTATCTTCCTGCTTAATACCCCATACAATGTGGATGAAGTCTGGGCGCGTCTGCCACAGGAAGTTCAGGCGGTGCTGAATCAGAAGAAAGCCCGTTTCTACGTGATTAATGCGGCCAAAATCGCCCGTGAGTGTGGTCTGGCGGCGCGTATAAACACCGTGATGCAAATGGCGTTCTTCCACCTGACGCAAATCTTACCCGGCGACAGCGCGTTGATCGAATTGCAGGGTGCAATTGCGAAAAGCTACAGCAGTAAAGGACAGGATCTGGTCGAACGTAACTGGCAGGCATTGGCTCTGGCGCGTGAATCCGTCGCCGAAGTGGCCCTGCAGCCGGTTGATCCGCATAGCGCCAACCGCCCACCGGTGGTTTCTGATGCCGCACCAGATTTCGTGAAAACCGTCACCGCAGCAATGCTCGCCGGTCTGGGTGATGCGCTTCCCGTTTCCGCGCTGCCGCCAGACGGTACCTGGCCAATGGGCACCACGCGTTGGGAAAAACGTAATATCGCCGAAGAGATCCCCATCTGGAAAGAAGAGCTGTGTACGCAATGTAACCACTGCGTTGCCGCTTGCCCGCACTCGGCAATCCGCGCCAAAGTGGTTTCCCCAGAAGCGATGGAAAACGCCCCTGCCAGCCTGCACTCTCTGGATGTGAAATCACGCGATATGCGTGGTCAGAAATATGTTCTGCAGGTCGCGCCAGAGGATTGCACCGGTTGTAATCTGTGCGTCGAAGTGTGCCCGGCGAAAGATCGTCAAAATCCAGAAATCAAGGCCATCAATATGATGTCGCGCCTTGAGCATGTTGAAGAAGAAAAAGTTAACTATGACTTCTTCCTCGATCTGCCGGAAATTGATCGCACCAAACTGGAACGTATTGATATTCGCACCTCGCAGCTGATTACGCCGCTATTTGAATATTCCGGCGCCTGCTCTGGCTGTGGTGAAACGCCGTATATCAAACTACTCACTCAGCTGTACGGTGACCGGATGTTGATTGCGAATGCCACCGGGTGTTCATCAATTTATGGCGGTAACCTGCCCTCAACGCCCTACACCACAGACGCCAATGGGCGTGGGCCAGCATGGGCAAACTCGCTGTTTGAAGATAACGCCGAGTTTGGCCTGGGCTTCCGTCTGACGGTGGATCAACACCGAGTGCGCGTTATGCGTCTGCTGGAGCAGTTTGCCGATAACATCCCAGCTGAGCTGAATGACGCGCTGCATGCAGAAGCCACGCCGGAGGTTCGTCGTGAGCAAGTAGCGGCCCTGCGCCAGCACCTGAAAGATGTCGAAGGCGCACAGCAGTTGTTAACCGATGCCGACGCGCTGGTTGAGAAATCCATCTGGTTGATTGGCGGTGATGGCTGGGCCTACGATATTGGCTTCGGCGGGCTGGATCACGTCCTGAGCCTGACCGAGAACGTCAATATTCTGGTGCTGGATACCCAGTGTTACTCCAACACGGGCGGACAAGCATCAAAAGCCACGCCTCTTGGGGCTGTCACTAAATTTGGGGAGCACGGCAAACGTAAGGCTCGTAAAGATCTTGGTGTCAGTATGATGATGTACGGGCATGTTTATGTCGCGCAGATTTCCCTGGGTGCCCAGTTGAACCAGACGGTGAAAGCTATCCAGGAAGCGGAATCCTATCCGGGGCCGTCGCTGATTATCGCGTATAGCCCTTGCGAGGAGCATGGTTATGATCTCGCGTTGAGCCACGATCAGATGCGTCAACTCACGGCAACCGGATTCTGGCCGCTGTATCGCTTTGATCCGCGTCGTGCTGACGAAGGTAAACTGCCATTGGCGCTGGATTCTCGCCCGCCGTCAGATGCACTGGCTGAAACTTTACTTAACGAGCAGCGCTTCCGCCGCTTAAATGCCCAACAGCCTGAAGTTGCTGAACAGCTGTGGAAAGACGCAACAGCCGATCTGCAAAAACGCTACGATTTCCTGGCGCAACTGGCAGGTAAAGCGGAAAAGAGCGGAACCGAGTAATACGTTTAGCTCAGCGTTAAAGTGGAACGAAAAAAAAAGCCCGAACAGTTGTTCGGGCTTGTCAATTTATTCGCTGGCTAATTAATATTGGCTATCAATACGTCAACGAAAAAATAAAACGTGACAATAAAGGCATATAACACGCGCAGAATAGCTCAACACAATTCACTTGTATAATTTTTATTTTATATATATTAAACCAATACATTCATGATAATTATCACCATTTCTGCAGAATTATTTATTTAAAGTTTTACTTAAAACGTAACAATTCATATTTATCTCTTTACGGAACTTCTCCTTTAGCATGCTTTTACTCCCTACATGGGTAGTCACAGGTTAAATAAAAAAACTAAAGGATTATTTCAATGAACAGAAAAGTACTGGCTCTCGTAATTCCTGCCCTGCTGGCTGCAGGCGCGGCTCACGCTGCTGAAGTTTATAATAAAGACGGCAACAAATTAGACCTGTATGGCAAAGTAGACGGTCTGCATTACTTCTCCGACGACGCCAACAAAGATGGCGATCAGACTTATATGCGTATGGGTTTCAAAGGTGAAACTCAGGTTAACGATATGATCACCGGCTACGGTCAGTGGGAATATCAGGTTCAGGCTAACGGTACTGAAAGTGGCGATAAAGGCGATTCATGGACTCGTCTGGCATTCGCGGGTATTAAAGTTGGTGACTACGGTTCATTCGATTACGGTCGTAACTACGGCGTACTGTACGACGTAGAAGGCTGGACCGATATGCTGCCTGAGTTCGGTGGCGACTCCTACACCTACGCTGATAACTTCATGACCGGTCGTGCTAACGGCGTAGCAACCTACCGTAACACCGACTTCTTCGGTTTGGTTGATGGTCTGAACTTTGCACTGCAGTATCAGGGCGCAAACGAACAAACAAGTGATGAGCAGGAAGGCACCAACAATGGTGGCGACCGTAAGATTCAGAACTCTAACGGCGACGGCTTCGGTATCTCCTCTACCTATGATCTGGGTATGGGTGTAAGCTTCGGTGCGGCATACTCCACGTCTGACCGTACTAACGATCAGGTTAATGCAGGTAAAGCTGGAGGCGACGTTGCTGGCGGTGATACAGCTGACGCGTGGACTACTGGCCTGAAATACGATGCTAACAACATCTACCTGGCAACCATGTATTCCGAAACCCGTAACATGACTCCTTATGGCAAGAACGGTGTAGCCAATAAAACGCAGAACTTCGAAGTCACTGCACAGTACCAGTTCGACTTTGGTCTGCGTCCGGCAGTCTCTTTCCTGATGTCTAAAGGTAAAGACCTGAACTCTACCGACGGCGACAAAGACCTGGTGAAATATGCTGACGTAGGTGCAACTTACTTCTTCAACAAAAACTTCTCCACCTATGTTGATTACAAAATCAACCTGCTGGACGAAGACGACAGCTTCTACACTCGCCAAAACATCTCTACCGATGACGTTGTAGCTCTGGGTATGGTATACCAGTTCTAATTCGTCAGCCCGCCGGCAACGGCGGGCTTCCTTTCTGTTATCGCAATTCTGTTTTATCCAGATCAAAACATTATATCTGTTGCGTCAAAACACATCCCTGATAGATGATATCTTGCATAAAGACCTGTAGTAGAGGATACCTGCAATGAATCATCACCCTGTAAAATCATCCCGTATTGCATCCGTCGGTTACGACGAATCCTCTCACACGCTTGAAATTCGCTTTCATCAATTGTCTACCCTGCAATACCAGCATGTTCCTGCTCGTATTTTTCGTGATTTCCTCAGCGTAGTCTCTAAAGGTCGATTTTATGATGGGGTAATAAAAGGAAAATTCCCTGAAATCAAAATAAAGTGATGCCAAAGTGTGATCTTTGTCATTGTACATAAAGTGCCATTACGCGGTAAGCTTTAGGTGGATACTTAAACAGGAGGTTTTATGAACAGAACGATTCTTGTACCCATCGATATTTCAGACTCAGAATTAACTCAACGCGTTATTGCCCATGTTGAAGCAGAAGCAAAAATTGACGATGCGCAGGTCCATTTTTTGACCGTTATTCCGTCACTGCCCTATTACGCTTCCCTGGGATTGGCCTACTCGGCAGAGTTGCCGGCCATGGACGATCTGAAAGCCGAAGCGAAATCTCAACTGGAAGAGATTATCAAGAAGTTCAATATCCCAACGGACAGAGTGCACGTTCATGTCGCGGAAGGTGCGCCGAAAGATAAGATTCTGGAAATGGCTAAAAAATTACCGGCTGATATGGTCATTATTGCCTCTCACCGACCTGACATCACCACTTACCTGCTGGGTTCTAACGCCGCAGCCGTGGTGCGTCATGCTGAGTGTTCGGTTCTGGTTGTCCGCTAAGCTGCCTGGCCCGCACATCGTGGCGGGCTTTTTGTTTTTCCCTTCATGCCCCTTTTTTGCCCCTATACTTTTAGTCTGACATCTGGCTGGAGGTTTCTAGTGTGGACGCTTTGCACCGACATTCGGTGAGACTTCGATACTTACCGACGGCTGCAACAGCCCGAGAGCTGAGTTGATAACTCCTGCGAGTATCTTGATCATGGGAACGGAGAAGAACACGCCCCCCATAAACGGGATGACTGCAAAAAGCATCTGCTTCCATAGTTGATGAGGCTCTGGTGTCAGCACATACATTGCCGCCCCGGCCGCTCGCATAACATTACGCCAGGCGTCGCCTCCGGGAACATAGTGGCGAAAGTAATCCCTATCGGAGGTCACTCCACTGGCAATTGTGATTGGCTCAGACATAGTTATTCCGTGTGTAGAGGGTCAGGCTTCACGGGGCTGGATTTATCAACAAAGCACGTAACGGATGATTCCTATGCCCCTGAAATGAAAAGCCCCGCACAAAGGCGAGGCCTATAAAGAAATTGGATATATTTATGCTGCTTTTGTCGTGCAGATTGTATCAAAAAACTCTTTAATTTTTTTCAAGGCATCAACTGCCCCCGCAGGAACGCCAGGAGACCATCCCAAAACAAGAATGAGCGCAGTTAGAACGGTTGATAGTTTACGTTTTGAATAGAACTTACAAAACTCTTCGATATCAATCTTTGCCTTGTCATCAACACCACCATCTTTTTCATATTCTTTGCTTGCGTCAATTAATGCTTTGAGTGCTTTGATATAGCTTTCACTTTCTTTAATAGAAGCCATAGTTAACTCCAGAGATAATTGTTCTAAACAACCTGTGAATCAGGCTCTCTGAAAAACTATAGATACCCCCACTCCATACAATCCCCATAAGAAAGTATGAATTATACGCTCACTGAATAATTACGTTATTAAGCATATGGAAACGATATCGGTCATACTGCGATTTGTTTCGACTGGCATAGTTCCGGCAAATTAGCACGCACTAGTTCTACGCCGGGCAGAGGAGCCCAGTTGACGACCACATACAGTAGAAACAGGTTAATCGCGACTTAGCAGACAAACGTGGGAAACATAACACCCACCATAAATAGGGGTTGAAACAACTAGTTACTTTTGTAAAATTAGAAGAGACGCCTATGGAAGGTACAGCAAACACAGAAGCCTCAGTGCTACATGGAACTATATAATAACCATAAAAAATCGCGCGTTAGTTAACGGTTTCCTTCATTAAAGGTGTTGTCATGTCTCAAGAGCCCACTGCAGGCCAATTTTTTTGGGGTATTATTCTTTTTGTTATCACTGCTATTCCTCTTGGATGTATCGGAGTTGCTATGCTGGTGATGGCGCAAGGGATAGAGCGTTGGTCTGGTCTTGTTTTCTTAGCTTTTGCTTTTGGCATTAGCCAAGGTATCTGGAGAAAACTGTCTGGAAAATAGCTAAGAAACCACAGATCAAAGCAGGATTATTATCCTGCTTTTTTATTGCGCTATGCATCCTGGCTTTGGGTTAATCCTTTACAAAGAGAATCCAATGGGTTTTGTCGCTCTTCCCGGTGCGCTGGCCTATTGCAGGTTTCACGTCAGGCGCGGATATCAGTGAACACGGCACGGGTGTCCTGTTTGTTGAACCAGAACATGCGGGAGCCGCAGCACACGGCTAAAATCGTTTGATCTGCCATCTCACTCCCCCTTCACGCCAATGCCAGCGGCGGCACATGCCTGATGCAATACGCTTTCACAGTGAACTACAGCGCTGTTATAGCCAGCCCCAAACATATCGAGCACTTTTGCTTCAAGTTCTTCATATGTCGGTTTCATGCTGATGCTCTCCCGTAAAACGCCAGTACATACTGCATAGCTGGACTTGTGCGGTGAATTGATGCAACCATGTTTTTGCTCATGTTCGATTTGAGCTGCTTGATGTTCAGCCCCCCGCCGGGCTGAAATGAAAAGACTGGGCGATGAGTAGCATCGGTGCGAGATGGAACGCTGCTGTAAAACGTGCTGGTATTCGTCGCCGTAATCCGTACCATACGCGGCATACTTTTGCCTGCTGGCTGTCATCGGCTGGAGCGAACCCATCATTTATAGCTAATCAGATGGGGCATGAAACACGCAGATGGTGTACGAAGTCTACAGTGCATGGATTGAAGAAATGAATGGCGATCAAGTTGCAATGTTGAATAACAAACTAGCCCTGTGATGGAAGTTTGCCCCTTATATGCCCCTTTTGGTTTTTGAGAACGGTAATAATGCAAGATAATCAACAAGTTACAAAGAAAGAACAATACAACCTGAACAAATTGCAAAAACGTCTGCGTCGCAACGTGGGCGAAGCGATTGCCGACTTCAATATGATCGAAGACGGCGATCGCATTATGGTGTGCCTTTCCGGAGGGAAAGACAGCTATACCATGCTGGAGATCCTGCGTAATTTGCAGCAAAGCGCGCCGATCAGTTTTTCCTTAGTTGCGGTTAACCTCGATCAGAAACAACCCGGCTTCCCGGAGCATATTCTGCCGGAGTATCTGCAACAGTTGGGCGTTGAGTATAAAATCGTCGAAGAAAATACCTACGGTATCGTCAAAGATAAAATTCCTGAAGGTAAAACGACCTGCTCGCTCTGCTCTCGCCTGCGTCGCGGCATTCTGTACCGCACGGCAACCGAGTTAGGCGCCACCAAGATTGCGCTCGGGCACCATCGTGATGACATCCTGCAAACGCTGTTTTTAAACATGTTCTACGGCGGGAAAATGAAAGGTATGCCGCCGAAGCTGATGAGTGATGATGGTAAGCACATCGTGATCCGTCCACTGGCCTACTGCCGTGAGAAAGATATTGAGCGTTTCTCTGAAGCGAAAGGTTTCCCGATTATTCCGTGTAACCTGTGTGGCTCACAGCCTAACCTGCAACGTCAGGTCATCGCTGATATGCTGCGCGACTGGGACAAACGCTATCCAGGCCGCATTGAAACCATGTTCAGCGCAATGCAGAACGTTGTACCTTCTCATTTGAGTGATATCAATCTGTTCGATTTTAAAGGCATTAAACACGGCTCAGAAGTTGTGGACGGTGGTGATTTAGCGTTTGACCGCGAAGAGATCCCGCTGCAACCCGCGGGCTGGCAGCCAGAAGAGGATGATACCCAACTGGATGAGTTGCGCCTGAACGTTGTGGAAGTGAAGTAACTTATCATGCCGGATAAGCGGAGCGCCATCAGGCGCTCCAACGCGCATTTATTTCAATAAACGAACGCGGCAGGTCTTGCCTTTAATCTTTCCGTTTTGCAATTTTTTCCATGCCTTATGCGCCACAGTCTGGCGAACTGCGACATAGACATGCGCCGGATGGACGGCGATTTTGCCGATATCAGCCCCATCCAGACCAATATCGCCGGTCAGAGCGCCCAAAACATCGCCGGGACGCATTTTAGCCTTTTTACCGCCATCAATGCACAACGTAGCCATCTCAGCTTCCAGAGGCAGGATTGAACCATTGCCTGGCGCAGGCAACCAGTTCAGTTTGAGTTGCAGCATTTCAGCCAAGATATTGGCACGTTGCGCTTCTTCCGGTGCGCAGAAACTAATCGCCAGACCGCTGTTACCAGCGCGAGCAGTTCGTCCAATACGATGGACATGGACTTCAGGATCCCACGCCAGTTCGAAGTTAACCACCAGTTCCAGCGACTTGATATCCAGACCACGCGCGGCCACATCGGTAGCAACCAGTACACGTGCGCTACCGTTGGCAAAACGTACCAGCGTCTGATCGCGATCGCGCTGTTCAAGATCGCCATGTAACGAAAGTGCGCTTTGCCCTGCCGCATTCAGTGCATCGCAAACGGCCTGGCAATCTTTTTTGGTATTACAAAAAACCACGCAGGATGCGGGCTGATGCTGACTGAGCAATTTTTGCAGCAGCGGGATTTTACCGTGGCTGGACGTTTCAAAAAATTGCTGTTCAATCGCCGGCAGCGCATCCACCGTATCGGTTTCGATCGTGAGCGGATCCTGCTGCACCCGACCGCTGATGGCGGCAATCGCCTCCGGCCAGGTCGCTGAAAATAGCAAGGTTTGACGCGATGCTGGCGCAAAGCGGATCACCTCATCAATCGCATCGCTAAAACCCATATCCAGCATGCGATCGGCTTCATCCATCACCAGCGTATTCAGAGCGTCCAGAGAAACGGTGCCCTTTTGCAGGTGGTCAAGTAAACGCCCCGGTGTGGCGACAATAATATGTGGCGCATGTTGTAGGGAGTCACGCTGTGCGCCAAAGGGCTGCCCGCCGCACAGGGTTAAAATCTTGGTATTTGGCAGAAAGCGCGCTAACCGACGCAGTTCCCCTGCCACCTGGTCGGCAAGCTCACGCGTTGGGCACAGCACCAGAGACTGCGTCTGAAACAGCGCGGCATCAATATGCTGTAACAACCCCAGACCAAAAGCAGCCGTTTTGCCACTGCCGGTTTTAGCCTGCACGCGAACATCTCTCCCCGCCAGGATTGCCGGTAACGCAGCAGCCTGAACAGGCGTCATTTCAAGGTAGCCCAGCTCGTTGAGGTTCTCGAGTTGGGCGGCAGGTAAAACATTCAGGGTCGAAAAAGCGGTCACAATTTAATCTCGCGGTAAAAACTTACATTCAGCAGGCGCGTATCCTCGCAGATCTGCGCTCGCGATGCGACAATTTAATCGGCTCTTCATCCGGTGGCGGATCCGGCATAGGCTGCGGACGAGGTAGCGGATCGGGAACAGGAACCGGGTCGGTGGGTAGCGAATCAGCGTTTAGTACTTGCCGCTGTAGCATTGCAATCAGACAGGTCATATAGCCCTCCAGTCATCAGGTTGACTCTTTTAGGGTAGACGCTGATTTCCTGCAGGCAAAAAAAAGCCGACTAATCTAAGTCGGCGTCGTACGAATCAATTGTGCTATGCAGTAATTCAAAAAAGGAAGTAAGACAATATGGAGCGCAACGCCCATCGCTTGACGTTGCATTCACCTGCGAGTGAGATATTGCCCCGAATAGGTAGATGGTTTATTGACTTCGCTCAAAAACCTGGCCGTTTTCATGCGCAAAAGCCGATAAAAAATGTTGTTGTTACAACCATTTACTACGATGCAACCATAAAGTAACACCACCAATCAGGACCACTAACAGAATACAGAAAAGTGAGAAGCCAAACTGCCAGCCGCCGCCGGGGATACCACCGAGGTTAACGCCAAACAGCCCAGTTAAAAATGTACTGGGTAGAAAAACCATCGCCATCAAGGACATTGTATAGGTGCGGCGCGCCAGAGACTCCTGCATAACCTGCGCAATTTCGTCCGCCATGATACCGGTCCGGGCGATACAGGCGTCTATCTCATCCAGCCCTCTTCCCAGCCTGTCGGCGATATCCTGCATCCGTCGCCGATGATCGTCGGTCATCCAGGCTAAACGCTCACTCGCCAGGCGCGCATAGACATCCCGCTGAGGCGCCATATAGCGGCGCATCACAATCAGTTGCTTGCGCAGTAATGCCAGGAATCCGCGTGGGGGGATTTGCTGATCGAGCAGGTTATCTTCCAGGTCTATAATCTTGTCGTGCAGTTGCTCGATAAACTCGCTGGCATGATCGGTTAACGCATCGCAGACATCCACCAGCCAGCTACCGCAGTCAGCCGGCCCTGTACCTTCCTGGAGATCGCTGACCACATCATCCAGTGCCAGTACTTTGCGCTGGCGCGTTGAGACAATCAGACGTTCATCCATATACAAGCGCATAGCGACCAGCTGGTCAGGTCGCTCGTCGGTGCTGCCATTAATACAGCGCAGCGTGATTAACGTACCTTCCCCGACTCTGCTTACGCGTGGACGCGTACTTTCACCCGCCAGCGCATCACGCACATTATTAGGAAGCAGAGGCGTGGTCGCCAGCCATTGCGCACTTTCAGAATGGGTATAATTAAGATGCAGCCAGCAGGGATGCTGAGCGTCGATAACATCGTTATTTTCCAGCGGTTTCACCCCACCACGGCCATCCAGCAGCCAGGCAAACACGGCATCTGGCACATTAACATCCGTTCCCTTAATGGCTTCCACAACGCCTCCACAAACATTCAGCTTTTTTCGATAGTCTAGCCGTCAGAATAGGTTAAGCAATATCTCATTGTCCCATTGCGCTGAAATGATTCATAAAAGTATCCGATAACAGAAAAAGCGTCGACGAATGCGACGCTTGTGGTGAGAGAGAGCCTGTTATGCTCGCTGGTGTATTGCGGGCTCAAGTGTCTTACTTAAGCGAAATTGATGGGTCCGGGACTGGAGATCAATAACCTGGTTTTTCAGGATGCCAGATGAATCAGAAAGCTCATCCACCATAACGGCATTACTTTGCGTTACGTTCTCCAGTTCGGCCAGAGCATGCGTGATCCTGATGATCCCTTTCTCCTGCTCCTGGGTAGTTGTTAATATCTCGCCCATTAACTGGCTTAATTGCCCGGCGCCCCCGACGATATCCTGCATATTTTTTTCTGCTTCGCGTACGATAGCCGCGCCTTGCTGAACATTTTGATGAGTCTGGGCAATCAGCTGTTTAATATTCTTAGCTGCATCTGCGCTACGGTGCGCCAGCTTTCTTACCTCACCGGCCACCACGGAAAACCCTTTGCCATGTTCCCCGGCCCTCGCCGCTTCCACAGCTGCATTCAATGCCAGAATATTTGTCTGGAATGCGATACCATCTATCAGCGTAATAATTTCAGTCATCTGTTCCGCGCATTCGGTGATTGATCGCATATTTGTCGCCACCTGCACCATTAATTCGCCCCCCTGTCGGGCGCACTGCGTAGCAATTGTCGCCTGGGCGCTGGCTATTTGCGTGTTATCAGCATTGTTTCGCGTATTCACCGCGATCTCATCCATGTTGGCAGCCGTCTGCATTAATGCTCCGGATTGCTGTTCTGTTTTCACTAAAAGCTCGGCGCTACGTTCTGCAAGCTGTTCTGAGAGCGCCATCGCCGTTTGTGAAGATATCCTTATCTCATTCACAAGTGTTGAAATATTACTGGATAAGCTATTGATGCCCGGAATAAGTCTACCCGCGCAGTTATTACCAAATTCTGGAATGCTGATCGCCAGATTCCCGGATGTAACCTCTTCAATACTTCTTTTAACCGTATTAATCGGCATCACCAGATATTTGGTCATGTATCCCCACAGACATACTATAGAAATAAAGCTTACTAAGTTGGTACCAATAATAACATCAACGCTGGCTGAAAGTATTATTTCCACCACATTGAGAGCCACTGCCGTAATCACCAAAAATAAAACAATAAAGGTCCTGACGCTAATATCATTTAACATTTTAGCCCTGTTTACCAAGAAAACGAGGAGAATATTATTTTTTATAGCACCTGCAATATAAATTGCCATAGCTCGGATACGAAAAGTGAATATTCAATAAGAGTCGATAACCTTTTTACTTAAAGCACACAATGGCGCTATTTATTTGCCTTAATCCAGTGATTTACTCCACCAAAGGTGATGGCCAGGTTTGTTATCAGATTATTGTGATGGTGAGCACGCAGCGAATGTAAAACGTACAGAGTTATAATTATCATGAATACATATATAAGCACTATTGCAGCATTCTTAATATTTTGTGGTTCTAACTAATACACAGTGTAAAAATATGAGTACAGTCAAGGTGGCGATCTCTGGCTGACATTGAGCTGCCTTCTGGCGATTATCTGGTGGCGTGACCCAATGTATGGGGATCACCATTTTTGTTGATGATTCCAGCCCGATTCATTCAAATATATTGATGTTGAAACCGTGTCTGGCACTAGAATTAAAAATTGAAAGTATATTTTAGCGATAACGGTAAACATGCCAAAATAGTGTCTACTATTATTGGCATAGCCAGTACCATGAATTGCAACCAACATCAAAAAAAACCAGTTGTACCCCCTTGTCTCACCGACAATCAAAACATTATGAGACGGTAATATAAAAAATTCGCCATTAAATGGGCAACACAGCAGATAAGATAACGGGATTATCGATGAATATAACCGCGCTGCATTCATTGGATTTATTAACTCTTCCGGTTTGGATAGTTTCACCACATACCGAAGAACTTGTGTTCGCAAATGCCGTTGCACGGGAGCTAATGCAGGATCCCTGTTTTTCTCCACTGCGAAAAGGCATATTCTCAACATATGCACAAAATGATTTAACCATGTATCTCAGCGACTTGAAAAATCATCACTATATTGTGGAAATTCTCACGGTTTATCGCAACGGTGAGGAAACTGCGATGGCCAGCCGCCTGTCCATTAACTCGCTCCCGGATATTGGCGATATCATCGTTTTCGAAGGCATTGAAACACCGACCGCGCAGGGACTGAAAGCCAGTCGTTCTGCGAACTATCAGCGAAACAAGCAGGGATTTTACGCGCGCTTCTTCCAGACTAATTCCGCGCCGATGTTACTTATCGATCCATCTCGAGATGGTTTGATCGTCGATGCGAATCTCAGTGCCCTGAATTTTTATGGTTACAGCCATGATGTGATGTGCCAGAAACATACATGGGAAATCAACATGCTGGGCCGTCATATCCTACCGGTGATGCATGAAATCGCCCATCTGCCCGGCGGCCATAAGCCCTTGCATTTTGTTCATAAGCTTGCTGATGGTTCCTCACGTCACGTACAAACTTATGCCGGGCCGATCGAAATCTATGGCAATAAGCTCATGCTGTGCATCATTCATGACATTACCGAACAAAAAAGGCTGGAGCAGGAACTTGAACAAGCGGCCCTGCGTGACGCCCTGACCGGATTACTTAACCGCCGACATTTTTATCAGGTAACCGAACCGCAACAGACGCACGCGATGTCATTAACGCAGGACTACAGCCTGCTGTTAATCGACACCGATCGCTTTAAAAGCATTAACGATCTCTTCGGTCATTTAAGAGGTGACGATGTGCTTTGCGCTCTGGCACGAACGCTGGAGTCCTGTGCAAGAAAGGACGACCTGATTTTTCGCTGGGGAGGTGAAGAATTTGTGCTCCTTCTGCCACGAACCTCACTGGAGGTTGCCCTTAATCTCGCAGAAGTAATACGCGCGGCGGTGGCCAAGGTGACGCTCCCTGGCCTTCCCCGCTTTACCGTCAGCATCGGCGTTGCGCGGCACGAAACGAATGAAAGCATCGATGAGCTATTCAAACGCGTTGACGACGCGCTGTACAAAGCCAAAAACGAAGGGCGGAACCGGGTGCTGGCCGCCTGATGTTTATGTCGGTCAGCGACTGCGCTTAGCGTGACGCTCCCAGTTATCCTGTTTTGCCTGCGCGGTTTTACGTAATGCCACATAGCATGCCCCGCTGCCGCCGTGATGCGGCAGTGCGGCACAGTAGGCTTGTACATCTTCAAATTCCGTCAGCCAACGCGCTACATAGCTGCGAACAATGTTGGCATGAGAGTTATCGTCGCGCCCCTTGCCGTGTATCACCAGCACGTTACGCAATCCTTCTTGCTGTGCCTGCAGAATAAAACTGAAGAGCATCTGACGGCAGGTTTCAACGGGCTGACGGACGAGATTGAGACTCGCCTGCTGCGGATATTTGCCGGTTCGTAGCTTGTCAGTCACGCCGTGCTGCAAACCTTCGCGACGAAATTCCAATGGTACGCTTAACGGGACAATATCGAGAAAACCCGTCGAGAGAAAATTATCCAATTGGAGCGTATCAATACGTGCCGGAGCGCGGAGATTGCGCGTGGGCTGCCAGTGCACCTCGGTGCAGCCTTTCAGCGGTTGAACATCCCCCATCGCGTCAAGAAACAACGATGCGTCATCAAGGTTCATGTTTCATCCTCCAGCGTATTACGACGGGTCTTATCATAACCGCGCACTGTTATACCGACAACGGTTTACGATTATTTCCAATAATTCACCAGATTCACGCCGTGAAAGCGATCTACTTCCAACAAACTGATATCCATTTTTAGAGGTATAGCTGCGACGATAACTGGCGTGATAATGTGTCACCTTGCCTGTAATGCTGTAATGAGAGAAACGGATGCTGAACTTACTGGAAGATACCATCGCCACACCGTTGGGCCCGCTGTGGATTATTTGCGATGAGCAATTTCGTCTGCGCGCGGTCGAATGGGATCAACACAGCGATCGTATGGTGCAGTTGCTGGACATTCATTATCGCGCTGAAGGTTATCAGCGTATTGCTGCCAAAAACCCTGGCGGATTGAGTGATAAGCTGGCTGAATATTTTGCCGGAAACCTTAGCATTATTGACACACTGGAAACCGCCACCGCGGGGACACCTTTCCAGCGTGAAGTCTGGCAAGCGTTACGTACCATTCCCTGTGGACAGGTCATGCATTATGGTCAACTGGCCGAACAACTGGGACGTCCTGGTGCTGCCAGAGCCGTCGGGGCGGCGAATGGATCAAACCCGGTAAGCATTGTCGTCCCTTGTCATCGCGTCATTGGGCGTAACGGTACCATGACCGGATATGCCGGTGGTGTGCAACGAAAAGAGTGGTTATTGCGTCATGAGGGCTATTTGCTACTCTAGAATCCAGGCAATTAATGCCTTATTCATCACACTTCCACATAATACAGCCTTAAATAAAGTGCGGTTAATCAGGTAGATACAAACATTCAACCCAGTTATGCCTGAATTATTCTCTATTGGGAGTAGCTCAGGCTTACGTGCTCACCAAAAAGATGTTAAAATTGACAAATATCAATTACGGCTTGAGCAGACCTATGATCCCGGAAAAGCGAATTATACGGCGCATTCAGTCTGGCGGTTGTGCTATCCATTGCCAGGATTGCAGCATCAGCCAGCTTTGCATCCCGTTCACACTTAACGAGCATGAGCTTGACCAGCTCGATAACATCATCGAGCGCAAAAAGCCTATCCAAAAGGGGCAGACGCTCTTTAAAGCAGGTGATGAGCTTAAATCACTTTATGCTATCCGCTCCGGAACGATTAAAAGCTATACCATTACCGAGCAAGGCGATGAGCAAATCACCGGTTTCCATCTGGCAGGTGACCTGGTAGGTTTTGACGCGATTGGCAGCGGTCATCACCCCAGCTTTGCCCAGGCGCTGGAAACCTCAATGGTATGCGAGATTCCTTTCGAAACTCTGGATGACCTGTCCGGCAAAATGCCGAATCTGCGTCAACAGATGATGCGTCTGATGAGTGGCGAAATCAAAGGCGACCAGGACATGATCCTGCTGTTGTCGAAGAAAAACGCTGAAGAACGCCTGGCGGCCTTTATCTACAATTTGTCCCGCCGCTTCGCCCAGCGTGGATTCTCGCCTCGTGAATTCCGCCTGACCATGACCCGTGGCGACATCGGTAACTACCTCGGTCTAACGGTTGAAACAATTAGCCGTCTGCTGGGTCGTTTCCAGAAAAGCGGTATGCTGGCGGTAAAAGGCAAATATATCACTATTGAGAATAGCGACGCTCTGGCAGTTCTTGCTGGCCACACGCGTAACGTTGCATAATCGTTCTGCAAATATCTCTGTTATCCTCCTGTCAAATCACTAAATTTTCCCGATTTATTGATCTGGCAGGAGGTTCTCCCCTGTTTCAATCCACATTATTGGGTTACTCTTTTAATTACAAACTGCGATGACAGTTGTAAGGAGACCCTGTATGGCTATGTATAAAAATATGCTGGTCGTCATCGACCCTAACCAGGACGATCAACCAGCATTACGGCGAGCTGTTTATTTGCATCAACGGATTGGTGGCAAAATTAAAGCCTTTTTGCCGATCTACGACTTTTCCTATGAGATGACTACCCTGCTGTCGCCCGATGAGCGTACGGCAATGCGTCAGGGTGTCATCAGCCAGCGAACGGCGTGGATACGTGAACAAGCGAAATACTATATCGAAGCAGGGATCCCACTTGAGATAAAAGTAGTCTGGCACAACCGCCCCTTTGAAGCCATCATCCAGGAAGTCATCAGTGCGAAGCATGACCTGGTGCTAAAAATGGCGCACCAACACGACCGTCTGGAAGCCGTGATTTTCACCCCAACCGACTGGCATTTATTGCGTAAATGTCCAAGCCCAGTGTGGATGGTTAAAGACCAGCCATGGCCTGAGGGCGGTAAAGCGCTGGTTGCGGTGAACCTCGCCAGTGAAGAGGCCTATCACAACGCCCTCAATGAAAAACTGGTCAAAGAAACGCTGCAACTGGCGGAACAGGTTAACCATACCGAAGTGCATCTGGTTGGCGCCTACCCTGTTACCCCCATCAACATTGCGATTGAGCTCCCTGAATTTGATCCCAGCGTATATAACGATGCGATCCGTGGACAGCATTTGCTGGCCATGAAGGCATTACGGCAGAAATTCAGTATTGATGAGAAAGTAACACACGTTGAAAAAGGGTTGCCTGAAGAGGTTATTCCTGATTTAGCCGAACACTTACAGGCGGGCATCGTGGTCCTGGGCACCGTTGGACGTACCGGCATCTCTGCCGCGTTCCTGGGAAATACCGCGGAACAGGTTATCGATCATCTACGCTGTGACCTGCTGGTTATCAAGCCGGATCAGTATCAGACGCCCGTTGAGCTGGACGACGACGAAGACGACTAACCACACCATACAATGCCGGATGGATATTCATCCGGCATAACAAATAATTAGTGTTTCTCGTCGCCACCGAGGAAGTAGATGCCCAGAGGGATGGCAAGCAGAATGGTAAACACCATGCTGTAGACACAAATCATTGCAGATTGAATGGCATACATTGAGGCGGTCCAGTCGCATAGCGGAATGTCATACTGTTCAATAACGCCACCGATCGTCGCTCGCGTGACTACTGACGCTGCGATAATAAACACCCCAAGCAGGCACAACAAAAACTTTCGTCCCTTCGCTGTCTTCAGCTTAGCCATGATCATAGTACTGTCCTTTTGCAGATGAAAAGCTTGTTACTTTGCGCTAACAATACCATGACATCAACTTACTGTCTGCTACATAACGCCTATTCATCAGTGACGCCTGCGCGATTGCGCTGAAATTAGCGCTGATTGCATTATTTCTCTCACCCTTTGGTTAATGATCTGAGCGCCAAAACTGCGTAAAATATCCGATGAGCAGAATGTCAGATGATATTTAGCAACCACGGAGCTGCCAGGAAGGATCATGATCGCTGAACTGTTTATGAATAATGCGTTTAATTTGACGGTAATTCTCAGCTGTTTTACCGCACTGGTGCTGATGAGCGTTTGGTTTCACCGTGGCGAACGACGTTGCAAAGGATTCATATTTCATGCGGCACAATTTTTCGTCTATGCCATTATCATTGGAACGTTCGGCAGTATTGCCAATAACGTGATCGAGAGTTACAACCTGAAATTTATCTCTCCCAGCGTAGTCGATTTTATCTGCACCTCGTTGATTGCGCTGATTCTGACGATCAAACTCTTTCTGGTGATTAATCAGTTTGAAAAAACGCAGATTAATAAAGGCAGAGATATTACCAGCGCGAGGATCCTATCGCGGATCATTAAGATTACCATCGTGGTCGCCATCATTTTGCTGTATGGCGAACATTTCGGCATGAGCTTATCTGGTCTGCTAACCTTTGGCGGCATCGGTGGTATCGCTGTAGGTATGGCAGGTAAAGACATCCTGAGCAATTTTTTCTCCGGCATCATGCTCTACTTCGACAGACCGTTTAGCATCGGTGACTGGATCCGTTCCCCGGACCGTAATATTGAAGGCACAGTGACAGAAATTGGCTGGCGAATGACCAAAATAAACACCTTCGATCATCGTCCGTTATATGTCCCAAACTCGATTTTCTCCTCTATCAGCGTAGAAAATCCAGGGCGTATGACCAACAGAAGAATCAAAACGGTGATCGGGTTACGATATGAAGATGCCGATAAAATTGAGGCTGTTGTCGAGGCGGTCAGGCAAATGCTGCAAAATCATCCAGGGATAGACCAGAAGCAAACGCTACTGGTCTATTTCAATGAATTTGCAGATTCATCATTAAATATCATGGTGTATTGCTTCACGAAAACTACCATATGGCAGGAATGGCTTACAGTACAACAAGACGTTTATTTGAAAATCATTTCGATAGTCCAGGCAAACGGCGCCGACTTTGCATTCCCCAGCCAGACGCTGTATATGGATAATCCTGAAGTATCGCCATCGGCACACTAACAAAAAGTAAAGACGCGGAAATCCGCGTCTTTCTACCGTTATTTCAGCGAGGCAATATCAATTACAAAGCGGTATTTCACATCGCTTTTCAACATCCGCTGCCAGGCGTTATTAATATCCTGAATATTGATCACTTCGACATCGGCTGTAATACCGTGCTGGCCGCAAAAATCCAACATCTCCTGCGTTTCTGCAATCCCGCCGATAACCGACCCCGCAACAGATTTCCGCCCGAGAATCAGGGGAACCGTATTCAGGAACGGATCCAACGCGCCCAGATAGCCAACCAGCACCAGCGTACCGCTTAGCGCCAACGTTGGGATATAGGGATTCAGGTCATGAACGTACGGGACAGTATCAATAATCAGGTCAAACTGATTAGCGGCGGCCTTCATCTGCTCAGGGTAAGTGGAAAGCACAACGTGACTGGCGCCCAGACGTCTGGCATCTGCTTCTTTGCCCGGAGAACGCGTGAACAGCGTAACTTCAGCCCCCAACGCATTAGCGAGTTTGATGGCCATATGCCCAAGGCCGCCCAACCCAACAACCGCGACTTTACTGCCCTCTCCAACCTGCCAGTGACGCAGCGGCGACCATGTGGTGATCCCGGCACAAAGCAGCGGCGCGGCACCGCGTAAATCTATCCCTTCTGGCACCTTCACCACAAACTTTTCGGTAACGACAATCTTGTCGGAATAGCCCCCGAAGGTAGGCAGCCCGTCATGACGATCGATATCGTTATACGTGAGCGTGTTACCCTCTTCGCAATATTGCTCCAGCCCCTGTTCGCAAGCGCTACAATGCTGGCATGAGTCAACCATGCAGCCAACCCCGGCGAGATCGCCTACGGCAAATTTGGTCACCGACTTCCCGACATGCACCACACGGCCAATGATTTCGTGTCCCGGCACCATCGGATACTTAGCGCCGCCCCAGTCATTATAGGCGTTGTGGATATCTGAGTGGCAAACACCGCTGTACAAGATATCAATCACCACATCATCTTCGCGCGGATCGCGACGAACGAAGCTGTGTGGAACCAGATCTTCTTTCACCGCCAGAGCGGCATAACCCTTCACGTTCATGACCATTATGATTTCCTCAGGGATTAGGTATTACCTTAACCAGCATTCATAAGCGACATTCATCAAGAACAGCGCGGGCATTAGTCGCTATCTCAGCACCACAATGCTGTTCAAGTATTGCAATAAATTCAATCAGTTGATCAGTAGTCATACCGATATTCAGACTGATAGCAAAATGGCTCTTCAGTTGACTGTTCACACCGCCTAATACCGCTAACGCAGAAACCGTCGCTAACTCCCGCATCTTCCAGTTAAGGACATCACGCTGAAAAATATCGCCAAATAAATGTGCCTTTAGCCAGACATCAATGGCAGGGGCAAAGTCGAACAGCGGCCCACTGACCTGATGCCAACGAGCTGGCTCTGTGTGCGACTCCCCGCCAGGAAGCTGTCCCAGCCCTCCGTCGGCGGCGTGGCCGGATTTCCCTCTGCGTCGGTAATTCCTCTTTCTCTACGGCGTTTAACCACAGACATTAAACAAGCAAGTCCGTTCAGGCTGCGGGGAAAACCGCAGTAAGCATAAAGCTGTAGTAGAATTTCCTTCACTTCATTGAGGGTGAGCCCCGCATCCAGCCCGGCATTCAACGCCGCGTCCAGGTTTTCACCCTGACCTGTAGCGGTAAACGCGGCAATAGGTATGATTGCCTGCTGTCTGGCATCCAGTTGATGTTGCATGTATGACTCTCCAAAATAACGCCAGCGTACTGCCGCCGGATACTGAAAACAGTAAAATTATAGAGGCCTGACACACCGCTGATTAGAGGGTTAAATAAGAACGAACCTATGAACAATACTCATCAATAATCAGTCCCCGATGCCATTTATCAGCAGGGAAATTTGTACAACGTTAGGCAACAATCTCAATTAAATTGCCGTCAGGATCTTGTATTACCGCTTCGTAATAGCCATCACCGGTAGTTCGTGGAGCAGAAAGTAAAATCCCCTGTTCCTGCGCACGTCTCGCGATGGCATCAACTTTTTCCGCGCAGCCTGCAGAGAGCGCAAGGTGTACCCATCCACAGGTATTATTGTCTGGCTGCCGTCTTGTAAGGCCCGGTTTGGTCATTATTTCAATCGCAACCTCATCGCCAATACGCACAAAATAAGATTCAAATCCAGGATTGGTTTTACTGCAGTATTTTTCGTTAATCTTGCCGTCAAAGAACGTGACCCAGAAACGAGCTTGCTGCTCGAGATCCTGTGTCCATAAAGCCATATGCGCAATCTTCATCGCGAACCTCTTCTCGTAGTATTTCGAACAGTACGTTCTCAAGGGTGTTGACATCGTTAATCATCATGCACGATCATGCTCATTATTGCTCGTTATTTGTTTTATCTGGAGTATTTATGCTTGATTATGCTGCCTTCCCGGAACAGCGCCAGGCGCTTATCTATCAGATCTTGCAGGAAAACGGCAGAGTCATTTGTTCCGAGCTCGCCAGTCGGCTAGGCGTTTCTGAACATACGATCCGCCGCGACCTGCATGAGCTAAGTAAAGATGGCGTGTGTAAAAAGGTTTATGGCGGCGCGGTCATTGCCCTTCCTGAATCCGAAGACATCGCTGTACGCAAGAACATTAATGTGGCGAAAAAAAACAGTATCGCGCAGAGGTGCGCCCGGTTGGTCAAATCCGGCAGTTGCATTTTTATCGACACGGGCAGCACAAATTTAGCGATGGCTGAAGCCCTGCCCGCCGAACTGGCGTTAACCGTAGTGACTAACTCCCCAGAGATTGCCGCCGTTTTGCTGGAAAAACCGCTGTTTGAGGTCATCATGTTAGGCGGCGCGGTACAGAGATCCTCGGGTGGATGTGTGGGGGCCACCGCCATCGCCCAAGTGCAGAACATCTTATTCGATCAGGGTTTTATTGGCGGTTGCGCGATGTCGCCAGAATCCGGCTTAACCGGATTTGATTATGCGGATTGCGAGTTCAAAAAAGCGGTAATCAAACAGTGCAATGAAACTATCGTCGCACTGACGGCGGAAAAGATCCCAGCCGTCGCCCGCTATGTCGTCGCCGAAAGCAGCAATATTGATGTGATTGTCGTGGAGGAAAATATCAGCAAAGAGTATGCCACGGCTTTCCAGGCGCATGACATTCGTATTTATACCGTATAACAGCGGCGGCGCGTTCGTTGCGTCGTTACTCAAGGAAAGCTGACGACGCTAAACGTCGCCCCGTTTGTCAGCGTGGCGATCGCAGACAAACGATCCAGACGAATTTTTAGCGGATTGCCATTGTATTCCACCACCAGAAACTCTTCTTTATCTCTGGTGGTGCAGGTCGTCAACGCTGTGACATTCATACACGAGCCATCGGTTAGCTCAATACGTAACCAATAATGGTACAGACAGGCGATCTCCAGATAATCGTGAAGTTCGCAATCTATAGGATGGTATTTTCCCGTCACATTCATAACGCCTCTTCCTTATTGCCGCGGATGTTCGGGAAATTGCTTACGCCACTTCCCGAACGCACCAGGTTATTTCAGCGCTTCAATGGGCGCGCCAAAATTGATATGCAGCACATTGCCGTCGATCACCAGCGCAGGAACGGACTTCACGCCAGCCTGTTCTGCTTCCGTAACCCGGCCAGGTTGCTCTCCCAGGTGAATAACATCGATTTCAACATCGGAGGACAGATGCTGAAGCAGCGCTTGTTCTGCGGAAACGCAAACCGGGCAACCGGCATGATAAAAACGGGCTTTAGTCATGATATATCTCCCTTTAAATTATAGTATCGATTCGATACTATAATTGATACTACGCCACTTTTATGCTTTGTCAATATAGTTTTTAATCGATACTATATGTCGAGGAGGAAGTTGTTATGCACGACATGTCACTTTTCGATGTCCTGGACAGGCTTTCCAGCCTGACAAGGATGTGGTTTCGCCAACATCCATTACTGGCGGATCTGCAACCAGTACAACTCAGCGCGTTAATGTATCTGGCCCGTTGCAACCGTTATTCCAATACGCCGCTTGGCGTAACGGACTACCTCGGCCTCACCAAAGGCACCGTATCGCAATCGCTGAAGCTGCTGGAAAGCAAAGGACTGATTGTTCGTAAGCAGGATGCCCGCGATAAACGCAGCGTACATTTACAGTTAACTGAATCAGCCGGTACGTTACTGGACGCCCTGCTCCCGCCAACGTTTTTGGTGGCGGGTGAAACGGCGATGGGTGAACGCGCGACTGTACTTAAGGAGCTACTGTTTGAACTTTTACGTGGGATCCAGCGGACCAACAATGTGCCTGGCTTTGGACTTTGCCATAGCTGTCGCTTCCACCAAAAAACGGGTGGTCAGGGATATTGTAATCTGACGAAAGAGAGATTGAGTGAAGAGGATGCGTTGCTGATTTGCCGGGAGCACCAGCCCCCGGAAACTTAAAATAGCTGAAGGAAAATCACACCAGCCATTTTAACGCAGGCAAAAAAGTTGTCCGTTTTACGAGCTCGCGACGTTTTCTCCACGCTCAGTCATGGATTTTAACACCTAGGCAGCCGCGGACGAATTCAGGGTAAAAGTGCTTCACCGCCTCACCCACATAGCCTAGATCCAGCGCGCTGATTTGCGCCATTTCACTATCCGTGAGTGAGAAATCCCAGATGGCAAAGTTCTCTGCAATACGCTCCTGCCGGGTGGATTTAGGAATCACCGTGACGCCGCGCTGCACGTTCCAGCGCAGAACGACCTGAGCAACCGTTTTTTGATGGGCATCCGCAATCCCCTGGAGCATTTCATCTTCATACGGTTTATGCCTGCCACCGCCTAACGGCGCCCAGGCTTCAGGCTGAACGTTATAGCGCTTCATGGTTTCGATAGCTACAGGTTGCGCAAAGTAAGGATGTAATTCGACCTGGTTCACCATCGGCT
Organism: Citrobacter sp. EC_71; assembly: GCF_019584005.1. Classification (NCBI taxonomy): domain Bacteria; kingdom Pseudomonadati; phylum Pseudomonadota; class Gammaproteobacteria; order Enterobacterales; family Enterobacteriaceae; genus Citrobacter; species Citrobacter sp. EC_71. The sequence continues at coordinate 282,973 of NZ_VDAY01000003.1, forward strand.
TAATTCTGACGGTTTCACAGAAGTTAGCTAATACATGCGCATAGAAGTTGGAGACGCCAATGGCCTTCAGTTTACCGGCTTCATAAGCCTCTTCCAGCGCGCGCCAGGCGCTGAAATAATCGCCCATGGCCTGATGCAATAAATAAAGATCAATATATTCCAGGCCCGATTTTTTCAGCGACGCCTCAATACCGGCTTGAGCCATATCGTAGTTGACCATATCCTGGACCCACAGCTTAGAAGTGATAAATAACTCCTCGCGGGTACACAGACCTTCGGCAATGGCTGCACGAACCGCCTCACCCACGGCATCTTCATTGCTGTACACGGCTGCGGTATCGATGAGGCGGTAACCGGTACGAATAGCGCTTAATACCGACTGCTTACACTCTTCTTTATCGGTGACCTTAAAAACGCCAAAACCAACCATCGGCATTTTGCGGTTGTTACTTAGTACTGAGTATTCCACGGCCAAGCCCCTGTCATGTTAAAACACCATATTAGGCCAGAACCCCCGCCGTGATTAGCCTGTCATCTCTGATTTGACCTATGCATGGAATTCATTAATACAGACGAGGTTATTCTGTTGAAGATACGGCAAGAAGGGATAAGGGCGACGACATCACTCTTGCTGAATGTATCAGAACGGGCTTGGCTGAGTGGAGCGCGTACCCTTTGTTTATTCTCAGGGCTGCCCGGCAGTGGCGCTCTTTGCCCATGCCGGTAACCAGCTACTTCTTAATCAGTGCTTCACAATATACATTGTGCGACTGTATGCGACATCTTCCGGGTTAGTAATCGGGTACCCTTTCAGCCACGGTTGAATTAACCGCCCGTTGGTATATTGATAAATTGGCGCAATAGGTGCCTGTTCCATCAGAATTTTCTCTGCCGTATTATAATCCGCATTCCGCGCCTTCTCGGTATTTTCCAACGTAGCCTGAGTTAAAACTTTATCGTATGCCGGATTATTAAAGCGGGAGATATTGCCCGTATGGGTCGATGTTAATAGCGACAGGAACGTCGAAGGCTCATTGTAGTCCCCCACCCAGGAAGCGCGGATCACATCAAAATTGCCGGTATTACGGCTGTCGATATAGGTTTTCCACTCCTGATTCTGCAGTTTTACGTCAACGCCGAGATTCTTCTTCCACATAGAAGCCACAGCGATAGCAATCTTTTGGTGGTTTTCAGAGGTGTTGTACAGCAGCGTCAGTTTCAGCGGCTTCTGCGGACCATAGCCTGCCGCACGCAACAGCGTTTTCGCCTGAGCATTCAACTCTTCCTGACTCATTTGCTCAAACGGCGAAGGTTCAGGTACAAATCCTGCCGTAACATCCGGCGTAAAATGCCATGCGGGCTTCTCGCCGGTACCCAATACTTTCTCCGCCATCAAACGACGATCGATCGTCATGCTGAGCGCCAGACGCACGCGGGAATCAGCAGTCGGTCCCTTCTGGGTATTGAAGGCATAATAGTAAGTGCCAAGCTGAGGCGGGGTATAAACCTGGCCCGGAATATCCTTCAACAGTTTCTGATACATGTTTTTCGGAAAGGATTCAGTGATATCAATATCACCCGCAAGGTAGCGCTTGGTGGCTGCCGATTCCTGATTAATGGGCAGGAAGGTAACTTTCTGCAGAACCGTTTTGCCGTTGTCCCAGTAATGCGTATTCGGTACAACGACCAGTTTTTCATTTACGACGCGATCTTTGAGCACATAGGCGCCGTTACCAATCAAATTCCCCGGTTTGGTCCACTCTTTGCCGCTTTCGACGTTGGCTTTTTGTACCGGATAAAATGCAAAACTTGCCGTCAGGTTGGCAAACCAGGGGAGCGGTTTATCCAACTGAACTTTCAATGTACGCGCATCGACTGCGCTAACGCCAAGCTTATCAGGCGTTGCTTTGCCATCGATGATCGCCTGAGCATTGCTAATACCCGCCAGCGCAGCAAACCACGCAAACGGTGATAGTGTTTTGGGATCAACCAGACGCTGCCAGCTGTAGACAAAATCCTGCGCCGTTACCGGTGTACCATCGGACCATTGCGCGTTGTCGCGTAGCGTAAACGTCCAGATGCGGTTATCGTTACTTTTCCACTGGGTGGCAACGCCAGGAACAATTTCTCCCTTCTCATTCTGATTGACAAGCCCTTCAAATAAATCACGAATAACCTGAATTTCAGGAAGTCCGACGGCCTTTGCCGGATCAAGTGACGCCGGTTCATCTTTTATATGCCGCACCAGTTCTTGTTTCTCTGCCAGTACCGTTCCGCTGGGAACATCAGCAGCCCAGGATAAGGAAATGCTGCTAACCAACAGCGCACAACAGGTTACTGAAACAGAATGCTGCATAAAATACCCTCAATTCCGGCTACTAAGTGAATGTGTAATTATTTGTATCGCCAGCAGGAAATGCAATTAACTTCCGACAAGAAAGTGATATTACACCTGAAAAGATAAGTGTGTGAAAACGATTTGATTATCCATACATTTTGCACAACACTGCGAGTAACTATTCGAGCATTCAGAGATGACTATGACCGCTACCCGTCCCCGTGCCGAGCGCGGCGCATTTCCGCCAGGAACCGAACATTACGGACGTTCATCGTTAGGCGCACCGCTAATCTGGTTTCCTGCGCTGGCAGCCGATCGTGAAAGCGGCCTGATACTGGCAGGTACACACGGTGATGAAAACTCATCGGTCGTCACCCTTTCCTGCGCATTGCGTACGCTTAACCCTTCCCTGCGTCGTCATCATGTTGTGCTGGCGGTGAACCCCGACGGTTGCCAGCTTGGGCTACGCGCAAATGCTAACGGCGTAGATCTTAACCGTAACTTTCCTGCCGCAAACTGGAAAGCGGGTGAAACGGTGTATCGCTGGAACAGTAGCGCAGAAGAACGCGACGTGGTATTGCTGACTGGCGAGCATCCGGGGTCAGAACCAGAAACCCAGGCGCTGTGTCAGCTTATTCACCGGATTCATCCCGCCTGGGTGGTGTCTTTCCACGATCCGCTGGCCTGTATTGAAGATCCCAGACGCAGCGAATTGGGCGCGTGGCTGGCGCAGTCATTTGAGTTGCCCCTGGTTACCAGCGTAGGTTATGAAACGCCCGGCTCTTTTGGTAGCTGGTGTGCCGACCTGAACTTGCACTGTATCACCGCCGAATTCCCGCCCATTTCATCCGATGAAGCGAGCGAGAAATACTTGCTGGCCATGTCCAATCTCCTGCGTTGGCACCCTAGAGATGAAGCTGTCCGGTCGTAAAATGCAGGGCTGGCTCCGCATCACTGGCAAGCCAGGTAGGTCCATCGAGATCGGCAAAACTGACCTGCGGCGTGAGGGGTAACGCCGCACCAATCGCCCGGGATGTACACAACATGCAGCCCAGCATCAGCGCAAATCCTTGTTCGCGAGCATCAACGGCCAGCGCCAGCGCTTCGGTCAGGCCACCCGTTTTATCCAGTTTGATATTGACCATTTCATAGCGCCCGTGCAGCGCTTTCAGGCTGCTGCGGGTGTGGCAACTTTCATCTGCGCAGATCGGTAGCGGATGCACAAAATTCTCCAGCGCGGCATCATCCTGCGCCGGGAGCGGTTGTTCCAGCATCGCAACCCCTAAATCAGCCAGAAGCTGACAGCGCGCGGCCAGCCCCTCTGCCCGCCAGGATTCGTTGGCGTCGACAATAATCGTGGCATCAGGCACAGCCGCACGAATGGCAACCATCCGTTCGCTGATTAAACGCTCATCCAGTTTGACTTTCAGCAGTCTCGCCCCCTTCTCCCACAGTGCTGCCGCGCTCGCCGCCATCTGTTCCGGCGTACCAATCACCACCGTTTGCGCTGTCGTCACCACCTCCGCCAATTCGCAACCCACCAGTTCAGCCAGAGACTGCTGCTGTTGACGCGCACTCAGATCCCACAACGCACAGTCCACGGCGTTACGCGCCGCTCCCGCTGGCAATAGCTTTTGCAGTTCTTCGCGCGTCAGTCCATTTTCCAGTTGTGGCGCAATACTCATAATTTGCGCCAGCACTGAGGCATCGCTTTCACCGTAGCGCGGATAAGGCGTACACTCTCCGATGCCTGCGACGCCATTTTCTTCTACTTCGACAACCACCACATGCGCTTCGGTTCTGCTCCCACGGGCAATAACAAAGGGAGTGTGCAGCGGCCAGGCTTCCTCATATACCTTTACTGTTCTCATTCGTTTTCCTTAGTGCAGTCCCTGAAGCGGATATCCGCAAATAGCGTTTGCCGTGTTAACTGCTGATGGCATAAACTAGCCTCGACGTTAACTATATGTAAACAGGAAGATAACCATGTCACAAACCGTTCATTTCCAGGGCAACCCGGTTGCAGTCGCTGGCTCCATTCCTCAGGCAGGAAGCAAAGCTCAGGCTTTTACCCTTGTGGCTAAAGATCTGTCTGACGTTACGCTGGGCCAGTTTGCAGGCAAGCGCAAAGTACTGAATATTTTCCCAAGCATCGATACCGGCGTTTGCGCGGCATCGGTACGTAAGTTTAACCAACTGGCGACAGAAATCGACAATACCGTCGTACTGTGCATTTCAGCCGACCTGCCATTTGCCCACTCACGTTTTTGCGGTGCGGAAGGTCTGAGCAACGTTATCACGCTGTCCACCCTGCGCAATGCAGAATTCCTGAAAAACTACGGCGTTGAAATCGCTGAAGGCCCGCTGAAAGGCCTGGCCGCTCGTGCTGTGGTCGTTATCGATGAGAATGACAACGTCGTTTTCAGCCAGTTAGTTAATGAAATCACCAACGAGCCGGACTATGATGCGGCGCTGGACGTGCTGAAAGCTTAAAAGCACTTAGCATTCTATACAACACATTCTCAACCTCGCTACGGCGAGGTTTTTTTATACTTTTACTGAACAGCTATGCCTACCCCGTCACGATTGAGTGCGAACAGAAGCAAGTTCAGCAATTACAGCCTGGCGCCAGCGCGTAGTTTGATCTGACCTATACCCTAAATAATTCGAGTTACAGGAAGGCGGCGACGCAGAGAATCCTCAGGAGCTAACTCAAGTAAGTGACTGGGGTGAGCGAGGAAAGTCAACGCGCATGCAACCTGAAGTATGACAGGTATATAGCCTTGCTTCACAGTCTGCAGCAGGTGAAAGGCGTTGAAAGCAGAATTGCTTTGATTCGGGTAGAGGCAAAGATCACGGTTGATACCAGACCTCTGGCGAAGGAATACGTTGTTGACGGCAAGATTTATCAACAATTAAGCCGTAACATTACTGTTACGGCTTTTGAAGGTGAGGACTTTTTAACTTACCTGGACGCTTTTAACATCTCATCCGTTAAGGTAATCGAATCCAGTACGGTAAAGATTTTTGCACTTTCACTACTGCCATCGGCGGTAGCCGCATAAACTTTATCACCCGCTTTCAGTTTATTTACAGAAATAACCTCAGAAGGGGACCAGTATGCATTCGTCGGCTGCGAATTCATCACCGTGTAACAAACTTTGCCGTTCTTCTTGACACTCCCCTTGAACCAGGAACCACAAAAATTGGTGGTCGTTTTTCCTTTCGCGTCGGTTGAATCGTAATAAAAGTTAACGTACTGATACGTAGCCATCATTGCCATAGATGAATTGATCGTATAGGACAACGAACCATTTTTAACTGACGTCTCTGACGATGCAATTTGCGAAGGGCTACCCGTACTCACATCTTCAAGTGTGTACTGATAAGTTAACACAACGTTACCTTTCTCATCGGTAACTGCAACGTTATGCCCTTCAGTAACGTTTCCAGACAATATGGATAACTTAACCGTGGAATAACCATTACCTGAATCGGTTATCGTTACCTGGTCGTTCCCTTTGTTGCCATATTTACCAAAATAGTACGGCTCACCAACGGCATCACGATTCCAACCATCGTGTTGTAATGTAACGGTATACTCTCCACTCTTAATACTGGCGGTATTTTGCGTCCATTTTAATTGCGGATTATTATTTGTCGATTTGTCTACATTGATGTCTTTTATTTCCGTCTCTGCCGGTGTCTCATCGCTATGGGTAAACGGCGCAAACACTTCGCTGAAGGCGTATTTCGCTGCCTGGGATTCCGTTAAACCACTGTGTTCCGGTGATACCTGACCGGCAACGCCCGGCTGATCACGCATCATCGACCACATGCCAATCATGCCCATATCGCGATCTTTGGCATCGTCCATCACCAGGTTCGCATCCGACAGATAGAACACTTCGCCCTGCACGTCGTTGTAGCCGTTCATCGGCGTAACGCCCATCATGGCGTTGATCTCAGCATCGCTCTTGTCAGTAAAGATCTGCTTCAGTTGGCTGAACAGGTTTTCAATGGCTGAGGTTGCACATTTGCCATGAATATCCTGCCCTTCCTTACCGTCGGACTGACAGATACTGCTTCCGTAGTCCATCGCCATCACGTTCACACCAGCCAGATTAACCCCTTTGGCCTTTGCATCGTTCAACACATACAAACCGTCATCGGTCAGACCGGTCGGCAGAATGGGCAACGTGTACCAGATCCCCACGCTACGATTTTCCGTTTTCCACTGATCCTGCGCAGCCTTAACGGCTTCGTTACGGCGGTTAATGGAGGCATGGTCAGCAACCCAGGTGCCTTCGATGTCGAAGTCCAGCACGTTCAGATTAAGGTTTTCAACGATGTCATAATAGTGCTGTTGCAGTTGTGATACGTCGGTACAGGCTGCCGCCAATGGTGAGTTGTTGGCACCGCCGATAGAGACCATGACATCTCCGCCTGCTTCACGTAGCGCTTTGATCTTGCTGTACTGCGTGTAATCGTTGACGTTGTACGCCGTGCCCCACGTTGGCAGGCAGGTATCAGCATCCTTCGCCACCACAAAGGCCATGGTGAAGTGGGTCACACCCTGGTTTTTGGCCAGACTGGCAAGGTCAGGTAGCGAGTTCAGAGTATAGTCGACATACGGCGCGTAGACATGCGCTGGCCACGGTGCTGAAGGCGTTCCGACCATCGCTTTAGTGCCGGACCAGTCAATATAAATTTTCCACGGGTTGGTATCGGCTGGCGTGACTTTCTGGACTTTAGCCTGGGAGACATAATTGTCTCCGTTATAACGAATTAATGTACCGCTTTCATATAGCGTCGATGAATTAAACTCAGGTGCGTTATTTAATTGATCTGTCGTATAGGTTACGACGGCGCCTAACGGCTTCCATGGACGGCCATTCGTGCCAGACGGGTTCTGATTCTCGGGCAGCGAAGGATCATCACCAAGGGTATAAAACAGAGCCTCATACTCCTGGCCGTCCTTCTGAACTTTATCGCCTTTGTTGTAGGTTGTGGTTGCTGTCCACTGCGCGACTTCCGCATACACTTCCCACGGATTGGCTGCACCCGGCGTGAAGCCGTATGCGCTCTGTGCGGTAGACGTCTGCCAGGTCGCATTGTTGTAAGTGACAATATCATTGGCATTGTAGGCATTTGCGCTATTGTAGTCTGGATAGGTTACCGTACCTCCGCCAGTATCGCACGTTGTCGGGTTGCCATATTCCGCAATTTCCGCTGAAGTTGCATCACGTTCAAAACGCCACGGGTTATTTGGGTCCTCATCAGTGGCATTCCCCGGGCAGTCCGAAGCCCCCACCCACCAGGCATTAGTATAGACACCGCTATTGTAAATAACTTCGTAAGGACCTGTTCCTTCTTGCCCGTTCCAGGCTTCAAGAGCAAATACAGGAGCAGCCGCGCATAATACGCCCATCCCAATCATTGCTTTGGTAAATATATTAAGTTTCATAATCATCCCTTATTAATAATTGCATTATTCAAAATGCCATTAATTGTAAAAGGAATAATGAATTAGCGAAATAAACTACCGCGAAAAGGGTAACTAATTAAGAATGAGGGATACTGGTCGCACCAGAATTCATATTAAATATGATTAATAAAATTCATTATATATATCTAAAATAATGCGAGTGTATGAAGGCAACAAGTGAGTGTATTTCCAGGAACATAGAAACTATGTGACTGAGGTGAACGAACCTAGTTAACGTACATGTAGCCTGAAAACAAATAAAATATTGCCAACCCCGATAACAGAGTTGGCAACCGTATTCTATTCTTCGCTTTTTTTCTGCTGGCTCAGACCATACTCGCGCAGTTTATTGGCTATTGCGGTATGGGAAACGCCAAGCCTTTTCGCCAGTTTACGCGTGCTGGGATAGTTCATATACAGCTGCGTCAGCACCGAGCGTTCAAAGCGGCTGGTAATTTCATCCAGCGAGCCTTCCATCACATCTTCTCCGACCGCAACCGTTGCCGCATCGTAATCCGGCAATAGAATATCCTGTGGCCGCAGCTCATACCCCTCCAACTGGGTCAACGCCCGATAGATGGCATTTTTAAGCTGGCGCACGTTACCCGGCCAGCCGTAGCGGGTTAATACCGTGCTGAGATCGGCGGATAATTTCGGGCGTGGTACGCCCTGTTCGTCGGCAAAACGCGCCACAAACAGTTCGGTAAGCGGCATGATATCTTGCGGACAATCGCGCAGCGGCGGCAGGTTGAGGGTCAGCACATTCAGACGATAATACAGATCTTCACGGAACAGTCCTTTCTGCACCAGCTCCACCAGGTTCTTTTGCGTGGCGCAAATCACACGTACATCGACATGGACTTCATGATCTTCGCCAACCCGGCGGAAGGTCCCGTCATTGAGGAAACGCAACAATTTGGTCTGCATGCTCGGCGACATTTCGCCAATCTCATCCAGCAACACCGAGCCGCCGTTAGCCTGCTCGAAGAACCCTTTTTTACCTTCCCCTGCGTGACCAAACAGCTCGCTTTCGACCGCGTCTTCAGGGATCGATGCACAGTTCAGCGCCAGATACGGCTTCGCCGCGCGCGGGCTCGCCAGATGACAGGCGTGGGCAAAGAGATCCTTACCCGTACCGGTATTACCGGTGATTAGCAGCGGTGCGCTCAGTGTCGCCAACTTACGGGCCTGTTCTACGACATGCTTCATTTTGGCGCTGACGGCAATAATCTGGCTAAACGCGCTCAGATCCTGCGTGGTCATATTTTGCAGCTGACGCCCCATCCGGATGGTGGAACGCAGCATAACGACGGCTCCCGTCAGCATTTGCTCCTGATTTTCACCCTGCAAGTGAACTGGCGTAATTTCCATCAGGAAATTCTGTCCGTTAATCACGACATGCTCGCTATGTGAATCCTGCGGATTGCTTTCGAGCCAGCGCTGGAAGTTAAAACCATTGATTAACTGGGCGGCAGTATGATTACGCATCCGCTCCTGAGAGTGAGCAAAAAGCTGACAGCTCGCAGGGTTCGCCATCTCAATTTTGCTTTTCATATCCAGAGAAAGAACGGGTTCAGGCAATGCCTCAAGCAGCGCGCTCAGTGCCAGATGTTCACGTTCGGAAGGCATCCAGGGCACGGTACGTACATCCGTAACCCCTGAAATACGGCGGATTTCAGCCATCAGGCTACTGAAGTTGGTGAACTCCAGTTCCGCAAAATTAAGGTAAATACGCCCGATGGGGTCAATCTCGATACCGCGTAAATCAATGCTTCTCAGCACCAGTAAATCGAGCAATTCGCGGGTCAGACCAAGTCGGTCTTCACAAAAGACTTCCAAACGCATAGGAACCTTCACCTGGACAAGGGATTATGTGTTAAATGATAAGACAGTATTTGGTTTGCAGGAAGAACTCTGTCAACAAATATTGACAGCACGCCGGAAAATAGGGGGCCGCGGCGTAAAGTTATACGATCGGCACCCTCTTCTGGCTAACTTTCACGCGGAGACTTGTTCTTTTGTAAGGTCTCTTTGACCTGACCAATCAACTGGCGGCGAAAATCCCCAAGGCGTGGTTTATCGTCATCGATCCACGGGAGCGGACGGCAGAGTTCCATCGCTTTAATACCCAGACGCGCCGTTAACAGCCCGGCACCAATACCCTGCGCAGCACGTGTGGATAAGCGCGCCGCCAGATCTTGCGACATCCAGTCCATGCCAACCTCGCGGACCAATTCGCTGGCGCCGGCAAAGGCGATATTCAGCAGCACCAGCCGGAACAGACGCAGACGACTGTAATACCCGAGATCAATGCCATACAGCGAGGCAATACGATTAATCAGCCGCAGATTGCGCCAGGCGATAAATGCCATATCCACCAGCGCCAACGGGCTGACGGCAATCATCAGCGTGGACTCCGCCGCAGAACGGCTAATTTCGCGTCGCGCCTGCGCGTCCAGCACAGGTTGCACAAGATGGGCATACAGGCTGACGACTTCACGATCGTTTTGCGTTTCGTGGATAGAGGCATACCAGCGCTGTAAAGCCGGATGCGACTGATCGATACCCGCCTGCTGCGCCAGCTTTTCACAAAATGCGCGACCTTTTCCTGTTCCGTGGCTATGAAGCAGGTCTCGCGCTTCATCACGTTCATGCGCTCGCTGGCGCAAACGCCACAACCTGCGCCACTCGGTCACCACCGACCCCACGCCCGCGCCGACGATCAGCGCGCCCGCGGCGCACCCTCCCAGCGCGATCCAATCCTGGGTCTGCCAGGCGTTCATGGTCCACTGCACGCCCTGTGCGACAACGCTCACGCCGAACAGCGCCAGTCCGCCCATCACCATTTTGCGCCACAAACTGCGTTTAGGACGCAAGGCAGCATCAATCACCGCTTCTGCCTGACCTTCGTCTTCCAGAGGCTCATCCAGTGTCGCCGGAGCAAAGGTCTGCGCTTCCGTTTCATTGAACATTTGCTGCGCTTTAAACGCCGGGTTTTGTTCCACGTCCAGCGGACCTGAGAAATCGATACGCGGTTTTAACGGCTCGCTCATCGCAATTTATCTCCTATTAAAAACTCCAGCGCGGCATCAAGACGGATATGCGGTAAGGGTTTATCAACATCCATCACCTGCGGGCGAAATGCTTCAAACTGAAATCCCTGGCTGTCCCAAAACGCTTGCCCTGGCAGCCGCGCGGGCACTTCGCCGGGATAGACGGTCAGCGGTTCGCCATCGCTCAGGCGATTGCCACGCAGCGCCGGGATCTTTTCGCCTTTCATATCAATCAGGCCGCTGGTGGTTGCCTGTACCGATGCCAGGCCCAGACAGTCCATGCTAATACCTTCGAACGCGGCGTTTTGCCAGGCATCCTGAATCAGTTGCTGGAGCAACGACACCATATTGGCGTGCTGATCGACCGTGACATGGTCAGCTTTGGTGGCGGCAAATAACAGTTTGTCGATCACCGGAGAGAACAACCGACGAAACAGCGTACGCTGCCCGTAATGGAAGCTTTGCATCAATTGGGTCAGCGCCAGACGCATATCATTGAACGCCTGTGGCCCGCTGTTGAGCGGTTGCAGGCAATCCACCAGTACAATCTGGCGATCAAAACGCAGGAAGTGATTCTTATAAAAGCCCTTCACAACCTTTTCGCAATAGTAATTAAACCGCTCGCGCAACATGCCTGCGTTGGTGTGTTTGTCCGCCTGCGCCAGCTTAGACTCACCGTATTCTTCCACATTCGGCCACGGGAAGAATTGCAGCGCAGGCGCACCCGCCATATCTCCCGGCAGGACAAAGCGTCCTGGCTGAATAAAATGCAGTCCCTGCTGTTTGCACTGATGCAAATACTCCGTCCACGCGGCGGCGATTTCCGCCAGACGGTTTTCATCAGCAGGGGCCAGCGGATCCAGCCCCTGGCAGAGCTGTCGCCATCTGGCCGACCATTCGCCCCGCTGACCTTGCAATAATCCGGTCATCTGCCGCGACCAGCTCAGGTAATCCTGCGCCAGCATCGGTAGATCGAGCAGCCACTCGCCCGGATAATCGACGATTTCCAGGTATAGCGTGGAGGTGTCTTTGAAGTGGCGCAGCAAAGAGTCATTGGACTTGTAGCGCAGCGCCAGGCGAATTTCGCTCACCCCGCGCGTCGGTGTCGGCCAGGCTGGCGGAGAACCATACAGTTGAGCCAGTCCCTCATCATAGGTAAAACGCGGAATGCCAAAATCACGTTGAGGAACCCGTTTAACGCCGAGCAGACGCTCTTCGCGCACGCAGCTGAGCAACGGTAGGCGTGCACCGGCATGAATATTGAGTAACTGGTTTACCATTGCGGTGATAAACGCCGTCTTACCGCTACGGCTAAGCCCGGTGACAGCCAGGCGTAAATGCCGATCTACGCCGCGATTAACCAGCGAATTGAGTTCATTTTTAAGTCGCTTCATCGCCATCCCGTTATGCTGAAGGAACCGAAGAAATTATAACAAACAGGAAGTAAAGATAGGGGTCAATTCTTATTTATCAACTACCTGAGCGGTGTCAGACGGCATTATTCCTGCCGCCTGTTACAGAAGATATACGGATGGTTTAGTTATTCTCTACTTTTGGCAGCGCAATCTGGTTGATCCCACCTTCATTCGTCACCTGCGTGTAGCCCATTTCAACAAGCATATCCTTCGCCTGTCCCGATTGACGCCCGGAGTTGCAATACAACTTCACGGTGTCGGTCTTATCAGGCACTTCTGTTGCGATACGCGCCTTCATCTCTTTTAACGGAATATTGACGGCCCCCTGAATATGCTGCTGTTGGTATTGCTCAGGAACACGAACATCAATCCAGTGTTCTGCAGCATAAACCGGCATGCCAATGACCAGTGCCAACGCTAATACGCCTTTTTTAAACATAATATCTTCCTGATCGAGAGTGGGATTTCACTACAACACTATACGCCAGTTCTTAAGAAAATATTGCGACTGCATTATCATCGTACACACCAGCAGATCGCATTGTTCTTCAGGTAACACATTGTGCGGTGTGTCTTTTGATTTTTCTGTCAGCATTCTGTGATTGTTGTCATTCGGCATTGAACTCCATAATATGTCCGCCATTGACTCTCGGACGGAGCTTGGGATCTATGTCTCCTACCATTTATGATATTGCACGAGCCGCTGGCGTATCAAAATCCACGGTATCGCGCGTGCTGAATAAGCAAACCAACATCTCGCCGGAAGCGCTGGAAAAAGTGCTGCGCGCTATTGATGAGTTACAGTATCAGCCCAATAAACTGGCTCGGGCGCTCACCTCTTCCGGCTTTGACGCAATAATGGTGATATCAACCCGTTCTGCCAAAACAACCGCCGGTAATCCCTTTTTCTCTGAAGTGCTGCATGCTATTACGGCCAAAGCCGAAGAAGTTGGTTTTGATGTCATATTACAGACGTCGCGAAGCACCGAAGATGATTTACAAAAATGTGAGAGTAAAATTAAGCAAAAATTGATCAAAGGCATCATTATGCTGAGTTCTCCCGCTGATGAATCTTTTTTTGCAAGACTGGATAAATACAACGTTCCGGTCGTGGTTATTGGTAAAGTGGAAGGTGAGTACGCCAATGTCTATTCTGTAGACACTGATAACTATCGCGACAGCATTACATTGACAAATGCGCTTATTGAGAGCGGCCACAGTAATATTGCCTGTTTACATGCCCCGCTTGACGTTCATGTTTCCATTGATCGCGTCAATGGGTATAAAGCCAGCCTTCAGGAACATAACATTCAAATACGCGATGAGTGGATTATTGATGGGGGTTATACACATGAAACAGCCCTGCTCGCTTCGCGGAAATTACTGAGTCAACAACCGTTACCCGACGCAGTATTTGCCACCGACAGTTTAAAATTAATGAGTTTATATCGCGTGGCGGCTGAGAAAAATATCGCCATTCCGCAACAGCTTGCCGTTGTAGGCTACAGTAATGAACTGCTGTCATTTATGCTGACACCCGTACCGGGAGGCATTGATGTCCCAACTCAGCAGCTCGGCGAACAAAGCTGTAATTTATTATTTAATCTGATTGCCGGTGAGAAAGGATTGCAGAACATCACCGTGAGCACGCAAATATCGTTAGCCGACTCACTGGTGTAAAAACAGGGGCATAACAATGCCCCTGCACATTTTAGAATGCGTAATTCACACCAATACCCGCATAATGGAATCTGTCGCTTTCACCTTCGTCATGATCTTCCCATTCATAGGCATATTCCAGGGTCATTGATAAACCATTCTGGAAATCATAGGCATACAGTAAACCAAGGCGATTGAAATCATGCCCTTCGCGTTCCGGATCATCCTGCCAGTCCCAGTTTGACCAACGATCAAGGCCAATACGGGTGTACGGCGTCAGGGTGGTATTGCCGAAAGATAACGGTAAGTAAGCACGAATTTCCTGGGTTGAGAACTCACCATTATTACGCGAGTCCGCCAGATTAAAGCCGCGCTCGAGATAATAGTTGACCGTTAAGCCCACCGTTTCGTTGAAGGTATAATTCAGACCGGTTTCGCTTTCAACGCGACTATCGGAGTAACCTGTGGTACTCAAGTCATTGACGAATTGATACATCGCCAACCAGCCGCTAAAACGTAAATCGTCAGTAAGTTTAATATCCCAGTCCGGCTGAACTTTCCAGCGCTGCATATTGGCAGTGTCTTTTCCTGGTTCATTAACATAGTGATAGCCGTAATTACGGAAACCACCGGTCAATCCGAAATTAACATCCTCGCTTTCGAGGAATTGATAGCGAACTTCCAGTTCCGGGCGATCAAACCAGGTACCGCGTTTACCCTCGCTGTAATCAACCGGGCCTTCCTGATAATAGGCCAGAGATATTTTCCATGGCCCATTGGACGCATTAAAATAGACAGACGGCTCAGCCAGTCCATCCATATCTTCGCCCTGACCTTCAACGTTTTCTATTTCGTACATGGCACCGATATTAAAGTGCCAGTCATTCTTTTCAGCGGCCTGCGCGCAGGCCACTCCTGCGCTCATCATCAGCGCAGTAGCGGACAGTAGGGTTTTCATTATTATTCCTTGTTAAAATACTCGCAAAAATGCCCCAAGGTTTGGGGGGTTACCCCCCCGGAATTTTATTGAATAGCCACTTCAGTTTCAGCATCAAAGAAATGGCATTTCGCCATATCAAAATGAATAGTGATATTTTCTCCTGCGTGATAATCATTCACTGCCCCGGCACGGACCACCAACTCATGCCCCCCAATAACGGTATAAAGCATAAACTCAGCGCCAGTTAGTTCTGCCACACTAATTTTTGCCGATACATTATTTTCATTATTAAGCTGCGGATGTATATCTTCAGGACGAATACCCAGTATAACGGCCTGATGCTCATAACCCTGCGCTTTTAACTGTGCTAATTTATTCTCGGGAATGGTTAACTTCAGCGTTTCGGTAACAAATTTATTACCATCAATCGCGCCACGAATAAAATTCATGGCCGGTGAACCAATAAATCCGGCGACGAACATATTTGCCGGGTGGTTATAAACCGTTTTAGGTGCACCAACCTGTTGAACAATGCCATCCTTCATAATCACAATACGCGTTGCCATCGTCATGGCTTCGGTTTGATCATGGGTAACATATATCATGGTGGTATTCAGTTTCTGATGCAGTTTGCTAATTTCTGCCCGCATCTGCACGCGAAGTTTGGCATCGAGATTCGATAAAGGCTCATCCATCAGGAAGACCCCAGCCTCACGAACAATCGCACGTCCCAGCGCCACGCGCTGACGCTGACCGCCAGATAACGCGCCAGGCTTACGCTGCAGATAATCGCGCAGGCCAAGGATTTGCGCCGCCCAGTTGACGCGCTCCTCGATCACTGCCGGAGCAATTTTCTGCATCTTCAGGCCAAACGCCATATTGTCATAGACGGTCATGTGCGGGTACAACGCATAGTTCTGAAAAACCATCGCAATATTGCGCGATTTCGCCGGCACATCATTCATCCGTTTACCGTCAATCAGCAGATCGCCGCCGCTGATCTCTTCCAGACCGGCGATCATGCGCAACGTCGTTGACTTCCCGCAACCGGAAGGCCCAACAAAAACAATAAACTCTTTGTCTTCGATTTCCAGATTGAAGTCTTTTACGACGTGGACCTGGTTGTCGTAAATTTTTTGAATATGCTGCAACGAAAGCTGTGCCATGTTGAATCCTTTACTTGTCGTGTTGCCAGAAAGCCGATAAGCACGGCCACGTCAAAAATTCGGTTGAAGGAAGTTGCAAGTTTGCCCCGTTCAGCCCCGTACCGATGCCAACGGAGAGCATGCCGCAGGCGTTGATCGCATCAACGCCCGCTTGTGCATCTTCTATGCCAATGCACTGCTGCGGGTCAACGCCAAGCCCCGCACAGGCCGCCAGAAATATCTCTGGATCCGGTTTTGAATGGGTTATCAGCGCTGCATCCGCACAAAAGTCAAAACAAGCGCTAAGATCAAGCGCCTGTAAAATAGTGGGCGCATTGAGCGACACTGAGGCCAACCCAACCGGAATCCGCTCTTCCCGTAACGTCATTAACAGCTCGCGAATCCCAGGCAATACTGAGTCGACCGTTAACTGGCGCAAAGAATGGACGTACAGCCGGTTCTTTCTCTCAGCCAATTGTGCGCAAGTCTCCGGAGTAAACTCCCCCGCCTTCCCGCCGTGGTGCAAAATACGCTGCAGTGATTCGCTGCGACTAATCCCTTTCAGGCTGTCATTAAATGCTTCGTCGATCGCAATCCCTACTTCGTTGGCTACCTGCCGCCATGCCAGAAAATGCAAATGTGCGGTATCGGTAATCACGCCGTCCAAATCAAAAATGATGGCCTGTGGTTTGAGTATCATTCATCATCCCTTTTTGTGGTAGCGGTCCCATAAATAGACGTAATAACACCGTCATAAGTAATCGCTGACGCCCCCTGGACGGCGATCTTTTCGCCATTAACCCACAAGGTAATACGCTCAGTGGTGCTAATGCGGATTTCAGCTTTATTGATAGTGACCTGCATATCAACGCCCTGCCAACGCAGTGGGAAAGACAGAGTTTTCCAATGGTCAGGTAATGCAGGGGCAAAATGTAACTCCCCGTGGCGAACATTCACGCCGGCAAATCCCTGGATTGCGCCCAGCCAGATGGCCCCCGTCGCCGCTGCGTGAATACCGTCATCACAGCTATGTGGATCGTCACCAAGATCGATAAGCGATCCTTCACGCCAGAAGCGATATCCCTGCTCTGAATCACCACAACGCGCTGCCACAATCCCATGGATAGCCTTACTCAAAGACGAGTCATGAATGGTGCGCGGTTCGTAAAACCACAGGTTCGCCAGACAGGTTTGCGGGGTAAATTGCTCCGGCAGCATATAGGTCAGCATCACCACATCGGCCTGTTTGAGAATTTGCATCTCATTGACCTCTGCGCGGGAGTAATCGAGCAAAATCGTCTGCTTGCCCGCTTTCGCTTTGTAACTGGACAGATCGATAACCGGTTTGCTCAGGAAGGTGTCATCCTGAGGTAACACACCATCGGACAACGCTTCCGGACGCCAGAGATGGCGTAAAAAATGCTCAGCACGATGAATAAAGGTCTCATCGTTACAGCCCAGGCGACGCGCAAAATCCAACGCCTGCTCCACGTTGTACCAGGCCATGTAGTTGGTGAACGCATTATTGTTCACATGCTCGGTGTATTCATCCGGGCCAATAACATCGTGGATCTCTAAACGGTCATTAACCATAACGGCTCTGCTGATCCAGAACTTTGCTGTTTCCAGAAGCAGCGTTATACCTTCACGGGACATAAAGTTCATATCCCCGGTGGCATGCCAGTAATTGATCACCGCCCAGGCAATATCCGCCACGAGATGATGCTCAGCCTGTGCGGAGGCCACTTTCTGCCGCAGCCCGGTACGAATGTTGATCGCCGCGAATTCAGGCGTCTCTTCCTCACCGCTGCGCGCGCTCTCCCAGGGAAACAGCGCCCCCTGCCAACCGTTGCGGCGGGCTTTCTCACGCGCGCCCGACAAATTATGCCAGCGGTAACGCAATAAACTTCTTGCGGTTTTCGGCTCGGTGAAGAGATGGAACGGTAACAGAAAGACCTCGGTATCCCAGAAAACGTGGCCTTTATACCCTTCTCCCGTCAGACCTTTCGCCGCAATACTGCTGCGCTCATCGTGATCTGGCGTCATTACACGCAAATGATAGAGAGCATAATCCAGCGCTCGCTGATCGCTCATATCATTACTGGTGACCTGAACACGATGGCTTTGCCACCAGGCATGCCAGTTGGCGGTCGATTCCGCCAGCAGCGCGTCATATCCCTGCTGGGCGCACGCTTCCAGATTACGCAGCGACTGGCGTCCCCAGGTTTCCAGCGACAGGCTGCGCTCGCTCGCCCAGTCGATCCAGCTAATTTTCGTCAGCGTAACGCGTTGTCCGGTTTTTGCCTGCACGCTATTGTGTTGTAACAACCGACGTTCTTTCGCGGTGAAGCAGCGCTGCGCCGCACCGTCTACGTCGCAAAACGTCGTGATCGCGATATCGTTGCGATTGTCCTGGGTGGTGTAAATGCCTTGCAGAAGATGCTGACCAAATACCCGGACCTGCGTTTCATCCAGATGCTGACGTCCGTGATTGGTGAGCGTGGCATCAATCCCGGTTGAGATGCCAATGAAGGCATCACCACCCAATGGGGTAACAGCAACTTCCATAGCAAACAGCGGCAGTTGTTGCGCCGAGACAAACCGCCGACTCTCAATAGCGAAACGTGCACCGCCAGGCGCTCGCCAGACCAGGGCACGGCGTAATTCACCGCTGGTAAAATCCAGTTCTCGGTGCCAGCTCTCAATCACGCCGCTGGTTAGCGAGAAAATCTCGCCATTAAGCGTAATCTCCACGCCCACGACATCCGGCAGATTAACCAGTTCATTAATTTCGCCTTTCCCTGCCCGATGATACAGTCCCGCAATATACATGCCGCGAGTCTGTAAAGTGTAGGCTTCTTCATGGCTGGCGCGAATTCCCATATAACCGTTGCCGGTCGTCATGAGTGAAGCGAATTTATTCAGACTGTGTGGGCAAAAAGCCGGTTCGGTTAGCATTACTGGCTTCGTCATAAGTCTACATATGTTCCTGTTTCAGCCGATTCATACAGTGCGGCAACCAGTTGTTGAATAACGACGCCCTGCTCTGCGTCCGCAATAGCGACAGGCTCGCCCTGTACGTGATTTACGAAAGACTCCATGCTGCGAAAGTGACGATTGTCATCGGCTATTTCGCGCTGGAACAGCACATCCAGCGTTCCGTCACGATCGGTATAGACCTGCGCCGGAAATAAAGTCGCCCCGGCAAGATCGCCACAGAAATTGACGTTCATAATCGATTGTTCAGGAATATTCAGCGCGAAAGAGGTCTCAAGGCGCAGGATCCCGCCGTTATGAAATTCGATCGTGCCGAACAGAGAATCCTCAACGGTGTACGTCGCGGGATCCCATTCCCCAAACTGGCCGCTGTTCTTACGCGTACCAATACGTTGATAGCTGTGCGCGTTAACGCGCTTTACCGCCGGGAAGCCCAACACATACATCGCGGCATCAAGCATATGGATACCGATATCAATCAGCGGCCCGCCGCCCTGCAGTTCCTTGTTGGTAAAAACACCCCAGCCGGGTACGCCGCAGCGGCGCAAGGCGCGGACATTAGTGACATAGATTTCACCCAGCACGCCGCTCATTACCTGTTCGCGAAGCAATTGTGTATCCAGTGCGAAACGATGATGAAAATCATAAGCCAGTACCTTCCCCATACGCCGCGCCGTTTGACACATCTCCAGCGCCTCGTCTGGCGTCATAGCCGGGGGCTTTTCGCACATCACATGGCAGCCAGCGTTCAGCGCCAACATGGTGTGTTCATAATGAAAACGATTGGGCGAACAGATGCTGACGATATCTGGCTTAGCCTCGCGTAACATCGTCTGAGGATCATCCCAAACCTGCGGATTACCGTATTTCTCTGCCAGCACCTGCGCCTGTGACAGGCGGCTGTCACAGACAGCCACCAGTTCCAGATCGTTGCGGGTGCAGTAGTACGAAGCATGAACTTTATCCGCGACCTGCCCGGCGCCGATAATGGCGACACGTAGCGGAGCGCTTGTCAGTGCACTTTTCACGGAAATCCTCTTAGCAGGTACGCAGCCAGGCCAGCGACTGACGGTATGCTTCCGGCAGGTTCTCCGCCCGTACGCGCCCTTCATACACTACATAGCCCTGATAATTATCTTCACGCAGTTGGTCAAAAAGCGCAGAGAAATCCAGCGTACCGCTCCCCGGCTGATAACGATGGTTATCCGCAATATGCACGTGTCCCAACAGATCGCGATTGTCATGCAGCGCCTGTGCCATATCGTCTTCTTCGATATTCATATGGTAAAAATCACCAATGATTTGCACATGCTTCAGGTTGTTTTCCACGATATAGCGGCGAGCATCCGCCAGGGTGTTGATCATATGATCCTGATATCGGTTGAGCGGCTCAAGATACACCACCGTCCCCGTACGCTCGGCAACTTTATCGAGATAAATCAATGAATCACTGACGGCTTTACGATCGCCTTCCAGACTACGCGGAGAGGTCATCGGCGGTAGGCGGAAGGTAAACATGCCCCAGGCGGCAGGGACAATAATGCCTTGCCCGCCTACTTCGGACAGCGCTTCGAGAATGCGGGTAATCTGCTGTAAACCATTCAAACGACGTTCTTCGATAAAATCACCGATCCAACCGTCATACCCCCCGCAGACGGTGGTAACAGGCAGACCCGTTTCTTTGATCGCCGCTTTCACTTCCTCAAGATTGTTGACCAGCAATTTGCCGTCAATTTCAAAACCATCAAAACCCATCTCTTTGATGTAACGGAATTTCTCGAGAATATTTTCCGGGAAAAAAGCCTGATTCTGTGTTCCGATTTTCATTTTCTGTATTCCTTAATTAAAACGTCACGCCCATTTTGATGCTCTGTTCCGGATGGCGATCGACATACTGCATATAGCTTTCCGGGCTGCTGGCGAAGGTGACTACCGGATCGATAAGCTCTTCACAGTTCAGATAACCGTTCATCAACAGTTCCCAGCAGGTCTCCTCAATGCGCTTGCGGCTCCAGCGCGGATAATCTGGATTTGGTTCACTGCAGGCCCGGGAGAAGACGATTTTGGCGTTGTTGAAGTGCGCTTCACGGCCCAAGTTAAACCCTTCAGCAAAAGGTTTTGCGAAGGCGACATAGGAGATGGTTCCGCCATAGGCCAGACCGCGTAGCGCCGATTGCAGCGCATCCGCATAGCCGCTGGTTTCGATAATCACATCCGCGCCCTGTTTGCCGGTCAGTTTTTTAATTTCCATGCCCACGTCGGTGCCAATCGGATCCAGACAGAAATCAGCCCCATGGCGACGCGCGATATCACAACGATGGGCAATCGGATCCACGCCAATAACCACTGACGCACCCGCTTTCTTAGCCAGTTGTACGGCGATCTGGCCAATTGCCCCTAACCCGACGATGACCACAAAGTCGCCGACGCGCACATTGGCATCGCGCACACCGCTCATGGCGAACTGTGCAGGGTCATAGCACACGGCATTTTTCCACGAACTACCTTCTGGCATTTTGCGCAGTTTGTAGTTGTTTACGGCGTTAAAGATTACCGTTTCTGCCAGTGGGCCGTAGCCGCATACAGAATCGCCGACGGCGTAATCGGTCACATCGCTACCACACTCAATGACATCGCCCACCACCATGTTGCCAAGCTGGAACTTACCGAACTCAATTCCGCGCGGCGCCCCTTTCGGACGCGGCATAAACATTTGCCATTCGCCGTTAAAATCTTCATCAATAAACGGACTGGCAGCGCGAAAATCGACCACTTCGGTGCCATGTTTCGGTGCGCCAAAACGTACGCGGACTTTCACTTCGTTGGCGGAAACTGTTCTGTCTTCATATTCAACCAGCGCTGCAACACGCGGTTCGGTGGCAACTAACTTCTTCATTTACAACTCCTTAATTAAACTGGCCGCTTAGCCTTTCACGCCGCCTGCGGTCAAACCACTCTTAATAAAACGTTCGGAAAGCGCATACATAATGACCACCGGCAATGCGGTGACTAACGATGCGGCCATCATGCGTCCCCAGATATAGTCAGGCGTACTGAACAGCGCGTTCAGACCGACCGGTAATGTGAAATTGCTGGCGCTGGAGAGGAAAATCGAGGCGAACAGATAGTCATTCCACGCAACCATAAAGCAGTACACAAAGACTGAAACCAGACCGGACATGGCCAACGGCACGGTGATGCGAAAGATAATTTGCAGACGATTTAATCCATCCATCATCGCGGCCTCTTCTATCTCATCCGGAATGGTGTCGAAGTAGCTTTTCAGCATAAACACGGCTGTCGGCAGCGTTTGGGTCACCATGGTGATAATCAACGCCATTTCGGTATCATAAATGCCGAGGGCCGTAATGATTTTGAAAAGCGGCACTACCAGCAAAATCCCCGAAAACATGTACACCGTGTAAAAACTGGCATTGATGGTCATCCGTCCCTTAAAACGCAGACGGGAAAGCGCATACGCCCCAAGCACGCCGAGAAACACCGCCACCACCGATGACGTGACCGATACCACCAGGCTATTACGGAAGTAGTCAACAAATGGGAAGATCATCGGGTTAAAAATGTCGATGTAATGTTCCAGCGTCCATTGCTGAGGTAACAGCGTGGGATGCAGCGAGATCGCCTCTTTTGCGCTTTTGAATGAGGTCATCAGCATCACAAAAAACGGAAATAACGTGATGCCCAGGAAGACAATTAATCCACAGTAAAAGCCGATGCGGCCAAGCGTGCGTTTATTTGTTGCCATTGAGGTTCACCCGTTTTCTGGTCAGCAGGATAACAGCGAAAATGATGACGAAGAGGACGACAGAAATAGCGGCCGCTTTGCCTAAGTCATTAAATGCAAACGCTGTTTTATAGAGATAGACCCCGAGAATATCGACTTTAGTGGTCAGCAGATAAACATCGGCGAACATATAGAACATCCAGATCGTACGCAGCGTGACTACGGTCGCCAGCACCGGCATGATCGCTGGCAGCGTGACGATACGAAACCGTTGCCAGGCGTTCGCGCCATCCATTTCCGCCGCTTCATACAGCGATTTATCAATAGTCTGTAAAATCGCCAGAAACGAGATAAAGGCATACGGAAAGTAGCGCCAGATGGCGAACAGCACGACCAGTGCGAAGCTGCTGCCTGGATTGTCGAACCATAACGGCGCCTGCTCAAACAGATGCAGCAGATCCACGCCGAGATAGTTCACAATGCCGTAGCCGTTGTTGAACATGTATTTCCAGGCAAACACCAGCGAAATAGATGGCGTTACGTAAGAGAGGATCACCAGTGAGCGCGCCGTTTTCCGCAGAGGAAACTCACGGTTAAAAAACATCGCCACTCCCAGCCCCAGCACCGTGCTCCCGGCAACAACCAGCGCGGTATACCAGACCGTCATCCACAGCGAATGCCAGAATCCGGGATCGGTTAAGATACGGATATAGTTACTCAGGCCGACAAATGTTGACTCAATTTGCGGATTGAGCGGCAGACGCATAAAGCTGATTTCGATGTTAGATATCATCGGCCATGCAACTAACCCCCCCAACAAGAGTAAGCTGGGCGCCAGCAGCAGCATGGCAAATGGCATATCCGATCGACCTGAAAAGAACTTATTCATCACGGCTTTCCATTTCCCCATTAGCGCTGTTCAACAAGGTCATCCAGTTTGGTCTGGCTGGCCTTCATCGTCGTTGAAAGGTCAGCTTTTCCTACCGTGACGTTGTGCACCATGGTGCTTATGACGCCGGAACCCGTAACGTCACCCATGCGGGTAAAGTTCTTATCGCCGACTGCGCCGAAGACCTGAATATTCGGCAGTTCGGCAATCAGCTGATTGGGTAACTCACCCAGCGCTTTAATGACGGCGTTATCTTTCCACGTTGAGGTGTTCACCACCGCTTTATTAACCGGGAGCGCGGCACCTGGGGACATCATTACCCAGTCAGCAATGTTGTCGGCCTGCTCCATAAAGGTGACAAATTTTTCTGCGGCTTCTGTCTCTTCGGTTTTTTGTCCTGCGGTTATGGTCAGCGACGTCAACATGCCATATACAGCAGAGGTTTTTTCCGTCGGTACCATAAAGCCAACATTTTGAGGATCCCCCTCCTTAATCACCGCCGGGAGGATATAGGTGGAATAAATAGCCATTGGTGCAGTGCCGTTCATGAAAGCGTCTTTGACCTCCATGATGTCGTTAGAACCCGGCATCGTGTTTGCCGCAAGCGAGCGATAGTATTCCAGCGCCTGCGCCATCTCTGGCGTATCAAGGGTTATCTTTCCCTGCGCATCGAAAACGTTAGCCTGGTTAGAAAGCGCGAACTGGGAGAAGGACTGTTCGGTCAATACGCTTTCCGCCGTAGGGAGCGCAATACCATATTTTTTGCTGGCAGGATTGTTTAGCTTTTGCGCCACGTCGAGCAATTGCTGCCAGTCTTTCGGTTCTTCAAGGCCTGCTTTTGCCAGTACATCTTTGCGATACCAGACCCCGCCAATCCAGGCGCTGACCGGAACCCCGGTCCATGCAGAGCCATCTTCGGTGCGTACAATACGCAGTACGCCATCATAAAACGCGTCTTCACCTACACCGTTAATGACCTGCGCCACCGCTTTACGATCGATAAGCGATTCTTTGTCCATGACTTTCGCGTAGTCATGGCTGGTTTCAATAACTTCCGGAAGTGAACCGCTACGCGCGAGGGTAATCACTTTGGTGTTGTAAGCATCCTCTTCAACAGGAACCTGTTTGACGCTGATACCGGGGTTCTCTTTTTCAAAGCGCTCAATCAGTTTGGCAATAACCGCCTGCCGCTCCTGCTCTACAGAAGAGTGCATAAATTCAATTGCGACAGAGGATTTTTTATCATCCTTACACCCAGAAACCAGGGCGCAGGACACCAGTGCTGAAATCAGCACAATTTTAGCTTTAAGCATGAAATGTTCCTTTTTATTTCTTAACCCACATAACCTGCCAGGCGTGTAGTGTTAATTCCTTACCCGAAATACTTTCTTCGCTAATCAAATCAAATCCATTTTCAATATCAATATTAATGGGTTGCGTCTGACCGCTGACATTAAATAAACCGGTAATTTCTTCGCCTGTCTCTGCCGTACGCTTAATTTGCATAACGACCGGTGTAACACTGTTAATCTTAAAATCACTATCAGGATGGAATGCTTTGTTATTACGTCGTAGAACAATCAATCGGGATAACTCATGATAAACGGCGTGACGCAAACAGGTTTCATCAGCCAGTTCCGTTTCTATTTGTTTGATATGATATTTTTTACGGTTGATCGCCCGGTTATAACCCAGTTCCTCCACACCTTTATAGTCATTACGTGACCCGAGGATACTTTGAATGTAAATCGCCGGTACGCCTGGAAAACTCAGCAAAATGGCATGGGCGAGAATAAAGCGGGCAAATCTTTCAGTATTACTGCTATTACCCGGCGTTAACGCATCCATATACGTGACGTTAATTTCATACGGACTTCGACTACCATCAGGATTATTCTTCCAGTTAACCAAGGCGCCATCTTGTTGTAATTCCGTCACCAGTCGCATGATTTCATCTTCAGGTAACAGGCCCCGTAACGGGTTGAGGCCAATTCCGTCATGCGATGCGAGGAAATTAAACCATGTGGTCTCAGTCGATGGCAGTTCCAGTGATTGCGCCCACTGACACAATGTCGTTGTATCCTGGCGTTGTACCGCATGCAGCACCAGCGGCGGCAGCGAGAACTGGTACACCATGTGAGCCTCATCGCGGCCATTACCGTAATAGGAAATGTTATCCTTATGCGGAACGTTCGTTTCAGTAATGATCGCTGTACCCGGTGCCGCGCAGTCAGCAATAGCGCGGAACAGTTTGATAAGCTGATGCGTTTTTTCCAGGTGAATACAGGTTGTCCCTGGCTCTTTCCACATAAAACCAACCGCATCCAGGCGGACATAATCAGCGCCCTGCTCCAGGTAACTCAGTAGTACATCGATCATCGCCAGTAATACTAATGGATTGGCATAGTTGAGATCGATCTGGTCGTCGCTGAACGTCGTCCAGAGATGACGCACTGTATTATCTTTCAGCGTAAACGGGGTCAGTAACGGTAATGCGCGCGGGCGCGTGACGTTGCTCAGGTCCGTATCAGGATCCATCGCAATAAAGAAATCTTCATAACCGTCAAGCTGTTGCAAATAGTTATTAAACCATTCGCTTTTAGCTGACATATGGTTACAAACAAAATCAAACATCAGTCGACTGGATTCAGCTAATTGCTTAATATCATTCCAGTCACCGGTTTCTTCGGCAACCTGATAGTAATTAATTACTGAAAAACCATCATCCGATGACCACGGATAAAATGGCAACAGGTGCACATGAGAAAATATCGACTTAAGCCATTCATGATAAAACTGATTAAACGTTGGCAGCGGTTTTTTATCTTCCGCGTAAAATTGATCGGCGTAAGTGATCAGAACAACATCGCCCTCATCCCAATGCGCTTTACGGTTTTTTTTAATTAATTTTTGTGCTTTTTCTAAACGCGCAACCAGCGCTTCATAGTGAAGTGAAGAAAATGTGTCGCCATAGACTTCACTCAGACATTTTTGGATTTTTTGGTTCACCTTCATTTCTCGTGGTAGCGGTCCCATGACGCAAGAGACTACTCTGCCGGAAATAAGCTGTCAATCAGCTGAGGTGACCTGGAGGGGGGTTATAAAAGAATTTTGGCAGCCAAAAAATCGTATTTGTGAGCTGCCGCAAATTAACTGAGGGAATGTTGACTAATTGTTGCTTGCTTTTGTTGTTTCAGATATCAGGGTTGATTACCTGAATAGCGTTTCGACAATTTTGTCGCTGCCCGGCTCAACAAAGGTTCCAGTACTAACGCCAGCAACATTTTTAGCGGACGTCGGGCCACGGACTTCACCGCCCACCCTACTACCCCAGCCGGGCCATAGCGCAGCGCAGTCAGTAGCACCAGCTTACCTGCTATTTTAAAGCCCGGCTTAACCCTTTGCCCGACACGTTGCCAGCGATTATTCATTTCTAACCTCACAATTGGCGGAAGCGGCTGCGTAAAGTGAAGGTATCAGACGTCACATAACGCTCCATCTCACGCAAACGCTTTTCACTTGCGGCCAGCTCACGATCGACAGCATCCAACAACTCACCGCTTGATGGCTGCTGATCTCCGGAAACCACGTTGTCCGGCATCGGATCCAACACAAACGTCAGTACGATGTAGGCGACAAAGGTGAAAAAGGCCAGACCAAAAAAGATGGACAGTACCACCAGGATCCGCACCAGTTTCACAGGAACATCGAGATAATGCGCAATACCCGCGCAAACCCCTTTCACCATGCCCTGCTGCGGTATACGCCACAGTTTTTTATTCAGATTAACGCCCCCCATTAGCGGTCCCTCCAGTTTGGATGTTCAGCATCAAGGATGTCTTCCAGCGCTTGAATGCGCTCACGCATCCGCTGTGCGTCCTGGTTAAGTTCTATCAGACGCTGTTGTTCACTTTGCGCCAGCTCGCCGCGACTGGAACGATTGCTGTAATGCAGCCAGAGCCAAATCGGTAAGACGAAAAGCACAAAGATGGTTAACGGGATGGCCAGAAATAGCGCGCTCATGAGTACTCCTTACAGGTGATGAGCGGCGGCGCGTTCGGGCACCGCCAGATATTATTATTGCTTGTCTTGCTGCATTTTGGCTTTCAATTGCGCCAACTGCTCGCTGATTTCATCATCTGCTTTCAGGTCAGCAAATTGCTGATCCAGAGACTTCTGCTTACCGAAGTTATGGCTTTCAGCTTCAGCTTCCATCTGATCGATACGGCGCTCAAAAGATTCAAAGCGCGCCATCGCTTCATCCAGTTTGCCGCTGTCCAGTTGACGACGAACATCACGGGAAGAACTCGCCGCCTGATGGCGCAGCATCAACGCCTGCTGACGAGCACGGGTTTCACTAAGTTTGTTTTCCAGCTCACCGATCTCTTTTTTCATACGCGCCAGCGTATCGTCAACCAGCGTCACCTCATGCTCCAGCGAGGCAATCAGATCAGTCAGTTTCTGTTTTTCGATTAACGCAGAACGCGCCAAATCTTCTTTTTCTTTACGCAGCGCCAGCTCTGCTTTTTCCTGCCACTCTGCCTGTTGGGCGCTGGCCTGTTCGATACGACGCGATAACTGTTTCTTTTCTGCCAGAGCGCGTGCGGAGTTGGAGCGCACCTCAACCAGCGTGTCTTCCATTTCCTGGATCATCAACCGCACCAGCTTCTGCGGATCTTCAGCCTTTTCCAGCAACGCATTAATGTTGGCGTTCACGATGTCGGCAAAACGAGAAAAAATACCCATAATGTAATCCTCACTTACTGTTCTGATATCGGGCAATGCCCTGCTGCTGTTCTAATGCACTTCGCATGCCAACTTTTTAATTCATTGAATTATTTGAAAATATCCAATTTTACCTGCCGGGATAAATAGGGTAAATTGGTGAATAACACTAAAAAATGGTGAATTTCATCATGGCAGGATACAAAGATAATCTTCTGGGCGAAGCGAACAGCTTTATTGAAGTTCTGGAGCAGGTTTCTCATCTCGCGCCGCTGGATAAACCTGTGCTGGTCATTGGGGAACGCGGTACGGGGAAAGAGCTTATCGCCAACCGCCTGCACTATCTCTCCACCCGCTGGCAAGGCCCGTTTATTTCACTTAACTGCGCGGCGCTCAACGAAAATTTACTCGATTCTGAACTCTTCGGTCACGAAGCTGGCGCCTTTACTGGCGCACAGAAACGTCATCCGGGTCGTTTCGAGCGCGCCGATGGCGGCACGCTGTTTCTTGATGAACTGGCGACCGCCCCGATGCTGGTACAGGAAAAACTGCTGCGCGTTATTGAGTACGGAGAGCTGGAACGCGTAGGCGGTAGCCAGCCGCTGCAGGTCAACGTACGACTGGTTTGTGCAACCAATGCCGACCTGCCGCGCATGGTGAGTGAAGGCACGTTCCGCGCCGACCTGCTGGATCGTCTGGCTTTTGATGTGGTGCAACTCCCACCGTTACGCGAACGTCAAAGCGATATCATGTTAATGGCTGAACATTTTGCCATTCAGATGTGCCGTGAGATCGGGTTACCGTTGTTTCCAGGGTTCACCAACGAGGCCAAAGAAACGCTCCTCCACTACCGTTGGCCGGGCAATATTCGTGAGCTGAAAAACGTCGTGGAGCGTTCGGTTTACCGACACGGAACCAGCGATTACCCGCTGAATGAGATTGTGATTGACCCATTCAGGCGTCACGCCGGACCGCCGCTGGTGCAAGAAACCAGACACACATCAGTAGCCTTACCGCTGGATCTGCGTGAGTTCCAACAGCAGCAGGAGAAGGAATTTTTGCAAACCAGCTTACAGCAGGCGAAATTTAATCAGAAAAAAGCCGCTGAATTATTAGGTCTGACCTACCATCAGCTCCGTGCGTTACTCAAGAAACACCAAATTTAGCGTACAGGAGCAGACGTTGGACGCGAGGGTCAAAACAGTTTACCATGTTGCAATCACTGTATAAAAAAACAGGTTAATCATGATGACTCTGGCGTTAGTTGGCGAAAAAATTGACAGAAACAGGTTCACCGGTGAGAAAGTCGAAAATAGCACATTTTTCAACTGTGATTTTTCGGGTGCCGACCTTAGCGGTACTGAGTTTATTGGCTGCCAATTTTATGATCGAGAGAGCCAGAAAGGGTGTAATTTTAGCCGCGCTATCCTGAAAGATGCCATTTTCAAAAGTTGCGATCTCTCCATGGCGGATTTCAGAAATGTGAGTGCGCTGGGAATCGAAATTCGCCACTGCCGTGCACAAGGTTCAGATTTTCGCGGCGCAAGCTTTATGAATATGATTACCACACTCACCTGGTTTTGTAGCGCCTATATCACCAATACCAACTTAAGCTACGCCAACTTTTCAAAAGTCGTACTGGAAAAGTGCGAGCTGTGGGAAAACCGCTGGATGGGTACTCAAGTACTTGGCGCAACGTTCAGTGGATCGGACCTCTCTGGCGGCGAGTTTTCATCGTTCGACTGGCGGGCAGCAAACTTTACGCACTGTGATTTGACCAATTCAGAACTGGGCGATCTCGATGTCCGGGGTGTTGATTTGCAAGGCGTTAAACTGGACAGCTACCAGGCATCGTTGATCCTGGAACGTCTTGGCATCGCTGTCATTGGTTAATATTCAGGGAGCGGTACATGCCGCCCCCTGCCCTTATACAGTATTGTCCGCGCTGGTTTTCCCCAGCAGACGTTTCGACTCAGCGAACATAGACGTCAGAGGGTTCCGGTCCCCCCGTCAGAACACCATACCTGACCGGATGTATAGCTATTCTCTTCAGCCGCTAAAGTGACATACAGCGGAGCAATTTCTACCGGTTGGCCTGGACGACCGAGTGGCTCATTGGCGCCAAATTTCTCAATTTTTTCCTGTGGTTGGCCACCGCAACACTGCAATACCGTCCAGTACGGCCCAGGCGCGACAGCATTTACACGGATCCCTTTGGGGGCCAGTTGTTTAGCCAGCGATTTAGTAAATGCCACTATCGCCGCCTTGGTCTGAGCATAATCAAGCAGGATCTCACTTGGCTCATAAGCCTGTACCGACGAGGTGTTAATAATCACGCTATCTCGCGAGAAATGGGGAATAGCCGCCTTGGTGATCCAAAACATGGCGTAGACATTGGTCTTGAATGTCGCATCAAATTCTTCTGTGGTGAGTTCTTCGATCGATTCACAAAATTGCTGACGACCGGCGTTATTCACCAGGATATCCAACCCTCCCAGGGCGTCTACCGCCTGTTTTACCAGATGGTTACAAAAAGTTTCGTCACGAATATCACCGGGAATCGCCGCAACTTTTCTCCCAGCTTTTTTTATCAATTCGACAACCTCACGCGCATCGTCCTCTTCTTCAGGTAAATAATTAATCGCGACATCGGCGCCTTCGCGGGCATATGCAATGGCAACAGCACGCCCAATACCTGAATCACCACCGGTAATTAATACCTTGCGACCATTTAACCTGCCGCTTCCCTGATAGCTTTCTTCGCCATGATCGGGACGCGGTTGCATTTTTCCGGCGAGTCCCGGAAAAGGTTGTTTTTGATGTGGAAAAGGCGGCTGAGGAAAACGCTCTGAATTAGTTTTATTGGTGGTCTGTTTTCCTTTATTTAGGTCAGTCATTCAATCACCTCTCATGAGTCATCATTCATCGCAAAGACTAATAAGCGTAGAACAAAATGAATGACATGACCTTTATAATTTACCCAACACTTAATTTTTGCCTAATATTAACCTGGTTCTCACGATGACAACTTCACATAGCGTGAAGATATTTCCTCGGATATTTCCTGGTTTATTTATTTGTTCTTCCAGGCTGAAACTTCTTCAATCAATACCGCCAGGCTAAAACGCACCGCCTTTTCAATGACGTCCTGGCAATCCCCGGAAAAATACTCCCGTTTTGTTATTATCTGCCCGCGGAAATTCCACGCAAACCACACCGTTCCTGCGGGAGTACCATCCTCCCCACCCTCCGGCCCCGCATATCCACTAATGGCTATGCTGATATCGGTTCCGGCTCGCTCACGTATCCCTACAGACATCTCACTAACCGTTTGTTCACTAACGGCGCTATATTTTTCCAGCGTACTGGCCCGCACGCCAAGCATTTTCTGCTTGGCACGATCGCTAAAGGTAATAACACCAATATCATAAAATTCTGCGGTATCCGCCTGTGCACAAAGCGCGGCGGCCAGCTTTCCTCCTGTACAGGATTCTGCGGTAGTCAACGTTAAATCGCTACCAACAAGCGTGTTTGCGACCCGTTTCGTCAGTTCAGACTGTTTTTGCGTCATTGTTCTCCGTATTCATTACCGCCTCGCTAATTCTCTTCAGGAATAACAGAAATATGTCCGTTGCGTTCCAGAATGGCATACTTAATTTTACTTGATTCGGTAATCCCCTGATTTTGTCGGGCAGCGACTAATATATCGTCAAGGGAGACATCCACTTTCTTCATTTTATCCAATAAAGGGATCCCGTGATCTAAATAGCTGCGCCTAATACCGCTACACTTTTGCCTGGCCATGTTTTCCTCCGGGGAATGGGCTGGCGGTTTCCATAAAATGGCGGACCTTTTTCAGTAACTGCCACATTGAGCG